>CAMDLH010000075.1 GCA_945901405.1 Bordetella parapertussis | reverse complement strand
ACGATATGATCTCGCTGGTGGCGAGCGGCAAAAAAGGATTGGCCGCGATCAAGAAGGCCACCGCGAAAATCACAAAGTGCCACCACGCGCTGTCGAAAGTAAAGCTGCACGCGCCGATACCACGCCCGCGCAAGAATGTTTTCTGCGTCGGCTGGAATTATCTCGATCACTTCAACGAAGGCGCGGCCGCGCGCCCGCATGTGGCCGAAATGCCCGCGCATCCAGCGTTTTTTTCCAAGCAGCCGTTGACGGTGAACGCGCCTTTCGGCAACGTGCCCGCGCACGGCGGCGTCACGCAAAAACTCGATTGGGAAGTCGAGCTCGCTCTGGTCATCGGCCCCGGCGGCACCAACATCACCGAGGCCAACGCGATGAAACACGTCTACGGCTACATGGCCGCCAACGATGTATCCGCGCGCGAAGTGCAGCGCCATCACGGGCAACAATGGTTTCGCGGCAAGAGCCTCGACGGCCACGCGCCGATGGGACCGTGGATCGTCACCGCCGGCGATGTCGCCGACCCCAACAATCTGAATCTCACCTGCAAGGTCAACGGCGTGGTGAAGCAATCGTCAAACACCAAGCACCTGTATTTCAAGCTGCCGCGCATCATCGCCGAGTTGTCGGCGGGCATCACACTTGAGGCGGGCGACATCATTCTGAGCGGCACGCCGTCGGGCGTGGGCCACGCGCGCACGCCGCCGGAGTTCATGAAGCCGGGCGACATCATGGAGACCGAAGTCGAAGGCATCGGCCTGCTGCGCAACAAGATTGTTGCTTAGCACGTAGCACGTAGGGCGCAATCGAAGCGAAGCGCATTGCGCCGTTTGGCATCTCCACATGTGGAACGGCGCAATGCCTGCGGCGATTGCGCCCTACGGTCTGGTGAAGTCAAGGTAGTGACGGGGTGGTTTCATCATCATTGCATTTTTCCACGGCAGTACCATAATAGACGGCAGGCACACTCTCAAGAAACAGCGACGATATTGCGCTACGGCGACACGTTGGCATTGATCTCGCGGCTCCCCGACCGCAGGCCCGCTGCGTCGCTGCCCACGCGTCTTGATGAACTGTTCGAAAAACTGCACGCCTGCACGCATGCCGCCGGCGCCACGCCCATCGAGGATGCGATCTGGAACTGCTGGATGTACGACACTCACGAAGGCGCGGAACTCCAACTCGAGCGCGCGAGCAACGAAATCGCCGCGCGGCGCTACGATATCGCGGAGACGCGGCTGGCCATACTGTTGCGCCGGCGGCCGGATTGGGCCGAGGCCTGGAACAAACGCGCAACGCTCTACTATCTGATGGATCGCGACGACGAAAGTGTCGCGGCCATACACCACACACTTGAAATCGAGCCGCGGCATTTCGGCGCGTTGTGCGGGCTGGGCGAAATTCTTTTGTCTCAAGGCGACCGCGAAGCCGCGTTGCTGGCGTTCGAGCGCGCGCTACGGGTGCATCCGCATCTGACGAATGTGCGCACCACGGTGCGTGAGTTGCTGCACTGATGTTATTATTAATTATCTTTTAAAAACAAATACTTAAGGTTAACATGGATACCGCAGTCAATCGTAAAATCACCGTCATCCCCACCGGCGCGGCGCTTGCCGCAGATGTCGTCGGCGTCGATCTCGCGCAACCTATCGCGCCTGAATTATTCGCGCAGATACGCAAGGCCTGGAACGACAATCTCGTGCTGCGTTTTCGCGGGCAGCAACTCGACGATCCGGCGTTTTTGAATTTCGCGCGGCTGTTCGGTGAACTCGATCGCGCGCCCATCCACGCCGGTAAGGACGTGGTGAATCCGTATCCGGAAATCACCGTGATGTCGAACATCAAGGTCAACGGCAAATCCATCGGCAACCTCGGCCACTACGAAGCCGTGTGGCACACCGACATGTCATACAACGATCTGTGTCCCATCGGCAGCGCACTCTACGCAATTGAAGTGCCGCCGGTGGGCGGCAACACCGGCTTCGCGAACATGTATCGCGCCTACGACACGCTGTCCGCTGACTTAAAGCGCGAGATCATGGGCAAAACCTGCCGCCATGACTCCAGCCGCAACAGCGCCGGCGAGCTGCGCAAGGGCTTCAAGGAAGTCACCGCCCCGAGCGAGGCGCCGGGCGCGAACCATCCGATCATCCGCACGCATCCCGAAACCAAACGCAACGCGTTGTTTTTGGGCCGCCGCCAAAGCGCGTACATCAACGGCCTGCCGCTCGACAAGAGCGAAGACCTGCTCAACCGCCTGTGGGCGCACGCCACGCAAAAAGAATTCGAGTGGTATCAAGTGTGGCAAGTCGGCGACCTCATTCTGTGGGACAACCGCTGCGCCATGCACCGGCGAGATGCGTTCGATGCGAACACGCGGCGGCTGATGCATCGCACGCAGATACGCGGGGACAAGCCTTATTTTGATGCGGCGACGATGGCAGCTTGAAGCGTCGAAAATCATGTGCCGCCTGCCGGCTCCAAAGGCGTCACTTTTCACGCTTGTGTTATCAGGGTGTGAATCTTCGTGAGTTATTTTAAGTATTTGTTTTTAAGGTAGTTTTTATTAAATTCGCAAGAATGTTATTCGTCGCGCTGGGATGTTAACAGGCGTTATCGCCGCAGAAAACAAGTAGGCCCCTCGCATGACTGGTCCAGTAACCATTAGCGCCGCAGGCAACACCATGGCTCCCGCCCTCGCAAGCTTGCGCGCGCTTGGTTATGTTGTCTCGCGTGTTGTTGGCGAGTCGCCCTTGTACCGAGCTGAGAACGCATTGTGCTCGTTTACAGCGGAAGACCCGTTGCTGTTGCTTGGTCTCGTCAAGCTCTACGAGCTTCGCGGCAAATCATGGCAGGCTTCCGACGCGGAGCTAGAGGCGCTGCTCTGGAGGACAACCGTGCCAACTCGTCGGTCGAGCGGGACGCTACGCAAGTGCGCTTCGCCCGCTTGCTCGCGCCCCTCACCTTCTTTCGTTAGGCAATGCTGCATATCAGTCAGTTGTATTCGAAAGTCGATCTCGCGGTTGCGAGTGCCGCGGACGCAGGTGAAATCATGCTCTCGCAGAGCCTAGCGAGCGCACAGGCCAAACTCGAAGACGGCGGTCCCTCTGCGTGGTTGAATGCCGTAGAAAACTGCCTTAACGAGTGGTTTTCGGAAGACAAAAAGAATACTGTCCTTGCATCACAACTTCGTAGTATCGCTAAAGAAGTAGCAGCAAGTCAGGCGGCAATTAAACGGGATTCAACTTACATTGCGCCAATATTTGTTATTTTCGGAATCTTTCTTCTCGCAATCGTTATTTACATTTTGGTCGAAAAGTATGCCTAACGGCCGCTCCAACCAAGACGCGCGAAAAGCCGCGCGCCCTTTAAGCTAATCGTTGTAACACCAAGGCTAAGAGTCACCATTAATTCCATAAACGCCTGAACGCCCCCCGAAAAAATAGAAAACGCTGATGCCAAGAAGCACAAGAGCATGGTTGCGCGCGTTATTTCCGGCTTGAAGGTGGAACAATAGTGGTACGCATTTCCGGCGCACGCCTGGTCGCCCTCGTCTGCACCGCACAAGTTATGGTGCAGATCGGCGCATTCTACTGGCCGGCGCTGTTGCCGGACATGATGCCGCGCTGGGGGCTAACAAATAGCGAAGCGGGCTGGATCACGGCGGCGTTTTATGGCGCGTATCTGCTGGCCGTGCCGATACTGGTCACGCTCACCGACCGCATCGATGCCAAGCGCGTTTATCTTTTCGGTGTCGCGTGCACCGCGCTGGCGCACCTGCTGTTCGGATTGATGGCCGAGGGCTTCTGGTCGGCGCTTGCCCTGCGCGCGCTTGCGGGCATGGGCTGGGCCGGCACTTATATGACTGGGTTGAAGCTGCTGGCCGATCAGGTCGATGCGACGCTGATGTCGCGCGCGGTGACGGGGCACGCGGCGAGCATCGGTGTGTCGGGTGCGCTGTCGTTCATCTGCGCGGATTTGCTTGCGAGCACTTTTGGCTGGCAGATGGCGTTTCTGATCGCCGCCGCGCTGGCGGCATTCGCGTGGTTCACCGTCGCCGCGTTGGTGCCGCCGCGCAAAGCTCTGCCGCCGGCGAAGGACGGCCACGCGCTGTTTGATTTCAGACCGGTGTTTCGCAACCGCTCGGCGATGGCCTACGCCTGCGCCTATTGCATACACACGCTGGAGATGAGCGCGTTGCGCGGCTGGGGCGTGGCGTTTCTCGCCTATGTCGCGGCGAGCACCGGAGACACCGCGAAGTTTTCGCCGACACTGGTGCTGACCGCGCTGGCGCTGGCGGGAGCACTTGCCAGCATCGCCGGCAACGAGGCGGCGATACGCTGGGGCCGGCGCCGGCTGATTACGTTCGCGATGGCGGCGTCGATCGTGATGGCCGGCGTCATCGGCTACGTGGGCACGTTCGGTTACGCCATCGCCGTGGCGCTGCTCATGGTCTACGGCGTGATCGTGTGGCTCGACTCATCCTCGCTCACCGCGGGCACGGCAGGCACCGCCGAGCCTTCGCGACGCGGCGCGACACTGGCGGTGCACTCGATGTTGGGATACTCCGGCGGCTTTGTCGGGCCGCTGATGATCGGCTACGTGCTCGATATGGCGGGCGGCATGTCGCCGCTGGCGTGGGGCCTGGCGTTCGGCCAAGTGGCGGTACTGATGCTGGTGGCGCTCATCGCCTTTCGGCTGATGCGCCCGCGCGAGCTGGTTGGCGACCGCAAACTGTAAAAAGTTATTGCGGAGCGCCCCGCGTACACACCCTGTTACAAACCGGGGGCCTGCGTTACAGTCGATTACAGTCCCTTGCCCCGCCCCGGCGTTATTGTTCTCACGGACGCGCATTTTGCGCCCCGGTCAAACTTAACGCAGAGAGGTGCATCATGAAAAAGTTAATCAGCGCAGTAGTAGCAGCAGCGGCTTTCGCGGTGACCGCTCCGGCAATGGCGAATCCTGGATACGGCCACGGCTGGGCGCACGGCCACTATCGCCAGCATGCGTTTGCGGGCTTGCACGAGATCAACATGCGTCAGGCAGAACAGCGCGCGCGCATCGAACGCGGTTTTCACAATGGTTCGATCACACGCCATGAATTCCGCAAGCTGATGGCCCAGCAAGACGAAATTCAGTCGGTCGAGCGCACGTATGTGTCGGATGGGTTCCTCACGCCCGCGGAGCGCAACGACTTGCATCGCCGGCTGGATTCCGCGTCGCGGCACATCTATTCGGAAGCGCACGACGCGCAACGCAGGTTCTAGGGCAATAGGCAGTGCTGTCGCGCCCCCACCCTAACCCCTTTTTCCGGTGCTTGTCCTCCCAGCCGATCCACTTGTCGCGCGGTGCCAAGGCCCAGGCGGCCGAGGCCGAAAACAGCAGACAGCCGAGTCTCTGTTGGCGCGCTTCGCAGACCACGAAGTAGCCCAGAACGGCTCCCACCGGCTGGCGGTAACCGAGATAGTGATAGGTCTGCAGATAGGTCTTCCAGCACGCCCAGTCCTCTCCTGCACTGACCCGTTCGAGCCGGATCGGCGCAACCGCGCTCAGGGCCTCGTCGATCGGCGGGTCGGGCGGATCGTTCTCGAAAGTGCGTATCTGCCGCTGCTGCGCCTTTCTTGCCTGCTTGGCCGGGAGTGTCACCACGCCATGGGCTTGCAGCCCTTCGAGCAAGCTCAGGCAGGACTGAATCTTGTTTTTTCCGTTGGGCGTCGTCCAGTTCAGCAGCTCACACAGCGTGAGTGCCAATTCCGCTCGGCTCAGCTTCGGGAATCGCGCGACCGTTTCCTGCACCAGAGCGAGCTGCTTGCGCGTGAACCTGCGCCCGCTAAACGTAGTGCTGAGCAATGTATCGACCGATTTCATCTGATCGTACTTTGCCCCAAGCGAGGGAAAAAGTTAAGCGGGAAATTACAACATTTTCCCCGCCGACAAAAACGACACAATATCAGTCACTTATGCTGTCACCAAGACACCAGTCCTATTCGCTCGAATGAAACCGAATGCCATTGACCCTAACCCTCCCTCGCTGGCGGGGGAGGGGATGTGTTTTTGTTACCGCGGCTTGAAGTTCATTTCGCGCGCGAGTTTGCCCCATTTGTCGAAGTCCTCGCGTATGGTCTTGGCGAAAAACTCCGGCGGCTCGGCGTGCAGATCGAGGCCCAGAATGGAAGCCTTTTCGCGGATGTCGGGCATTTTCATGGCGGCGTTCATTTCGCGGTTGAGCATGGCGACGATGTGTTTGGGCATGCCCGCCGGGCCGATGGCGCCGAACCAGCCGCCGGAGGTGAAGCCCGGCACGGCCGCTTCACCCAGTGTTGGGAACTGCGGATAGTTGGGCGCGCGCGATTCGCGCGCGACGCCAAGGATGCGCAACCGGCCCGACACGGCATGCGGCTGCACGGTGATGAAAGCACCCAGCACCGCATCGATGCGCCCGCCGATGAGATCGACGACGCTCAGCCCCGCGTTCTTGAACGGCACGTGAAAATACGTGAAGCCCGCTTCCTTGCGCAAATGCTCCGTGGCGAAATGCAAAAACGCGCCCTCACCGTTGGTGCCGAAGGAAAGCTTGTTGGGGTTGGCCTTGGCGTGGCTGATCAGTTCGCGCGCGCTCTTGAACGGCGAGTTGGCGTGCACCGCGAGTGCCAGATAGTTCGACGCCATCAGCGCGACCGGCGCGAAATCCTTCTGCGAGTCGTACGCCACTTTCTTGTAGGCGAGCGGCACGATCACCATGTTGCCGCCCTGGCCGCAGCCAATGGTGTAGCCGTCCGCGGGCGCCTGCGCGATATAGCTCAAGCCGATTTGGCCCACCGCGCCTGGACGATTGTCCATCACGAAGCTGTGGCCGGTTTTCTCCATGAACTTGTGGCCGATCAACCGCAGCATGGTGTCGCAGGTGTCGCCCGTGGTGCCGGGGATGATGACGCGAATCGGTTTTACCGGGTACGGCTGCTGCGCCAAAACCGGAGATGAAAAAAATATCAATAAAAACAACAACTTACGAAAGACGCTTGTTTCCATCACAAACCCCTCCCACTCGGGTTACTGCGGTTTAAAACCGATATCCTTTGCCAGCTTGCCCCACTTCTCAAAATCGTTGCGCAGCGTCTGCGTGAAATACTCCGGCGGCTCGGTATGTATCTCCAAACCCAGGGCGGTCATTTTTTCACGCACGTCGGGCTGCTTCATCGCAGCGTTCATCTCGCGGTTGAGCAACGCGACAATGTCCTTGGGCACCGCGGCGGGCGCGATGAAGCCGAACCAGCCGCCGGAGGCAAAGCCGGGCAGGGTCTCGGCGATGGTGGGGAACTGCAGGTAATTCGGCGCGCGCTTGTCGCGTGCGACACCCAGCACTTTCAGCTTGCCCGACACCGCGTGCGGCTGAATGGAGATGAACGACCCCAGCGTGGCGTCTATGCGCCCGCCCATCATGTCGGTAAAAATCGCCGACGTGCTTTTGAACGGCACGTGCAGATACTTGATGCCCGCGTCGCGCGCCAGCAGCTCGGTGGCGAAATGCAGGAACGCGCCCTCGCCCGTGGTGCCGAAGGTGAGCTTGCCCGGATTGGCCTTGGCGTAGGTAATCAGATCGCGCGTGTTCTTGAACGGCACGGCCGGATGCACCGCCAGCGCGAGAAAGTTCGACGCCATCAACGCGACCGGCGCGAAATCCTTGTAACTGTCGTAGGCTACTTTTTTGTACGCGAGCGGCACGATCACCATATTGCCGCCTTGGCCGCAGCCGATGGTGTAGCCGTCCGAGGGCGCGCGCGCAATGAGTTCCAGACCGAGTTGTCCGCCCGCGCCGGGGCGGTTGTCGACGGCGAACGGCTGGCCAAGTTTCTCTGCGGCCTTGTAGCCCACCAACCGCGACAGCGTATCGCACGAGTCGCCCGGCGCCGCCGGGATGATGACGCGGATGGCCCTGTTCGGATAATTCGGAGAATTAGGATAAGCCTGCGCGCCGGCCTGCAACGGCAACAGCACTGCCGCCGTCAACAACAGCTTTGCAAACTGCCTCACGTAAAACTCCTCCCTCGCGCTTGTTATTTATTCTCGGGTTTGTCTTGCCTGGCGCCGGCGGCGAACGATTGCAGCGCCGCCTTTTGCATCTCCAGCGTTTTCACCGTCATCTGGATGAACCCGATGTTCATGGTGAGCCAGTTTTCGACGCCTTTCAGTTCGGCGATTTTTTTGTCGATGTCCTCGATGCTGGCGGTGGGCATGAACATGCCCGGCAGCGGGAACGACATGGGGTTCCACATTTTCTGCATGAACTCCATGAAATCCTTGGGCAGTTCGGGCGTGGCCATGGCGTGCTCCTTGCCGCGTTGAAAGCGCGGCGCGGAAGCGATACTACTATAACTTTTTTGCGCGCGGCCCCCGCGCTGGTGCTACGCCGCCGGTTCGTCGGCGGGCTTGGGCGGTGTGACAGCCGCGGGCGGCTGGCTTGCCACGGGCTGGGCGGCAGGCGCTGGGGTAAGCGCTGCCGGCGCCTGCGGTAATGCGGGTACGGCGGCGGGCGTGGACGCCGGCAAGGTTACGGTAACGCGGCCCGCATCCTGCTGCTGCTCGATACGCGCGATGCGCATGCCGCGGTCGGTCTTGGGCAAGCCGCTCAACTCGTCGAGCTTGTCCTTTTCGTTCAGCACGCGGTGGGTGTAGGCGGCGTCGCGGTCGGCCAGCGCGCCGGCGTAGGTTTGCAGCGCGGTGAAAAGATCGCCAGAGGACGACGAGAGGTATTCGCGAATGATGCGCGCGCCGACCAGAATATTGGTGCGCGGCTCGAACGCCGACTGCTCACCGCCAAACTCGGCAAATTTTTCGGGGTGGTACTTGGGGATGATCTGCATCAGCCCCTTGGCGCCGGCGACACTCTCGGCGATCGGGTTAAAGCTCGACTCAACGGCCATCACCGCCACGATCAACAGCGGGTCCACGCCCATCTGGCGGCCCACGGCGTGTGCGGTTTTCACCAAATCGTGCACCACGTCCTGCGACACGCGATACTTGCGCGCCATGAAATCGGCGATGGCCTTGTAGCGCCGGTCTTCGGGCAGCGCCACGCGCAGAGGCGGCGCGGCGGCGTTGGAAACCCGGAAAATATTTTCGCTGGGGGCGGCGACGGCTACCGGTTCGGCGTGCGTCGCATTGGTGTCGAGTTGTTCGTGCTCAATGCCGAGCGTGAACGGCAATATGGCCACTGCCAAAACCATGGCGGCGGGCATGTAACTCAAGCGGTGCTGAAATTCACCCGACGCGAGATGCGTGCGGAAGTATTCGATCATCGATTTCGCGTACATGCAAAATCTCCTTGGTTGCCGGACTCTGGTGGGCCGGTAATCGCTACCTTGCTGCGGCAGCTTTGATCCCTTGTGGTAGTGCTAATGAAAAACCACTATTACTAGTGGTTTTGGCTTGTGCTTACGAAAAGTCTGGCCATTCTAGTGATGCGCTTGCGGATGCGCAACCCCGGTGGGCAGGGCCAGCGCGAGGCAGAGAGGATTCTGCCACAGGTATTATTGCAACGCAACATTATATAACTAATTGTTTTTTTACATTATTATTTTTTATTTATCCAATTAATTCATAATATTATTGCGTTACAACACAACAAATATTCTCACGCGCATTAAATAAAAGTTAGCGCACACTCATTGAATTTCTCGTTAAAAACAATGAGTTAATAAACTCCATTCAGATCAAGCACTTACAGGTGTGCGCGACCAACCGTGCATGCCATAGAGCAAGTGCAGCCAGGTTACGCCGATGTCATCTCGCGTTCGCGGGATGATCGGGAAAGCGCTTGCGAAACTCGGCGAGCAACTCATCGGCTTCGGCGTTGCGCCCATCGCGGCGATATTGGGCGAGCCTTTCAAGCCAGCGTTCCGGCGGCTGGTGTTCGAGTTCTGCGAGCCACGCGGGCCTTTGCGATAGCGCTGGCTTCGGTGCGGCGCGCACCATAGCCTTCGCTGGCGGCGGCGGTGCGACGGCGGGTTTTGCCGCCGCCATGACCGGTGGCTCGGCTTGCACGCGGCCTTCCGCCGTCGGCGGTGCCGCGGACGACTGCGCCTCAAGCGGCACGGATCGCGTCGCGGGGGCGGTGGCGGCCGCACTGCCTGGCGCACGTTCTTCGATGCGCGCATCCGCCGGCGGCGATGCAGCCTGCTTTGCCGCCGTGTCGCGCTTGGCCTCGGCGCGCGACGCGCTGTCGGGCCGCGTGCCGCCCAAGGCAGCGCCTGACCCGGCGCCGTAATCCGCGGCGGATCGCGATTGATCGCGGCTTGCAGTCGTTTCCGCCGGCGCGGATTCGCGCACGGCTGGAAATGGCGTGGGCGTGGGCGCCGCGCGGCGCTCGCGAGCTTGATCGTCACCTTGGCGCTGTGTTGTGAGGCCATCTTGCACTGGCGCGGCCGGGCCGGCGGCTGCGGTCGCCTTGCGTGCCTCGCTCTCGCGTGCGGATTCGGACAGCGCTGGCGCTCTTGCCATGCGATCCGAGAGCTCTTCCGAAGGCCGCTCGTTCCTCGCCGCACCGGACTCCGTTGCCGCTGCGGGCGCGGGCCTGGCAAGCACCGCGGCGGGCGGCGGACTTGGCGCAGGGGCTGCCGGTTCGATCAACTTCGGTTTGGCGGGCACGGACGCGCGCGGCATCGGCGGCTGCGCAAGCTCGCCGCCCTTTTCCTCCTGCACCAGCGTCACCACGCTGACGCTTAGCACCAGCACCGCCGCGATTGACATCGGCACGTACCAGTTGCGCTTCTGGCGCACCACCGGCGCGGCATCGCCGCCGCCCCCCGCGCGCGGACCTGCGTGCACCGAGCGCCGCGCGGCCGCGAGTATCGCTGCGTCGAGCTCGGGCGCGGGCGCATCGCTACCCGCCGCCTCGTACAGGCGTGCGAGCCGCTGATCTTGTTCGATGTTGTCGCCGTTCATTGCCATGCCACCAGCCCCCGCCTGATCTTCGACAGCGCGTAACGCAGTCGGCTTTTTGCCGTCTCGCGATTGACACCCGCGGCGGCGGCGATTTCCTCGACCGTCATGCCGCCTTCGTACTGCATGATGAAAGCCTCACGCTGCGCCGCCGGCAAATCCTCCAGCAGCTTCAGCAATTGCGCGGCCTGC
Source organism: Bordetella parapertussis (assembly GCA_945901405.1). GTDB lineage: Bacteria > Pseudomonadota > Gammaproteobacteria > Burkholderiales > SG8-41 > CAMDLH01. The sequence goes on along the minus strand of CAMDLH010000075.1, from coordinate 14,489 downwards.
TGCTTTACGTCCAGATGGCGCTCGGGTTCGTCGCGCGGGGGTGCCGCCGGTTCAGCGATCCGCGGTGCGTCTTCAGTGTCGTCATCGAACGACACCAGCGCCGCCCCGCCCTGCTTGCGGTAGTGATCGATCAGCCGATTGTGCGCCAGCGTATAGATATAGGTGGTGAACTTAGCTTGCACGGTGTAGGCCTCGCGCGCGCGGATGAGATTCATCCACACATCCTGAAATAACTCATCGGCCGCCGCGCGGTCGCGGCACTGGCGCAGCATGTAGCGAAACACGCCACCCTTGTGCCGCCGGTAAAGCACGTCAAACGCGCCGGCGTCGCCATCGCGGTAGGCAAGCATGAGTTGTTCGTCGCTGGGTTGCGCATCCGTCGCCATAACGGACGCGAGTATGCGGGAGCCATTGCGCGGGTGCAACGGCTGGAAACCCTGTGAAGGGTGAATGCGTGAAGGGGGACCCCCTGCTGCGTGTATGCGGGAACCTGCTTGCTCCGCAAACTGGGGTACCCCTTCACCCTTCACGCGTTCACCGGTTCACCGCACTCACCTGGGGTCCGGCACAAACTGCCCCGGAAACGGCGTCGGCACGGGCGCGGGCCGCGCATACACCGGCGCGCGGATCACGCCCAGGCGCACCAGGTTCTCGTGCGTGTTGTAGTGGATGGTGATGACTTCCGCCGGCTGCGCGCTCGCACGCTCAAAGTTGGTGTAGGTCACGTGGGATTCCTCGCTGCGACCGTGGCCTGTGCCGAGCGTCGTTGACCTGCGCGGCGCTTGTGACAGTTGACCAGAGCCGCCTGCGCGGTCGCGCGACATACCCGGCGACGCTTCCGTTTGCGCCTCGGCGGGCGCGCTGCGCGTGGCGGGTGCGGCGGACGCCGAACCTTCCGAACGCGCGCCACCCATTGACGAGTTGCTGGTGTCGTCGCCCGACGACGGAAACGGCGAATCGTGTCTCGGACGCGGCCAAGGACGCACCGGCGGATCGATGCGCACCGGCGGCTCGTACTTCTTGCGAAACACCGCGACGCCAATCACGCCGACGTTGTCGGGCCGGCCAGTACGCGCGGCGTACGAATTCTGATGCTCGGTGAAATAAAACGCCGCGATGCGATCCATGCTCTTGCGCCAGCCCTTGATGTCGAACGACTGATGACCGCTGAACACATAGCCGGTCTGATCCCAGTTCGCGGTCTCGCCCGACACGGCGTTCACGCCATCGACCGAAACCACCGACAGAATTTCCTGCCCGGTGCGATTGCGCACGCGCACCTGATACTCGTCGCCGGGCTTGCCGACGACGTAGTAGCGGCCCTCGTGCTGATAGACCGGCAGGGTGCGGTTCTCCACGCGGTCGTAGACCGTCACGTCGGCAATGCTACCGACCGCGCCAGCATTGCCCGCAAAAGCAGACAATAATGTTAAGCATATGATTTCATTACGTATTTTCATTTCCATTCTCCTGTAGGTTGCACATCGCCGAGATGCTGAGGGTGTAAACGGCGGGGTGCGGGGAATGGGGTTAATTCGGTATCATCCGAGGCTGGCAAATAGCGTAAGCACGCTATCGCCTCGAAACCACGGCACGTTCCGGCCCAATTTAACCAGTAGCATCGCATGCCCATCGACATCGACAACCTGACCGAAGCGCAGCTCATTGATCTGAACAATCGCGTCGTCGCGCGGCTGAATTTCCTGCGCCAGATGCACGCCCACGCGCACATGCTCGATTTCAGCATCGGCGAAAAAGTCTCGTTTCAGCCCGACTGGCATCCGCTCATCCATGGCATCATTGCCAAGTACAACCGCAAGACCGTGACGATCATCACGGAAGACGGACAACGCTGGAATGTCGCGCCCACATTCCTGCGCAAGAGCGGGCCGGCTGCCGCTGACACGCCGGCTTCCGCTCAAGTCATCAACCTGCCGCACAAATAGCGCACGGGCGGCGCAGGGCCGCGCCCACGAACAAGGTGATGCCGTATGTCAGCTCCCGCCTCATCCAACCTCGACAGGCTGACCAGCTTCCTGATCTTCGCGTTATTCTTTGGCGGCGGCGGATTCTTGCTGTCAATTGCGACGCCCCGCTTGCTCGATGGCTGGTCGGCGGGGTCATGGGCGCAGGTGCAAGGGCATGTTGCCGACGTTCGAGTCGAAGAGAGCCACAGCGGCAAGAAACAGTGGTACGAAGTCACCGTGGTCTATTCCTTCGAGGCGAACGGCCGGTTGCATCGGGGTGACCGGCTCGAGTTGTGGCCGGTGCGTCTGCAACGGAACCCGGCGCGGGCGCTCGCCCGGCGCTTTCCAGTCACTGATCCCGTGACGGTGTACTACGATCCCGCCGATCCCACACGCTCCCTCCTCGACCGCACGACCGGTGGCGGTACCTGGCTGATTGCCGGAATCGGCGTTCTGGCGCTGACGCTCGGATTGATCCCGCTCATCGGCGGCAAAAAAAAGGGCGTCCCATGACCCCAGGGGCCGGCAATCGCCCTGGCTTGTTCGCCGCCTCTACTGCCGCGTATACTGACCCGACCACCAAAAACTCATTTGGGAGGCCGTCATGCCGAAGCTCTCTGCGGAAGCGATACGTACTCTGGCGCTGGTGGGTCACGGCGCATCGGGCAAGACCACGCTGGCCGAGGCGCTGCTGTTAAAAGCCGGCGCGATTACGGCGGCAGGCAGCGTCGAGAAAGGCACCACGGTTTGTGACTCCGACGCGCTGGAAAAAACCTACAAGCATTCGCTGAACGCGGCGGTGGTTCATCTTAATCACCGCGACACGCGCATCCATCTGATCGACACGCCGGGGTTGCCCGATTTCATCGGTCGCGCCATCGGCGCCTTGCCGGCGGTGGAAACCGCGGCGGTGGTGGTGAGCGCGCAAAACGGCATCGAGATGATCACCTCGCGCATGATGCAGTGGGCGGCAAAACGCGAGCTCTGCCGCATGATCATCGTCAACAAGATCGACGCGGAGAACATCGATCTGCCGGCGCTGCTCGAAACTATTCAGTCAACCTTCGGCAAGGAATGCCTGCCGATCAACCTGCCGGCGGATGGCGGCAAAAAAGTCGTCGATTGTTTTTTTAATCCGGCGGGCGAAGCGGACTTTTCTTCCGTGGCTGACGCACATCAGGCGCTGATCGACCAGGTGGTCGAGGTAGACGAAGGCTTGATGGAAAAGTATCTCGAACAGGGCGAAGTTTCACCAGAGGAACTGCACGCGCCGTTCGAGAAAGCGCTGCGCGAAGGGCATTTGATACCGGTGTGTTTTGTGAGCGCGCGCAACGGCGCGGGTGTGGCGGAGCTGCTCGACATCATCGTCAAGTTGCTGCCGAACCCGGCCGAGGGCAACCCGGCGCAATTTCTGAAAGGCGAAGGTACGGCCGCGAAACCGCTGCACGCCGAGCCCGACCCCGCGAAGCACGTGCTCGCGCACGTATTCAAGGTGACGATCGATCCGTTCGTCGGCAAGGTCGGCGTGTTTCGCGTACATCAAGGCACGATCACGCGCGACACGCAGCTCTTCATCGGCGACGGGCGCAAGCCGTTCAAGGTGGCGCATCCGTATCTCTTGCGCGGCAAGGATTTTGTCGAGACCGATGCATTGTCGCCCGGCGACATCGGCGCGGTGAGCAAGGTTGACGACATCCATTTCGACGCCGTGCTGCACGACTCGCACGACGAGGATCACATCCATCTCGCGCCGCTGGAGTTCCCGGTGCCCATGCACCGCATCGCCATCGAACCCAAAAAACGCGGCGACGAACAACGCATCTCGGAGGCGCTGCACAAATTGACCGCGGAAGACCCGACGTTCAAATTCGAGCACACGGCGTCGAACGAAACCGTGATCAGCGGCCTGGGCGAACTGCACATGCGCACCATCCTCGACCGCATGCAGAATCAATATCACGCCGAGGTCAACACCAAACCGCCGCGCATCCCGTACCGCGAGACAGTGACCGCGAAGGCCGAAGGCCACCATCGCCACAAAAAGCAAACCGGCGGCGCGGGGCAATTCGGCGAAGTGTTCCTGCGCATCGAGCCACTCGCGCGCGGCGCGGGCTTCGAGTTTGTCGATCAGGTGAAGGGCGGCACGATACCGGGGCAATACATTCCGGCGGTAGAAAAAGGCGTGCGCCAGGTGCTTGAAGCCGGCCCCGTCGCGGGCTATCCGCTGCACGACGTGCGCGTCATCGTCTACGACGGCAAACACCACCCGGTCGATTCAAAGGAGGTCGCATTCATCTCCGCCGGCAAACGCGCGTTCATGGACGCCATCAGCAAAGCACGCCCCATCGTGCTCGAACCCATCGTCAACGTAGAAATCGCCGCACCCAACGCCAACATAGGCGACATCACTGGCGACATATCATCGCGCCGCGGCCAGATCTCCGGCACCGACACGCTCGCCAGCAACATGCTCGCGATCAAGGGCCACGCGCCGCTGGTGGAGCTGACCGACTACCAGACGCGCCTGAAAGCCATAACCGCAGGCCAAGGCTCATACTCCGTCGAGCTGTCGCATTACGAGCCGGTGCCGGCGACGGTGCAAAAACAGCTTGCGGATTTGCATGCGAAGACCGCGCATGCCGAGGAAGACTGAGACAAAGTGCCTTGACGTTTATGCGTTGACACGCCACGATTCGCGGCATGTCCATACTCGAAGGCATCATGAAGCGGCTCATCGCGCGCCGCGACAAACTCGTCGGCGCGCCGCCGTCCCCGGCGCCCGAGGACGACGCCGATGAACTGATCGCGCGAGGCAACCAACTGGAGTCCGAGGGGAAACTGGAAGAAGCCTGCGCATGCTACCAGCACGCAGTAGTTGCCGCCCCCGGCTACGGCAAAGCGCATCTGAACCTCGGCATAGGCCTCGAAGCTGCTGGGAAACCTGGCCCAGCCGCCGCAGCCTATCGTGCGGCGCTCGTAGTCGATAGCGAGGATGCTTTCGCCAACTACAATCTGGGCAAACTGCGCCATTCGCAGGGTAGTGCCGCCGAGGCCGAGCCGTTGCTGCGCCGGGCGATAGCGTCGCGACCGGGGTTTCCCGAGGCGCATGTATTGCTGGCGAGCGTGCTCTCGGATCGTGACGACATCGAGAATGCGGCCGAGCACTTGGAAGCGGCTCTGCACACACGGCCAGACTATGTTGGAGCGCTGCGCAACTATGCTGACGTACTGCTTAAACTGAATCGGCCGGATGACGCCGACGCCGCGCTTCGTCGAGCCGTTGAGGCCGATTCACACAAAGAGTGCGCGGGAGTGGAACCCGCCAGATCGCCTGCAAGGGAAGGATGATCGCCCCGGCGCGCGTATGATCTGAATGCGCTAGCGCGCGGACTTCGGCCCCACCAGCGCAAGGTCAATCGCAGCACCCATCGCCATGTAACCCAGCCGGTTCGGATGCAGTTTGTCGCCCGGCCCGCCCACTGTACTGTCGGGCACGAATTCGGCGCACATCTGGCCGGTTGTTGCATCGGTGACGGCCTTGTCGAAATCGGCGACGCCATCGAACACGTCCGAGTTGCGGATGAATTCGTTCAGTTGTTTGCGTTTTTCGTCCTGTTCGGCAAACCCGTGCGCGGCGCTGGCCGCGCCCAGCGCGGAAACGAGTGTGGCGCCGATCACGCGCACGCCTGGAATGCGTGCGCGTATGCGCGCAACGCCTTCTTTCATGCCCGCGGCGACTGCCTCAAACGATGCGTTGCCGTTGCGGCTGAAGTCGTTGGTGCCTTCAAGCCAGATCACCGCCGACACGCCGGACAGTGACAGCACATCGCGTTCCATCCTTGATAACGCTGATGGCCCGCCGGGGTACGGTTCCGATGGCGAATAAGCTGCCGGCCCGATGACTTGATTACCGCCGATGCCTGCGTTCACCACGGCAATTTGATTGCCATAAGCGTTGCGCAGACGGCGTTCGAGCACGTCGGGCCAACGATCATCGCCATTCAACGTTGACGCCGTGCCATCGGTGATCGAATCGCCGAACGCAACAATCGAGTACGCGTCCGGCGGCGCGCGCATATCGAGCGCGTCGAGGAAAAACCATGATGTAGTGCTGTAAGGAAACGCTGCTTCGTTTTCGCTGTGGCACTTGGCGTCCGCGCCAGGAGCGGTGACATAGGAATGCTGCAACGCCTTGGCGTGCCAGGTCATTGGGCCGCTCTCGCCGGCGACATGAAAGCTCACCGCGAGCTTGCGCCCCGCGAGTTCGATTGCTGATGGATCACGCACGAAACTGAGCGTCACCGCGTCGCTCCACACCGATTCGCCGGCGGCGGCGGTGACGCTGGTCTTGCCGCCGAACGTCACGGGCCGGTTGCTGCCCTTCATCACTTCGGAGCCCGACAGTTGCAAGCCCATGTATACGCCGTCGAACGTCACCGGCTTTGTGCCGAGTGCATTGGACAAACGAATGCGCGTCTCGCGGCCCCACAACGTCGGGCGCACGATGAGTCGAAACGATTGATCGCGTGCGCCCTGCTCCGGATGCGGAAACACGCGGCTCAGTTCCGGCTGCGCGCTGGTGTTGCCGATGGGATACGGCCCTTGCACCGATGCAGCCCAACTCGTCACCCAAATCTCGCGCGCCTGCGATTGTCCCGTTGGAACCACGCACGCCGTTGAGAGCCATGGCACGAACATTTTCTGGTAACGAATCAACTCTTTTCCTTTGCGCGGACAAGTACATGCGGGGTCGCAGTGTAGCGAAATCTTGACGAACGCGCGCCATGCGCGGATGCTTGCACCTCTGTTAAACCTATAATCGATCCATCACCGAGAAAATCCCATGGCCGAACCCGTCATTGCACAAAAAGCGTCTTATCCCGTTGACCTCGCACCCGGTGATTACTGGTGGTGCGCCTGCGGCCAGTCGAAGAAGCAGCCGTTCTGCGACGGCTCGCACAAGACCACGGAATTCACGCCGAAAAAATTCACCGTCACGCAAGCCGAGACCAAGCGGCTGTGCGGCTGCAAGCGCTCGAAGAATGCGCCGTTTTGCGACGGTACGCATAAGACGCTGTGAGCGCGCGGCTGCTGATCGCCGGCGCATGCGCGCTGGCTGCGCTGAGCGCCATGGGCGCCATGAACGCCGGCGCGCAGGGCTACCCTACTCGCGCGATTCGCGTGGTGATTCCGTACCCGCCCGGCGGCGGCAGCGACATGTTGATTCGTCCGATTGCCGCGCGCGTTTCCGAGAACACCGGCCAGCAGCTCATCATGGACAATCGGCCCGGCGGCGGCAGTGTCATCGGCACGCAGATTGCCGCGCGCAGCGCGCCGGATGGCTACACCACGCTGATCGTTGATCTTGCGTTCTACTCGAACCCGGCGCTGGTGGCCAAGCTGCCTTACGACAGCGTGCGCGATTTCGCACCCGTGGTGAACCTCGCTTCGAGCGCTGTCATCATGGTGGTGCATCCTTCGGTGCCCGCGAAGAATCTAAAGGAATTGATCGCGCTTGCCAGATCGCGGCCGGGCGAATTGCATTATTCATCCGGCGGCAACGGCACCGGCTCGCATCTTTCGGGCGAGCTGCTCAAGCTCGCCGCGGGCATCAACCTCGTGCATGTGCCTTACAAGGGCGTCGCACCCGCGCTCACCGACACCTTGAGCGGCCAGGTCACGATAACGTTCGCGGGCGTTAACGCGGTGCGCGGCTTTCTTGAAAATGGCCGCCTGCGCGCGCTGGGCATCACCGGCGCCGTGCGCAAGCCCGCGGTGCCAAACGTTCCCACCTTCGCCGAAGCCGGATTGCCGACGCTCGATACCACCACGTATCGCGGCCTGATGCTGCCCGCGGCAACGCCCGCTGACGCAATCGCGCGGCTTAATGCGGAAATCAACAAAGCGCTTGCGCACGTACCGCTGCGCACGCGGCTAGAAGAACTCGGTTACGATGCGGCCGGCGGCACGGCGGATGACTACGCAAAAATCGTGCGCGCCGAAATCAGCAAATGGGACGGCGTGATCCGCAAGGCCGGCATCCGTATCGAGTAGGTTCGCTTGCAAGCCCATTCGCATACAAATCATAAGTAATTGTTTTTATTCATTTTTTAACCACGGAGCCAGAAGAAAATGTTAACCCCCACCGAACAACGCCAGCGCATGCGCGCCATTTTGAACGGCAACCAGTTGCTCTCGCCCGCGAGCGTGTATGACGGCCTGTCGGCGCGCATCGCGCAGGATGTCGGCTACACGCTGGGCATACTTGCCGGTTCGGTGTCCTCGAACAGCACGCTCGCCTCGCCCGATCTGATCGTGCTGACTCTCACCGAATTCGCCGATCAGATCCGCCGCATCATGCGCGCCTCCGATATTTCGCTGCTGGTCGATGCCGATCATGGCTACGGCAATGCGCTTAACGTGATGCGCACCGTGATCGAGTGCGAACACGCCGGCGTGTCGGCGATGAGCATCGAAGACCCGGCGCTGCCGCTGCGCTTTGGGCAAACAAAAGATGAGCTGATTTCGCTCGAGGAAATGGTCGGCAAACTGAAAGCCGCCGTCGCCGCGCGCAGGGACCCAAGCACCGTGATCGCGGGCCGCACCGCCGCGCTGAAAGTCGAAGGCGTCGAAGGCACTTGCGCGCGCGCCAAGGCCTACGCGGCGTGCGGCGTGGACTGCATCTTCGTCGTCGGCGCGGAAAACATCGCGCAGATCAAGGCCGTGCACGAAGCGGCCAAGCTGCCAATCATCGCCGGCTCCGCGCCCGCCTCGATCACACGCGAGGAATTCCTCGCCGCCGGCGTGCGCGTGGTGCTGCAAGGCCATCAGCCGCTCGCCGCGGCGGTGAAAGTGCTGCGCGAGGTCTACTCGCATCTATACAACGGCGGCAACCCCGCCGAACTCAAATCGAAAATCGCGTCCAATGAAGAAATGGACAAGATGACGCACAGCGCCGATTACAAGAAATGGATCGCGGCGTATATGAAGTAGCGGTGTAAAAGTTTCTCACCGCGGTTTTTCACCGCGCGGGCAGTCCCTTCCCCTTCAGGGGGAAGGGCACACTTGAAGCGGAGCAGAAGGTTAGGATGGGGGTGGGTTCCAAGGCTGCAACCACCCCCATCCCCGCCTTCCCCCTGAAGGGGAAGGAGTTCCATATCACTTTGAATTACATCCATGGATGACATCGTAAGACAGGCAATGGCCAAGTGGCCGAACGTCCCCGACGTTTACGGCTGGCTATCGCTCGACAGGCGCGGCAACTGGCTGATCAAGGGCGAATCCATCGGCAACGAAGCGCTGATCGCCTTCATCGGACGCAATTATCAGCACGACATTGAAGGGCGCTGGTTTTTTCAGAATGGCCCGCAGCGCGTGTTCGTGGCGCTGGCGTGCGCGCCATTCGTGTATCGCGTGGCCAGCGCCGAGCACGAAGCGCTCGCTCTCGACACACATACCGGGTTGCGCGTGAACGGCATCAACTCGGCATGCCTTGATGAACTCGGCACGCTGCTGCTCGACACCGGGCATGGCCCCGGCGCCGTTTACGATCTTGATCTTGACCGTCTCTCGCCGCATTTCGCCGATGCGCATGGCCTCGCGCTAGACGACGATACGCTCGAAGCCATGCTGGACGACACGCAGACGCCACTCGCGCTGTGGCTGCGATTTGGTGATGCCCGGATTAAAGTTACACGCATTCGCTCCGATGCGATCGCACGGCACTTCGGTTTTCTCGCAAACTCCGTGGAGGACAACGCCAAGGTGAAAGCGTGACCATGCGCCCGCTGGCGGAGTTTCCAATCGAAGCGCGGCGCAATATTCGCGGCGTGTTATTCGACATCGACGACACGCTCACCACCGAGGGCCGCCTCACCGCGGAGGCATACGCCGCGATGGAAAAATTACAACGCGCCGGATTGCTCGCGATCCCCATCACCGGCCGGCCCGCCGGCTGGTGCGATCACATCGCGCGCATGTGGCCGGTGGATGGCGTGGTCGGCGAGAATGGCGCGTTTTATTTTCGCTATGACAGGGGCGCGCACCGGATGCGGCGGCATTTTGTGGACGACGCCGCGACGCGCGCGGCGCACCGCGCGCGTCTCGCGCGGATCGGCGCGGAAATCCTCAAGGCCGTGCCTGGCACGGCCATCGCCGCCGACCAGCAATACCGCGAAACCGATCTGGCGATTGATTTTTGTGAAGATGTAAAACCGTTGCCGTCATCGGCCGTCAACGAAATCGTCATGCGCATGGAAAAGCACGGCCTCACCGCCAAGGTGAGTTCGATTCACGTCAACGGCTGGTTTGGCGGCTACGACAAACTCAGCATGACCAAAGTCTTGATGCACGAGGCGTTCGGCATCGATCTCGACGCGGCGCGCGCGAGTTATGTTTTCGTTGGTGATTCGCCGAATGATGCACCGATGTTCGGCTATTTTCCGCACGCCGCGGGTGTAGCCAACATCCGCGACTTTGGCGCGCGCGTGGATCGGCTTCCTGCGTACGTCAGCATGCAACGCTGCGGCGCCGGGTTTGCCGAAGCCGCCGATTGCCTGCTCGCGGCGCGTGCAATGCATTGCGCCGGCGATCCGGGATAAGAGGCGTTCCCCAGGATTCGCTGTCCAGTTGCTTACTTCACCCACCAGTGCATGGAATCCTGTTCTTCGCCCTGCGAACCATTCGGGCCGCCGCCGCCGCTTCTGAGATACATCTTGCGCGCATGCCCCGCCTTGAACTTGCCGGCGAGCGCATCGACGATCCAATCCATGCCCATCGAATGGCAATCCATGCGCTGGCCCTGCGCCGGAAACATCGTGGTCTGGTGATAGCTGTCCTCGTACACCCACAGTTCTTTTGGCGCCTTGATGCGGTCGTAGAATTTGTAGACGAGTTCCACGGGACTGCGCGCATCGTACTCGCCGGTAGTAAGCAGAGTCGGCGCGGTGATGCCGCCTTCCTTGCCCTCGATGGTCATCTGACTCACGATCTTGTCGAGCGCCTCTTCGCTCTTGGCGCCGGTGAGATAGCCGAAAAGCTGCTTGTAGCGCGGTGAGAAGGTATCGAGGATGTAGTACTTGTCGAGATACGACGCCCACACGCCGACATTGGCCTTGATGATCGGATCACCCATCGCCGCCACGCCAAGACCCCAGTGCGAACCCATCGACTGCGAGAACACGGTAATCTTGTCCGGATCGACCTCCTTGCGGCCTGCAAGCCATTTTGCCACCGCAATCACCGAGCGCTCGTAGTTGTCCGCGGTGAGTTTGGTGCCGCGCAGATTGCTCGTGCCCTGGCCCGGCCCATCCATCACCAGCAGATGCATGCCGCGATCCAGCGCGTGATTGACCTGCGGGTCCGGATACATCTCCTTGGTCATGTCGCAGCCGGGAATGAAAATTACCGCCGGCGCTTTCGGGCGGCCCCGCAGCATGTGAAAGTTGCATTGCAGCTCGGCGCCCTCGAACGGGATTTCCACGCGCTCCATCGGGTAGGGCGAAAGCGCCATCACCTTTTCGTAGTTGGCGATGCAGCGCCCGTGCAGATAGCGCTTTTCGTCGTTGGTTTCCAGCACCGGGTGCTGGGCGGCGGCGAATTGGGCTGACGCACGGTAGTAAAGCTCGAAGGCAGTCATGCCGTGGCCGGCGGCTTCCTCTTCCGCCGCCACTCGCTCCATGCGCTGGGCAATGCGGCCGACATGCTTGGAAATCTGCGCGTGGCTTTTGACGCTCGCCGGGAAATTGCGGCCATCGGCGTCCCAGTGGAAAACGCGGCCCGTTTCCTTGACCAGGTAATCAAAAATCCATTGCTGGCGATCACGGTCCAGTCGGGGTGTACGCATGGGTTAAGTCCCTCCTTGATTTGGGTTTGTCGGTTTAGGTCGGCGTGCCTGAATAATACCCGCCGGATGCAAGGATATACAAATACATCGGCGGGCGACCACCTCGATCCGCGCTACAGTGGCGCCTTCGGCCACACGGCAAGGCGGCGCTATAATCCGCACGCCCTGTCTTGCTTCGGTGCATGTGTGCGCCGTCGAACGTTTTTATGGAGTGCACCCATGATCGATCTGCGCAGCGACACCATCACCCGCCCCACCGAAGCAATGATCGAATCCATGCGCGAGGCGAGTTACGGCGACGATTCTCGCGACGGCGACGAAACAGTGATGCAGATCGAAGCGCTCGCCGCCGAGCGCACCGGCAAGCAGGCCGGTGCCTTCATGCCGAGCGGCACCATGACCAATCTGGTCGCGGTGCTCGCGCACGTTGAGCGTGGCGGCGAGGTGCTGCTGGAATCCGGATCGCACATTCTGAATTCGGAGCTGGGCGGCATCGCCGGACTGGTGGGCGCGTTTCACAAAGGCATCAAAGGCACGCGCGGCGCGATGGATATCGGCGAGTTGCGCGAGAAAATTCGCCCGATGACGCGCAACAATCTGGGCACGACGCTGGTGTGCATGGAGACCACGCACAACCGCGCGGGCGGCGCAGTGTTGCCGCTCGCGCACATGAAGGCGGTGTATGAGCTCGCGCACGAACACGGCGTGCCGGTGCATACCGACGGCGCGCGGCTTTTTAATGCAGCCGTTGCGCTGGGTGTGGATGCGAAGCAAATCGCACAACATACCGACTCGGTGGGCTTCTGTGTTTCAAAAGGTCTGTCCGCGCCAGTGGGTTCTATCCTCTGCGGCTCGAAAGAATTCATCGAACGCGCGCGTGCGTTTCGCCGCATGGTCGGCGGCAATATGCGCCAGGCCGGGCCGCTTGCGGCGGCGGGCATCATCGCGCTGGAGACGATGGTGGATCGACTCGCCGAAGATCATGCAGGCGCCAAACGTCTCGCCGCGGGCCTGCACAGGATCGATTCGCGCATCACCGATCCGGCCGATGTCGAAACCAATCTCGTGCGCATGGATGTTGCCGCGAGCGGACGCACTGCCGCGCAGTGGTCGAGTGATCTCAAGCAACGCGCTGTGATGGTTAGTCCGGCGGATACTTATGCGCTGCGCTTTGTCACGCATCGGCACGTGGGCAACGCCGAGATCGACGAGGCCATCAAGGCAGTCGCGGCGTTGTGGCCACGCGGGTAAATGCCAACAACGGAGGGTGAAGTGAAAAGTTTCTTAAAAACAATTAGTTATGTGATATCAGCACTCGTGACACTGTGCGCCCTGCATCCCCTCGCGGCACCGCTTGAGCCAGTGTGGTCGCTCGCACAAAAAGAAAAACCGGCGCTGATGGAAACGCTGAAGGAACTCACGTCGATTGAATCCGGCAGCAGCGATCTTGAAGGCCTGGAGCAAATCGGCGCCGTGCTCGCCAAGCGCTTCACGCAGCTCGGCGCAAAGGTCGAGTTCTTCGATGGCAATCTCGATGCCACGCGCGACAGCGCCTCGCATTCGGGCAGCGCGCCGCACCTGGGCATCAACGCGGTGGATGAACTCGCGCACCAGATTCTGCAGAACCGCGATCTGTCCGACCCCACGATTGGGCTGCGCGCGAACTGGGTGCTCGCCAACGGCGGTCTCGTGCGCAATATGATTCCGCCGGGCGCGCAAGCCACGATGAATATTCGCGTGCTGCGTGTCGGCGAACTCGACGGCATCGAGGCGAAACTAAGAGAGCGCATTAAGAACAAGCTACTGCCGCAAGCGGTGGTCGAATTGAATTTCGAACGCGGCCGGCCGCCGCTCGAAGCACGCACGGTATCCCGCGCGCTCGCGCTGCACGGGCAAAAAATCTATTCGGAAATCGGCAAGAAAATGAACGTGCCCGACGCGCCGCGCGGCGGCGGCACGGATGCCGCTTATGCCGGACTCAAGACCAAGGCGCCGGTGGTTGAAGGATTCGGATTGCAGGGTTTCGGCGGCCACACCACCAACGCCGAATTCATCGTGATCTCGTCCATCGAGCCGCGGCTGTATCTCGCGGCGCGCATGATCATGGATATTTCGAGCGGTAAGGCGCCGTTGGCCAGTCCGTAATCGATCAACTACTTCGCCAATCCAAGCTCGGTCAGTATCCCGCGAAACAAATCCGTCTGCGCCCTCAGGAATTTGCGCGAGTCTTCGCTGTTCAGATACATGTCCTCGAACACGTTGCGTTCGAGATCCTTCTTCCATTCCTCGGTAGCCACGAGTGTGCGCATCGCGTTTTCCCAATAGGCGATCTGCGGCGGCGTCATGCCGCGCGGCCCGGCGACCATGCGCCAGGTGGACACTTGTGCATCCAGGCCCTGCTCTTTCCATGTGGGTATCGACGCGAGCGCGCCGCCCAGCCGCCGTGGTGCGGCGACGCCGAGCACGCGGATGCGCCCGGCGGCCAGATGCGGCACGGTGTTGCTGGCATCGGTGACGATCATATCGACGTGGCCGCCGAGCAAAGCTGTCATCGCCTCTCCGCTGCCCTGGAATATCACCGCCTTGATTTTGCGTATGTCGCCGCCCGCCGTCTTGGTGATCAACGCCACCGAGATGTGGTTGGTGTAGCCCAGGCTGCTGCCCACCGAAACGCTCAA
>CAMDLH010000074.1 GCA_945901405.1 Bordetella parapertussis | reverse complement strand
TACCACTACGAGCACCGCTTTGCCCAGGACTGGAATGCGATGCGCGGCTATCATTACCTGATGCGATTGGGACACCTGCTCAACACCCTGGTGCGCTTCTCGAGCGCGTTGGCCAAGATCCATCTCGAGCTTGGGGTAAGGGGATTTATCCAATTCGTGCGCACCACCTACAGTGGTCCGTGGCTCGACCCCGCCGAGGTCACACAGCGCATGCAGAACTGGGGATTCCGACTGCGCCTGACCTGAGCAACACGAAACCGCGTTTCTGCGCCCTGGCCCTCACCCCGGGGCGCTCGGCTATTGCCTGAGCGAGGCGCACTGTTGCAAATTCGACCACTGCGCCACTTGCGTGCCCTCAAAAAGCGGTCCGGCGCTCCCCGCTTTGAGCCATGACCGCTCGATCTAGACGGGAAATTGTGATTACGGGAGCATCAGATCAACTCGTGCGTCGGCGCTGCCTGATTCCTCAATCCTGCGCGTGTTCGCGCGCGCGATCTGTTCCTTGATACGCGCCATGGCTTCGCGCGTGGCCTCTTCGCCCGCCGCGATGTTGGTGCGCTTATGGGTGAAATCATTCACGCGCGAACGAACCGCCTTGGGGTAGATCACCACGTCAGCGCTCAACGCATCGGCCACCGGTGCGCGTGAAATATCCACCGCGATGACCACGTCCGCGCCCATCTCGCGCGCGAGCGAGGCGGGCACTCGGCTCACCAGTCCGCCATCCACATACTCTACGTTATTGATCGTCACCGGCCAGAAAACTTTCGGAATGCTCGCCGATGCGCGCACCGCAAGCCCTGTGTTACCGCGATTAAAAACCGCGAGTTTGCCGCTCGCGCGCTCGACCGCGACGGTTGCAAAACTTTTGTCGAGCGACTCGATGCGCCGTGACTTCAGCATGGCATTGACGAATTTCTCAAGACGTATGCCACGAATCACGCCCGGCCCGAACACGGTATAATCAAGCAGGTCGTCGTCTTCAAGCTTCAACGCTAGGTCTGCCAGCGCCGCCGCGCGCATTCCGCCGGCGTAGAGCGAGGCCACCAGCGCGCCGGAACTGGCGCCCACCACCACGTCGGCTTCGATGCCCGCCGCCTCCAGCGCCTTGATCACGCCCACGTGCGCAAAGCCGCGCGCGCCGCCCGCGCCGAGCACCAGACCTATCACCGGACGCGGCGACTTGAGCGGCACGATGACCGCGGTGGCGGGCGCATCGCTACCGTTGTGATTGACAGGCACCAGCGCGCAACTGCCCAGGGTAATGGGCAGCACAAGGGCCAACAAAAAACTGAATGCGATGCGAATCATGGTTTATCTACGTTCAAAGCGAGAGTCTGGGTGACAACCACGCCGTGGATCAAGTTCCCGCGACCAGCGGCTTTCGCGGCACAATAGCGGTTCTCTTAACCGGGTTCCAGCCAAACCATGAACGCCGCACAAACCCTGTTCGACAAAATCTGGGCGAGCCACGTCATTGTTCCGCGTCCGAACGGCGAGGAACTGCTCTACGTCGATCTGAACCTGGTGCACGAAGGCGGCACCTTTCTCGCGTTCGACCAGTTGCGCGCCGATGGCCGCCGCGTGCGCAACCTGAAGCAGACGCTCGCCGTCACCGACCACTATCTGCCTTCGACCAACCGCGCCGCGGGCACGGCCGGCATCGGCAACGCCGAAATCCGCTATGTCGTTGAATCGCTCGACAAGAACACGCGTGAATTCGGCATTGAGCACCTGGGAATGCATCACGCGCAACAAGGCATCGTGCACGTCATCGGCCCTGAACTCGGGCTCACGCAGCCGGGCCTGCTCATCAGTTGCTGCGATTCGCACACCGCCACGCACGGCGCGATGGGCGCGCTGGCGATTCCCATCGGACAATCGACACAGTTGCAGCACGTGCTTACCACGCAAACGCTGTGGCAGAAAAAGCCGAAAGCCATGCGCATCACCATCGATGGCGCGCTGCCGCCGCATGTGTGCGCCAAGGATGTGATCCTGTCGATCATCGCGCGCATCGGCATCGGCGGCGCGTCAGGGCATGCGGTCGAATACGCCGGCTCGGCGATCCGCGCGATGTCCATCGAGGCGCGGCTCACCATCTGCAATATGTCAATCGAGGCCGGCGCGCGCATCGGCATGATCGCGCCCGACGATACGACTTACGAATACCTGCATGGCCGCGATCGCGTGCCGCAAGGCAAAGATTGGGATCGCGCGCTTGAATACTGGCGCACGCTGCCCACGCACCCGGACGCACGCTTCGACCGCGAGCTGACGCTAGATGCAGCCACGCTCGCGCCGATGGTGAGTTGGGGCACCAGCCCGGAAGATTCTTCGCCGATCACCGAATGCGTGCCTGACCCCGCGGCCATTGCCAACATGGAAAAACGCCAGCGTGTCGAGCGTGCGCTCGAATACATTCAACTGAAGCCCGGCACGCCGCTCGACTCGATCAAGATGGATCGCGTGTTCATCGGCTCGTGCACCAACGCGCGCATAGAAGACCTGCGCACCGCGGCCGCCGTAGTCAAGGGCCGCCGCGTGAGCATTCCGGCGATCGTCGTGCCCGGCTCAAGCACGGTGAAGCGCGAGGCCGAAGCCGAGGGCTTGCATCGCATCTTTCTTGACGCGGGCTTCGAGTGGCGCGACGCGAGTTGCTCGATGTGCGGCGGCTCCAACGGCGACGGCGTTGCGCGCGGCCAACGCTGCGCGTCTACGACGAACCGCAACTTTGAAGGCCGCCAGGGGCCGGGCGCGCTCACGCACATCATGAGCCCGGCAATGGCGGCAGCGGCGGCGATCACGGGCCGTTTGACCGATGTGAGAACACTTGTTTAAAAACAATTACTTACAACCACACCATGCAATCATTCACCACAATAACCGCCATTGCCGCCCCGCTCGACATCGCCAAGATCGACACCGGCATGATCGTCCCGGGCCGCCTGCAACGCCTGCCGCGCCGCCCTGGCCACGCCGATTACGCACGTGTGTTCTTGCACGATCTGCGCTTTGACGAACAAGAAAAACCGCGCGCGGATTTCGTGTTGAATCATCCGGCGTACGCGGGCGCGCAAATACTGGTCACCGGCCCCGATTTTGGCTGCGGCTCCTCGCGCGAGGCGGCTGCGTTCGCCACGCTCGATTTCGGCGTGCGCGCGCTGATCGGGCCGGGCTTCGGTGATGTGTATTTCAGCAACTGCATGCAAAGCGGCATACTGCCGATCGTGCTGCCGCAAGCCATCGTGACGTCAATCATGCAGCAGCTCAAAGCATCACCAGGTGCAACGATGACGGCCGATCTTGAACATCAAATCGTCACCAGCCCCGGCGGCGCAACTCACGGCTTCGATATCGATGCCACGCGCAAGGAGCGTTTGTTGAAGGGGCTGGACGACGTCGGCGTTACGTTGCAACATCTGCCCGAAATAGAGGCTTTCGAGGCCCGTCATCGCGCCGCCATGCCATGGCGCGCATCACTCATCTGAGGAGAAATACATGCGCTTTCTGATTGCACTGGTGTTGTCACTGACCGCTCACGCACACGCGCAAAGCTGGAAGCCCGAGAGGCCGGTCGAGCTCATCGTCGGCGCCGCGCCCGGTGGTGCCAACGACCGCATCGGCCGCTCGCTGCAACGTTTGTTGCAGGATGGCCGCGTCAGCACCAGCGTGAATGTCGTCAACCGCCCCGGCGGCGGGCAATCGGTGGCATTCGCTTATCTGAACACGCACAGCGGCAACCCGCATTATCTTGGCCTCGCGTCGTCAAGCTGGCTCACCACGGTCGCTGCCGGTCGCGGCACCGTCACGCCGCGCGAACTGTCGCCCATCATCAAGCTGCTCGACGAATACCAGATGTATTTCGTGCGCGCCGATTCGCCGATCACCAGCGCGCGCGATATCGTCGAACGTCTGCGCAAGGATCCGGCTTCGTTGTCGTTCGGCATCTCCACCGCGGCGGGCAATCCGATTCATATCTCCGTCGGCGAAATCGCGCGGCTTGCCGGTGCCGACCCCACCAAGGTCAAGGTGGTGGTGTTCAACTCCGGCACCGACACCGCGATACAGGTCGCGGGCGGGCATCTCGACATCGGCGTGCAAAGCCCCGGCAGCGCGCTGCAATTGATTCAATCGGGCAAGCTGCGCTTCATCGGCGTCGCCGGGCCGCGCCGACACGGCGGCGTGCTCGCCAACGTGCCCACCATGCGCGAGCAAGGTGTCGATGTAGTCGCCAATGTTTTCTACACCGTCTTCGGCCCGCGCGGGCTGGATGCGGCGCAACTCGCGTTCTGGGATGAGGCGCTCGCCAACTCGATGAAAAGCGACAGCGTGAAGAAAGACCTCGACTTTAATTTCTGGAGCGTGGACACCATCGGCCATCGCGAACTGCCGGCGTTTCTCGAACGCGAACTGGCGAGCTACCGCAAGACGCTCACCGCGATTGGCATGATGAAGCCGGCGGCGCAGTAGGCGAAATTTCGTAACTAATTGTTTTTAAACATATTTTTATTATCCGCCAGGAACGCCTCGAACTCGCCTTGTTTGGTCGAGAGCGTCTTTAGCCAGCGCTGGCCACCGAAAGTAAACCCCACCCAATAGCCGAGTTCAACCAGTTCGGCCTCGTTGAATTCGGCGTGCAGGTCTTGCCACATCGCATCGTCCGCCTGATTGGGATCGTACATGATGGCATCCGCATAACGCAGGGCGATCTTCTCGCGCCGCGAAAATTTCTCCGATTGTTCGTAATTCATCAGTTCGGCCATCTTGCCGCTGGAATCCCGCGCCGACCGCGCGGAGCCCTGGTTGCTTCAGTAGCCGCATTCGATGGTGTGCGCGACATACGCGCGCAGCAGTTCCTTCAGATCGTGGTCAAGCACGCCGGCATTGCCGTCGAACAACATCTTGCGCGTCAACGTGAACGAACGCATCACGTCCGGCTGATGCGCGCGTATCGCCTGATTCTCCGGGCCCGGCCGGCCGTCACGCCGCGCTTCCTCAAGCCACTCGCGCGCCTGCGCATTGGTAATCGATTCTGGATTTACATATCGAATGCGGGCCATCTCTGCTCCTGCGTTGTGCTAAAGGTGTACTGACGCTATTCTATGAACAAAGCTGGACGCCCGTCAAAACAACGAGGAACGCATGAACTCAACAACACCGCTGGCCGCGGCAGCGGTACTTTCAGTGTCAGCACTTGTGATGCCATTCACAACGGCGGGTGCCGCCGAAATCTATCCGGCGCGTCCGGTGCGCCTGATAGTGCCGCAGGGCGTGGGCGCATCGACCGACACGCTATCGCGCGCGCTGGCGCTCAAGCTCGGCGAAACGTTCGGGCAGCAGGTGGTTGTTGATAACCGTCCAGGTGCTGGCGGACTGATCGGCATGGAGATCGCCGCGAGCGCGGCGCCCGATGGATATACCCTGCTCGCCACGGCCACCGCCACGCAAGTCATCGCGCCGCAATTGCAAAAAAGGCTGGCGTTTGATCCATTCAAGGATCTGCTGCCGGTGTCGCTGTTCGGTATCACGCACAACGTGATGGTCATTCACCCCTCGCTGCCCGCGCGCAGCGTCAAGGAACTGATCGCGCACGCGAAGTCCGCGCCCGGCAGGCTCAACATGGCCTCCGCCGGCGCGGGTTCGCAAAGCCATCTTGCGGGCGTGCAGTTTCTGCTCGCCGCTGGGGCCGCCGCAACCCACGTGCCGTACAAGGGCGGCGGCGCATCGGTCGCCGCGGTGATCGCCAACGAGTCACAATTCTGCGTGACGCCGCTGCCCGCGACACTGCCCCACATCAAATCGGGCCGCCTGCGCGCGCTGGGCACCGGCGGCAATCAACGCTCGCAACAACTCCCCGACACGCCCACCATCGCCGAAGCGGGCCTCGCCGGCTTTCACTCGACGGGCTGGATCGGGCTGATGACGCCGAAAGGCATGCCGTCGCCGTTGTTCGACAGGATACGCGGCGCTTTTCTCAAGACCATGGAGCACGCCGACACGCGCGAGCAGATCACGCGTCAGGGCGGCGACCCCGTGACCAGCACACCCGGCGAATTCGCCAAGTTCATCCGTATCGAATGGGATCGATTCGGCACGGCCATCCGCGCCGCAAAACTCACCTTGGAGTAGGCATGAGCAACAACTCGCACACACGATATTTTCCGCTTGCGCAACACTGCCGGTGTGCTGCCGCCGCAGCGCTACTGGCGCTGCTTCCCGCCCTGGCCCAGGCACAAACGTGGCCCGCGCGGCCCATACGTTACGTGGTGCCGTTTCCGCCGGGCGGCGGCACTGATGTATCCGCGCGCGCGGTGACGGCGGCGTTGTCAGCCGAACTCGGACAACAAGTCATCGTCGAAAATCGCGCGGGCGCGGGCGGCATGATCGGCGTCGAAGCCGTGGCGAAATCACCGCCCGATGGTTACGCCATGGTGCAACTCACCGTGGCGCAGGTGTGCATCACGCCGCATCTCACGCGCAAGCTGACATTCGATCCGGCAAAGGAGTTGGCGCCCGTCACTTTAACCGGCGACATCTTCAACGTGCTGGTGGTACATCCGCAACTGCCCGCGCGCTCGGTCAAGGAGCTCATCGCGCTGGCGCGCAGCCGCCCCGGAGAACTGAACTTCGGTTCATCGGGCGTGGGCGTGCCCGATCATCTGGCGGGCGAACTCTTCATGAATCTCACCAAGACGAAGCTCGTGCACGTGCCGTTCAAGGGCGGGCCGCTGGCGATGGTCGATCTGATGTCGGGCAACGTGCAAATGATGTTTTCCACCGTGGCCTCCGCCATCGGCACCGTGCGCGCCGGCCGCCTGCGCGCGCTCGCCGTCACCAACAGCAAAAGATTTTCCGTGCTGCCCGATCTGCCCACCGTCGCCGAAGCGGGCCTGCCTGGATTCGTGGTGGACAACTGGACGGGCGTGATGGTGCCGGCGAAAACACCCACGCCGATTATCTCGCGGCTCAACGCGACGCTCACCAAGGCGTTCACCACGCAACAAACGCGCAACCTGCTGATCGACTCCGGCATCTCCGTCGTGACCAACACACCCGCACAATTCGCTGATTTTATTCAATCGGAATCGGCGAAGTGGCGCAAGGTTGTGCAGGACGCCAAGGTTGTCGTGGATTGAAGTGCGAGGTCAAGGTCAAGGGCTTTTTAGCCACGGATTAACACAGATTAAAAACAAACACCGTCGTTCCAGCGCAAGCTGGAACCCAGGTTGTAACCCGGCCCGCAGGGCTTGAATTCAGATGTTGCGCATGGGATTACGCTACTGGATTCCGGCCTGCGTCAGAATGACGGTGTTGGGTCTTAATCTGTGTTTATCTGTGTTAATCCGTGGCGAAAAAGGTTTTGATCTTAGTTCTGCCGGATCTTCGCTTCTTTCACCAGCCGCGTGAATTTTTCGATATCGCCCTTGATCTTCGCCGCGAACGCTTCGGGCGTGCCGGTCAAAATCTCCGCGCCGATGTTGAAAAAGCGCTCCTTGGTCTCCGGCCGGTTCATGCCGTTCACCAGATCACGATTCAGGCGGCTGATGATGGCGGGCGGCGTCTTCGCGGGTGCGAGCAAACCCTGCGGCGATATCGACTCGAAGCCCGGCACGGTGGAGGCCACCGTCGGCACGCCCGGCAGCAGCGCCGAGGGTTGCAGGCTGCACACGCCGAGCGCGCGCAAACGGCCTGACTTGATGTATGGAATCGCCGAGCCCGCGTTGGGGAACATCAACTCCACTTCGCCGCCCATCAGCCCGATCACGCCTGGCCCCGTGCCCTTATAGGCGACCTGCACGATGTTGGTGTTGGTGACGCTCTTGAACAACTCGGCCGCGAGATGCGGGTTGGCACCGAGAGTGCCGGCGGCATAATTCAACTGCCCTGGCCGCGCGCGGGCGAGTGCAATCAATTCCTTGACTGTTTTCACCGGCAGCGACGGGTGCACCACCATCACGCTCGGTGTGCTCACCGCCAGCGTCACCGGCGCAAAGTCGCTCACCGCGTCCCATGTCACCTTGCGAAACAGCGGCAGTATCCACAGCGGGCTGCCTTCCACCAACAGTGTGTAGCCGTCCGCCGGCGCCTTGGCGACAACTTCCGAGGCGATCGCGCCGCGATTTTCGACCACGACTTGTTGGCCAAGACTCTCGGTGAGTATGGGCGAGATCAGCCGCGCCACCACGTCCGAGCCGCCGCCAGGCGCGAGCGTGACGATGCGCACCACCTTGTTCGGATAACCCTCCTGCGCCGATACAGTCGTGGCCAACATGCATCCGGATAACGCACTCGCTACTGCCAATCGCATTTTTCTTCTCCTCAACGCAACGCTTGCGCAAACCCCGGCAGCTTGACGATCTTCTGCCAGTCCTCGACTTCTTTCACCAACAGGCGCTTGAATGCCTCGGGCGACTGCGACGGCGTGGCATCGGCGCCGTCCTTGGCAAACGCGTTCTGCACCTCCGCCACGCTTAGCGACTGCACGATATCACGATGCAGCGCGGCGACTATCGCCGGCGGAGTATGCGCGGGTGCGAACATGCCATACCAGTTGATCAACTCAAACCCCGGTACGCCAGCCTCGGCGATGGTCGGCAAGTCAGGAAACGCCTGCGCGCGTTTGGCGCTGGTCACCGCCAGCCCTCTCAAGCGCCCGCCGCGCACGTGCGGCATGCCGGATATGGTGCTGGTGAAACCCAGTTGAATCTGGCCGCTGATCAAATCCGCAAGCACCAGCCCGCCGCCTTTGTACGGCACGTGCACCATCTTGATATTCGCCATCGTCGACAGCAACTCGCCGCCCAGATGCCCAGCGCCGCCGACACCCGACGAGCCATAGTTGAGCGTGCCGGGCTTGGCCTTGCCGTAGGCGATCAATTCCTTCACCGAATTGACCGGCAGCGCGGCATTGATCAGCAGCATGTAATACAGCGTGGTGAACTGCGACACCGGCGAATACGCCGTGCGCACATCGTACGGCACTTTCTTTTGCGCCATCGCGCTGGCGATCAGACTGCCGGACGTGACCAGAAAGGTGTAGCCATCGGGTGCGGCCTGCTGCGTGAGATCCATCGCGATCACGCCGCTGGCTCCGGGCCGGTTATCGACGATGAAATTGCGCCCCCATTTTTCGCCAAGCTTGTGCGCCACCGCGCGCGCGGTGATGTCGATGCCGCCGCCGGGCGCATTGCCCACCAGCAGGCGTATCGATTTATTCGGATAGCCCGGCGGCAGTTGCGGCGTTGTTTGTGCGTGGGCAAATTGCGCGCAACACACCAGCGCAAACAGGCATCGACTCAATTCCATTTCAACCTACGCACCGCCTTCATGCGCTGCACCGAATCCCCCGCAAGATGCGTCCAGATCACGGCGTCACGCGCGAGCTTGTCAGCGCGTGTGCTCATGCGCGCCACACCCGCGCTCGCGTGCACATCCATGTTAAGCCGTGTAACGCGCTGGATCACATCGGTGGCAAAATTCATCAACAACACATTATTGATCGAATGACCGCCCAGGCCAGCATCGGCCTCGGCCGCCACGCGCAAAACGAACGAACGCAGCGCCTCGGTCAGCATGTGCATCTCCGAGAGCTTGAGTTGTATCGTCTGGTTGTCCTTGAAATATTGCGTGCCCGGCCAGCGTGAACCGGCGAACGCGGCGGCCATCTCCACCGCCGCGTCACACACGCCCACCGCGTTCGCCGAGAGTTCAAGATCGCCGAATTTCACCGCGCCGCCGCTGCGCGCACGATGACCGCCGTTCACCTCGCCGACGATGTTGGCGTGCGGCACGCGCGCATTTTCGAATATCAACTCGCCGTTCTGATAAAAGCGCCAGCCGCTCTTGTTGAACACCTTGCCCATGCGCAAGCCCGGCGTGTCGATAGGCACCAGAAACTCGGTGGAGCCTTCGGTCTGCTTCACATTGGGATTGGTGCGCGTGCTGACGAAAAACAATTTCGCCACGCTGCCGTTGGCGATAAAACATTTTTCGCCATTGAGCAGCCATTCGTCGCCGTGCTTCTCGGCGCGCAGCTTCCACCCCGCGCGAGGGTCTTCCTCTGGCGGTAGCCGGTGATCGGAGCCGGCATTGGGTTCGGTACCCGCATGCCCCAGCAAGAACAGATCATCCTCGATGAACGGTTTCAAAAAACGTTCCTTCTGATCGTCCGAACAACACTCGGCGATCAAATGGCTCCACTTCCAGCACTGGCTGAAGGTCTTGGCGATCGCGCTGTCGGCGCGCGCCAGTTCCGAAATCACCAATGCCTGCGTCACGAAATCGATGCCGTGCCCGCCCCACCTCTCGCCCACCACCGCGGTGCGAAAGCCGAGCCGAGAACCCTTGCGGATGATCTCGGCGTCGAACGCCGCGAACGGATCCGACGTCGCGTCGCAACGCAACGAATTCGGGCGTATCACTTCTTGCGCGAACATGCGCGCCTTGTCTTGCCACGCGAGCTGACGTTCGCTGTAGGTAAAATCCATGCAGACTCCAAAACTTCAAAATCAGTTCAACAACTAAAGTACACCAGCGCTAGTCAACAGAGCAAACGTTACGCCTTATAGTGGACAGCGCGCGATGCATTGCCGAAGCGCGGCGCATAATCGCATATCAAACAACTGTCCGCTCCTGCACGAAGCGTCTTTTTTTTCAAAACGCTGGATGTATATGAATTACGTAACTAATTGTTTTTATTGACTATTTTGTCAAACACATCAACAAGCAATCTACCAGCGTTTGATTCGCGGATAAGCGATATCGCTCACTACGTCGCAACGCATCGCGTGCGTAACAAGGCAGCATGGCTCGCGGCGCATCGCTGCCTCACCGACAGCCTCGGTTGCGCGTTCGAAGCGCGCGACGTGCCCGCATGCGCGATGCTGCTCGGCCCAACCGTGCCAGGCACGCAGGTGCCGCACGGCGCGCGCGTGCCGGCGACGCCATACGTGCTCGATCCGGTTGAAGCGGCATTCAACATCAGCACGCTGGTACGCTGGCACGATTACAACGACGCGTTCTATGGCGAAACGGTGATTCATCCCTCCGATTGCATCGGCGCGATACTCGCCGTCGCCGATTGGCAAAGCCGCACGCGCATCGCACACGGCAAAAAGCCGCTCATCATGCGCGATGTGCTCGACGCAATGATACGTGCGTATGAGGTCATGGGCCAATTGGCGCTCGGCAACAGCTTCATGAATCAAATGGGCATCGACCACGTGGTGCTGATCAAGATCGGCTGCGCAGCCGTCGCGACCCGCATGCTCGGCGGCACGGAGCGCGACATCATGAACGCGGTGTCGAATGCATGGCTCGACGGCCAGCCGCTCGCACTGTTTCGACGCGGCCCCGATGCCGGCGCGCGCAAGTCGTGGGCCGCGGGTGATGCCGCCGCACGCGGCATGTGGCTGGCGTTGATGGCGATGCGCGGCGAGATGGGTTATCCCTCGGCGCTGAGCGCGAAAACCTGGGGCTTTTACGACGTTATGAACAAGGGCAATGCCTTCGTGCTGCAACAGCCGGCAAGCCAGTGGGGCAGCCACGTCATCGAAAACGCGCAATACAAGATTTCGTATCCCGCCGGCGTGCACGCGCAAAGCGCGGCCGAGGCGGCGATAAAATTGCACCCTGCCGTGGCGTCGCGCTTGAATAAAATCAAACAAATCGAAATCCGCACCCACCGCTACGCGCGCGGCATCTTGAATCGCACCGGCCCGCTGAAAAACTTCGCCGAGCGCGATCACTGCATGCAATACATCGTCGCCATCGGGTTGATTTTCGGCAGGCTTACTGCAAGCGACTACGCGGACGGGGTAGCGGCCGATCCACACATCGACGCAATGCGTGACAAAACCATCGTCACCGAATACGAGCCGTATACAAGAGCGTTCTACGATCCGGCGAAACGCGCCAACTCCAACGCAATACGCGTGAGCTTCAACGACGGCACGCAAACCGGTTGGATGGAAATCGAATACCCCGTTGGGCATCCGCAGCGGCGCAAGGAAGGGCTGCCGCTGCTGCAACGGAAATTTGAAACCGCGGTGTCACGTGTGTTTGCGGAAAAACAGCGGCAAGAAATAATTGCCTTGTGCAACGATCCGGCGCGAGTGGCGGCCATGCCGGCCAACAGTTTCATGGATGCGTTTTCAACACACTGAGCGTCCCGCAAATCCGAATGTAGGATGGGTTTCACCCATCCTACGGCGACAACCATGGTGATTCACGCAATATTCAGTTCAACCAGTCGTACTTCAATCGAAGTACCAACAATCACTAGTTCCCCCACCGAAATCGGCAGCTTGAATCGGCGCGGTCCCGCGCTGCCCGGATTCACGAACAACACGCCATCGTGTCGCTCGACGAGTGGCTTGTGCGAATGTCCGCTCACTACCACCTGAAACCCCGCCGCTGCGGGATCAACCTCCAGCATTGAAAGATCATGCAACGCGTGGATGTAGATTTCCCCCAATTGCAACACCTCGCTCTCGGCTATCGCTTCGGCCCATGCGCCCCTGTCGTTATTGCCGCGCACCGCCGTCACTGGAGCGATGCGCGAGAGTGCTTCAAGTATCCCCGCGTGGCCGATATCGCCGCCGTGAACAATGGCGTCGCTGCCGCGCAGAAATGCCAACGCCTCGGGGCGCAGCAGGCCGTGGGTGTCGGAAATTAGTCCGATGCGCATGAAGATAGAGGTTCAACTCACAAATTATCCGCCACCCAATCCGCCACATAGTTCGAGCCGACAATGCGGTTGTCGCCATGGCAATGTTCCGAGCCGCCATCGGCCACGGTGAACACCTTGAACGTTTTCTTGCGTGAGTTCGTCACTGCGTCGTTGAGCTTATAGGCCCACTCCACCGGCACGATGGTGTCGTGTTCGCCGTGCACGATGAGTATCGGGCATACGATCTTGTCCGCCACGCCTTCGAGCGTGAAGTCCTTGACCTTGACCATTGCGCTGTCCATGTCGGGCGTGCCGAGCACCCACGGCAACTGGAACATCGCTGACGACGCATCCTTGCCGCCCGCTTCCATGTGCGCGCGGCGTTTGACCCACACCGCGTGGTAGTCGTAGTGCGCGCCCCACGCCACGCACGCGGCGTAGCGTTTCTCGAACGCGGCGATGCGCGGCGCGTAGTAACCGCCCATGCTGAAGGCCATGACGCCGATGCGTTTTGCATCCACCTCGGCGCGGCGCGTGACGTAATCAAACGCCGCCGTGCCCGGCACCTCGTAATCATAACGGCTGGGAATATTGCGCAAGCGCAGCGCCTCGCCCTGCCCCGGCCCGTCGATGGCGAGCGTGTTGTAGCCGCGATTGGCCAACTCCACGCCGGCAAACAACACGCTCATTTCCTTGCTCAGATCGAGGCCGTCGAAACACACCACGGTTGGTTTCTTCCCAGCGCCCGGCGCCTTCATGAAAAACGCCGGCAGTTGCTTGCCTTCGTACGGAACCTCAACGCGCTCTATTGACGGATAACGCCGCTTGAAGCCTTCCTCAAAACAATGAATACATTTGCGGTAGCTGGCGAACTTGCGCCCGGAAGGCGGGATGAAGCGCTCGGAGTAGAGGTAGTACACACCCGCATGCAGATAATACGTGCCAGCGGTTAAATCGTGACGCGCCGCACTCGCCGCCACGGCCTTCTTCTCCATGTCCTCGGCCATCGCGTGCCACTCGCTGAACCACGCTTCGTTGTCGCCTTGCTTATCCTTCAGGCGGCGGCCGACCTGATCGATCTCGCCCATCGACGATGCGCCCCAGTTCGCCATGTCGATAATCGAATTGAACGATTGCGACCACACGAAGTTGCCGGGGAAGTATTCGTAAAGATGTGCGCGGTTACTGGCTGACATTGCAATGCTCCGTTTTTATCATTCGATGATTATATGTAACTAATTGTTTTTATTGATATTTTTTTCAGACAAGTGCGGCGCCCGCGCATTCACGCCCGCCGTGCGGATGTTACGCCAGCCCTTCGGCCGTCAGCAGCGGCAGCCAGCGTTGCCGCGCGATTTTTTTGAATCCGGCGGCGTTGGGATGCAGTTCGTTCGCCCAATCGGCATCAGCGAGTGTGTCGCGGCTGTCAATAAGAATCACCCGGCCCGGATAAGCCGCCTGGAGATTCTCAAGCCGCCGCGTGAATTGGTTGATCAGGTATTTGATGCACTCGCGATGCAGACTCGCGCGCACGCCCGCATGCACCAGCGCGGGCTTCAACCATGCGCCATTGGAACTGAACACGCCCTTGCCGGACGGCACGGCGTAATCGTAGTTGTGCAGAAAAATTTTCACCGCCGCCGGCGCCGCGACAAATACCATGTTGATCAATGCATCGAGGCTCTCCTGGGCGCCGTCCATCACCCAGCCCAGCGTGCCCGCCGCGTTGCCCGGCGTATAACAGCCGCGCGCCGTGGTGATCGACGAGCAGTCGAGCTTGAGCATCGGACTCAGATCGTTAAAGCCCGCGAAGTCGTTGCCGCCGCCGCTGACAAACACCGCCGAGAGGCCCGCGCCGTGAAAGCGCAGCCCGGTCTCCACGCTGTCGCGGTAAACGCCGCTCACATAGTCGAACGCCTCCGCGCCGTTGTTCCCGAACGCGAGTATGGTGTGCGCCTTGGGCTTGACCAGCGGCCCCAGCGCATTGAGCAGCGAGCCGCCGGGGAACGGATACCAGAACCACGAATCGCCTATCGCCAGTATCGATACGCTCTTTGAAGCCTCCGCGAGCTCACGCTGATCCCAATACACATTGTCGAATGCCATGAGGTTCTCCTTCGTTGAAGTGATGCTCCCCCGATGCGGCTATTGTTGCTTCATTCCCGTATCCTTGACCACCTTCGCCCACTTCGCCAGATCGGCGCGCATGAACGCGGCGAATTCCTCCGGCGTTGCGCTCCACTCCGTTTCACCGCCGTCGAGGGCGAAGCGTTTTTTGATTTCACCGTCGCTCAAGATGCGTCCCATGTCGCGATGCAGCCGGCTGACGATATCGCGCGACGTGTTGGCGGGCGCGACCAGGCCGAACCACTGGCTGCTGTCGTAACCCGGCACGCCGGCTTCGGCGATGGTGGGGAATTCCGCGAGGCTCGCCGCGCGCTTCAAGCTGCTGACGCCATACGCGCGCAGCCGCCCGCCGCGCACATGCGGCAGCACCACCAGCATATTGCCCATCATGATCGGCACTTCGCCCGACAGCGCCTCGACCAGGCCCGCGTTACCGCTCTTGTACGGGATGTGATTGATGTTGACGCCGGTCATCAGCAGGAACAACGCCATCGACATGTGCCCGTGCCCGCCGTAGCCGCCCGCGCCATAGTCGAGTTGCCCCGGCTTCGAGCGCGCGAGCGCGATCAAATCCTTCAGCGTTTTCGCGGGCAACGATGGATGCGACACCAGCATCAGCGGTATCGAAATCAGCTTGCTCACCGGGGCGAAATCCTTGATCGCATCAAAGCGCATCTTGCGATACAGCGAGGGCACGATCACCAGCGTGCTCGGCGCCACCAGCAAGGTATAGCCATCGGGCGCTGCGCGCGCGACATGCTCGGAGCCGATCATCGCCGCGGCGCCGGGACGATTTTCTACAACAACTTGTTGTCCGAGCAGCTCTGTAAGCTTGGGCGAGATGATACGCGCGGTGGCATCGGTGCCGCCGCCGGGGGAGGATGCGACGACGAGGCGCACGGGTTTATTCGGGTAGGTTTCCTGGGCGTGCGCCGCGAGGGTGGCGGCAAAAACAAACAAGGCCGTTGGCCAGGTTACGCACTGGATTCCGGCGAAGGCCGGAATGACAGGTCTGTGCATCACGCCCGCGCCGCCAGCCGCCGCTTAAGATAGGCCTTCTCCCCGCCGGCATCGATCATGTCGCGATAAAAATCCGGCAGCGCCTGTCCGGTCAAACTCTTGCCACTCGCAACATTGCGCACAGTGAAGGTATCGGTATCGATTTCAATGGTGTCGCCGGTTTCAACCAGCGTGAGTATGCCCGGACACGTCACGGGCCACAGCCCGCCGCCGATGCAATTACTGAAAAATAGTTTGCCGAACGATTCAGCGATCACCGCGGGTATGCCCAGCGCCATGATCGCGTAGTGCGCGGGCGTCGATGAGCCGCAGCCGAAGTTGGTACCCGCAACTATGATGTCGCCGGGCTGCGCCTTGCCGGCGAACGTCGGGTCGAGCGTCTCCATGCAATGCTTGCCCTGCTCCTGCGGCGGCAGGTGGTTGTACTGCTGCTTGCGGATGAGACCCGTGTTGATGTCGTCCTGCGGGAACTTCCAGATTTTGCCGGTGATTTTCATGTTTGCCTAAAAAAACCTCTGAAAAAACCTTTGACACAGATTTCGCGGATTTACACAGATGGACCCCTCCACTGTCGTTCCCGCGCAGGCGGGAACCCATAACACAGTGCCACTTCAGACGCCGTATGGATACCCGCCTGCGCGGGTATGACGGTTTATTAGGTTTTAATCTGCGTTCATCTGCGTAAATCCGTGTCAAAAGGTTCTTGAATCTAGTCTGTTCTTACACATAACCCACCGGACTCGCGATCCGCCCCTCGATCGCCGATGCCGCCACCGTCGCCGGCGACGCAAGATAAATTTCACCGCCCGGCCCCATGCGGCCCTCGAAGTTGCGCGTGATCGAGGTGATCGCCACTTCTCCTGGCCCAAGAATGCCACCGTGCAAACCGGGGCACGCGCCGCAGTTGGCGTTGGTGACGATGGCGTTGGCTTCGATCAGCGTTTCGATGTAGCCGGCGCGCGTCGCCGCGAGTTGAATCTCGCGCGAGCCGGGTGTAACGATGAAGCGCACGTCCGGGTGCACCTTGCGTCCCTTCATCACTGCCGCCGCCGCGGCGATGTCTTCGAGCCTGCCGCTGGCGCACGAGCCGAGATACGCCTGATCGACCTTGCGCCCCGCCACCTTGGACACCGACATCACGTCATCGGGCTTGTGCGGCACGGCGATCTGCGGCTCGATGCCGGAGATATCGACTTCATGCACCTGGTCATACTCGAAATCCGCGTCGGTTTCGTACACCTTGAATTCACCTTTCGCGCGCGGCTGCACCCACGCCAGCGTCTTGGCGTCGGGCTGAATGTACGACGACACCGCGCCGAGTTCCACGCCCATGTTGGCAAAGGTAAAGCGCATGTCCATCGACAACTCATCGATAAACGGCCCGGCGAATTCGACCACGTTGCCGTAAGCGCCGCGCTGACCGAGCTTGCCGTTCACATACAGCGACGCATCGCGCCCATATACGCCGCGCGCGAGTTTGCCCGAGCCGAGCACTTTCACCAGCGTGACCTTGGGCACTTCCAAAAAATATCGCCCGATGGCATACAGCGTGAGCCGCCCGCCGCCCAGCGACGTGGCAAACATGCCCACCGCGCCCATGGTCGGCCCGTGCGAGTCGATCACGATCGCCACCGTGCCCGGCAGCACGATGCCTTCCTCGCACAACACCAGGTGCGACACGCCCGCGCCGCCGTCGAAAATGCGCACGCCGTGCCCGCGATAAAAATCGCGCCACAATTTTTGCGCCGCCGCGAACGCCATCGTCGGCGCGGGCGAGGCATGATCGGACACCGCGAAGATGCGATCCTTCAGCGGCAAATCCTTCACGCCAAGTTCCTCAAGATCGGCCATCAGTTTTTTTGCGTCCGATCCGTTGGGCGACAGAATCACCGAGAACACGTCGGGTGAGATTTCGACAAATTCGCCGGGCGTCACCGTGCCGCGCCGCGGGTACGTGCGCTCAGCGATGATCTTGTGTATTGCGTGTTGTGCGTTCTTGACCCCCATGGCGGCTCTCCGTTTATATTGTCGTAACTAATTGTTTTTATTGATATTTTTTGATGCACTCCTGCACGCACCGCACCCCGATGCAATCAAGTTTACGCCGATTCGCCGAACGCTCAAGAACGATGCACACATTGCAGATGCGAGGTGCAACCAGTATAAATTGCCCGCACATCATTCACGAGCCACCGCACATGAACAAAATCCTGCTCACCGCCGCCGCACTCGCGCTTGCAGCCTCACTACCCGCCGCCGCGCAAAAGTATCCGGAGAAAACCATACGCGTCGTGGTGCCCTTCCCCACCGGCGCGTCGCAAATACTCGGCCTGCTGGTGGCGGAAAAACTCGGCGCCGCACTGGGTCAAGCCGCGTACGCGGATTTTCGTCCGGGTGCGGGCGGCACCATCGGCAGCGAAATCGCCGCCAAGTCCGCTCCCGATGGCTACACGCTGATGCTCGCGAGTTCATCTTTCACCATCACGCCCTCGCTCTACAAAAAATTGGCTTACTTGCCGCTGCGTGATTTTCAGCCGATCAGCCAGGTCGCCAACATGCCCAACGTGCTGGTGTCGCACCCCTCGGTGCCGGCACAGAACATGAAAGAACTGGTGGCGCTGGCGCAAAAAAGTCCCGGCAGATTGAGCTACGGCTCCGGCGGCGTGGGTTCCGGCAATCACCTGGCGAGCGAGTTGTTCAAAGCAATCGCGAAAATTGACCTTGTTCATGTGCCGTACAAGGGCGCCAGCATCGCGTTGACGCACATCCTCTCCGGCGAAATCGACGTGGTGACCGTCACCGTGCCGGCGACGATCCCGTTCATCAACAGCAACCGCCTGCGCGGACTTGCGGTGCTGGCGAAAAAACGCCAGCCGACGATACCCACGGTGCCCACCTCCGTCGAATCAGGTTACCCCGACGTGCTGATGGACGCCTGGTACGGCGTCGTCGCACCCATCGGCGTACGTGCCGACATCACCGAGCGCTTGAGCGGCGAACTGCAAAAGATCATGCACTCGCCCGAAGTGGTAAAGCAGCTCGCCAGGATCGGCATCGATTCGGTCACCAGCACGCCGGTGGAGTTTCATGCGTTCCTCAAGAGCGAAACCGACAAATGGTCACGCGTGATACGCGAGGCGAAGATACGGGTGGAGTAGTTACGTGTTGCCGGCGTTGGTTGATCCTTGCGTAACTGCCTGCTATTCACCCCTCGCGTGGGACGCGACTGCGGCGCATGTTTGAGGAGGTGCGGTGGGGGAAAGCGGGCCACCAGTTGTAGCACTATTCCACCGCTCATATGGAGTGCGGCGGCTTGCCGCCGCTTTAGAGGATATCGGCGTGCAGAAAAAGCGGCGGCGAGCCGCCGCACTCCATATCAAAAGTCATCGTGCACGCGAATACGGTCCGTTTTCAAGGCGTAGATCGTCTTCACTTGCGCGGATGATGACGTACTCTCGAACCATGCAGCCGAACACCAAGGGTAATCCGCGGCTGCCGCAACCAACCCATGCTTCACGGCATTGCGGTGAACGTAATTCAGACGCGCCAGATAGGACACCTGATGCGTCAATTGCGTATCCCAATAGTTGTGCCAGACCTTGCGATCCTGCATAGCGTCAACACGATTTAGCGCGATGGCCGTTCGCGAATGCAGCTCGCGTATGAGTATTGCCAGCGTGCCTGCGTCCGCAGGCGCCGCTGCTATAAAGTGATAATGATTCTGAAACACCGCCCACGCTTCGAGCCGCCACCCGTGTTTTTCCACGATAGTCAGCAGCGCGTTGTGCAGCATGCGTAGCTTCTTATCGTCACGGAACAAAGGTAGCTTCCGCTACGTGCCAGCGGTAACCATGTAGATTCCGGTTTCCGTCAACCGGTGTAGCGGTGCATGCGGCCATGCGGAGTGCGGCTCAAGTGTTCCCTTTCCGCCGCCGCTCTTTAAAGCGGGAGCAAGCTCCCGCACTCCAGAGTTCGTAGTCAATTGAGTCGCTAAGCGAAGGTGATGTTTCAGAGTAACATAGCCACGACTCCCGCTTTGGACAACTCTAAATCAGGGTGTAGCCGCGAGGAAACTATCTGCCCTTATGCCAATTATCAAACCATTAACATGTGCGTGGCTTTGCTGCCTGGCACCGGCAATCGCCGCCGACCCCTACCCCGCCCGCCCCATCCGTCTGATCTCGCCCTTCGCCCCCGGCGGCGGCAATGACATCATTTCGCGCACGCTGGGCGCGGCGGTATCGAAGAACATCGGGCAAACCATCGTGGTCGATAACCGCCCTGGCGGCAACACCATCATCGCGATGGAAACACTTGCGCGCGCCACACCCGATGGCTACACGCTGCTCACCACCAGCAGTTCGCAGGCGACCAACGCCACGCTCTACACCAAACTGCCGTATGACTCGATCAAGGATTTCGCGCCGGTGTCGGCGGTGGGTGTCGCGCCGCTGATCGTGGCGGTTAATCCTGCGTTGCCGATCAAGAGCGTGGGCGAACTGATCGCCGCCGCGAAGGCGAAGCCGGGCGCGCTTATGTATCCGTCGGCGGGCACGGGCAACTCCACGCATCTGGGCGGCGAGTTGTTCGCGGTGATGGCGGGCATCACGCTCACGCACGTGCCATACAAGGGCCTGGGGCCGGGGCTGCTTGATCTCATGTCCGGGCGGCTGCATGCGGTGTTCAGCACGGCACCCTCCGCGCTGCCGCACATGAAAACAGGCAGGCTGCGCGGGCTGGCGGTGACCACCGCCGCGCGCTCGGCGCTGGCGCCGGGGCTGCCCACCGTCGCGGAGTCGGGCGTGCCCGGCTACGAGGCGGGGTCGTGGTACGGCATCATCGCGCCGGCGGGCACGCCACCCGCCGTGATCGCTCGGCTTAATCGCGAGATCACCACGGTGCTTTCAACGCCGGAGTTTCGCGAACAGTTGATGGCGGTGGGTGCGGACCCGATGCCGAATACGCCGGAGCAGTTCGCGGCCTACATCAAGATCGAGATCGCTAAGTGGGCGAAGGTGATCAAGCTGTCTGGGGCCAAGGCTGACGCGCCGTAGCGCGGGGTAAGGCTGCGCGGTCTCTCAAGCTGCCGGAGGAGTGGCCGCACACCAAGGCTGCGATCGACGCACAGGCTCGCGAATATGGTGCGCCAACTGCGCAGCGGCGCGCATCAGGCCCCGAATGCGGGGCTGCACAAGCGAAATCAGGCTCCGTTCACCTGCGCGCCGGAGCTTCGTGCGGGTATTTCTCGTGGTGCTGGCGCAGCAGGTCCTTGCCGTAGTCGTTGCCGTTGGGCGTGCGCACCACGGTGTGTATATGATCCTGCCGCGGCTGCTTCGGATCATACTTCCAACGCAGGCCAGCAGGCGTCTGGTGGTCGAACTCTATCAGGATCACCGGGCCGTGGATGCGGTAGTAGAACACGCTGTCCTTCTCCGCGCCGCCGATCCACGCGAACCACGTGCGGTCGAGGTGCTTCCTCACATCGTCCATGCGCACGCGCGCGTGGCCGTCGGCCATGTTGCCGACGTAGAGTGCGACGAGGTCGAGCAATTGCTGGCGCTGCGCGGCCGACATGTCCTTCACATTGATGCCGGCATGGTCGATGACCACGTTGTCGCGCCACGCCTCGGTGAGCGTGAGGTTGCTGGTCTTGGAACTGCTCAGGATCGCCTTGGCGCGCTGGTTCGCGTCGAGCGCGTGCAGCATGGCGAGCCCGCGGTTCTGCTCCTCCTGCAACACCGTCGTGCCCTTGTACTTGCCCGCGGCCGCGATCACCGGCTCGGAGCCGGCGAACGCGGGCGTCATCACCACTTGGTCACCGAGCACGAAGTAATTGATCACGGCGTGGTGCCCGTCAAACTGCCAGCCCCAGGGCTGGGTGGCGGACGGCTCACCCATCACCGTGATGTTGTATTGCCACTCGCCCAACTCGTCGTGGTGGCCGGTTATCTCGGCCAGCGTTTCGTTGAGCCGCATGATGTCGCGCGTCAACTGCAAGCCCCTGGCGCTCAAGCCCGCGCGCAGCAGATTGAACGCCGCCGCGCGCTGCTTCTCATTCATCTCCTGAAAACTCACGCCCTCGCGCACGTAGAAACTCTGGTTCATCCATTTGCGCCACTCGTCGTCATCCACCGGGTAACGGGTCTTGGCGCGCTGCTCGTTGCCAAGGCTCGCGAGGAATTCCACGGCCGCCTGACGCACGGGCTCGGTCGATACACCCGTCGCGCGCACCGGAAAAAGGCCGGATTCAATCTTGCCGTTGGTGGTAATGCCGCGGAACGGCTCGGCGAGGCCCTTCGCCACCGCCGCCTGCGACATCTTCAGCATTTCCGCGTGCGTGCGCGGCGGCGGCGGCTTCGGTGCTTCCTGCGGTTGCGAGAGACTGCGCGCCTGATACATGACGGCGATGACAGCCACCGCGCAAAACCAGCTTGCGAACATTGCGAATCGGGACACATGACCTCCACTTATGGGAATTGCCACACCACAATCTATCCGCTCAGGCCACGGATAATACATCGGTTGGCCGGCTATGCGATTCGCAAAACCACCTTGCCCAACTGCGCGTCGCTTTCCATGTAGGCCTTGGCAGCGGGCGCCTCGTCGAACGCGAAAACGCGATCGATCACCGGCTTGATCGCACCGGACTCGAATGCGGGGCCGATGTCACGCATGAAGTCCGCGTGCGCCCGCGCGCGCTGCGCGGGGGAGAGCGGCGTGTTGGAGATGCCAGAAATCTGCAGGCGCCTGCCGTGCACGCTTTCAAGATCGAAATCCGCGTGCATGGTGTCGTCCACATAGCCCACGATGATGATGCGGCCAAAGTCGGCGGCGGCGCGCACGCAACCCGCGAACGCCGTGCCGCCGATGAGATTCACCACTACGTCGGCGCCCTTGCCGCCGGTGGCTTCTAGCGCCGCCTCCACGAACGCGCTACCGCGCGCCTCGATTCCAGCGTCCATCCCCAGCGCCTTTAACGCCACGAGTTTTTTCGCCGAGCCGGACGTGCCGATCACGCGCGCGCCGAGGTACTTCGCCATTTGCAGCGCCGCGACACCCACGCCCGAACTCGCGCCCGCCAGCAGCACCCAATCGCCGCGTTGCATGCGGCCGAATTCGACGATCGACTCCCAGCCCGTGATGAATGCCGCGAGCGTGCCGCCCGCCTCCTCCCACGAGAAGCACTCCGGCACGCGCGCGGCGAGCGCGGGATCAACCAGCGCGTATTCGGCGATGCACGCCGGCGCACGGAACATCACGCGCTCGCCCACGCTAAACGCGCTGCCGCCGGCATCCGCCACTTCGCCGGCGCCATCCACGCCCGCGATACGCGCGGTCTGCGCGCCGTGGCGCTTGATGCGCGCCATCATGTCGCCGCGATTGAGCGAGGCCGCGCGCACGCGAACGAGCAACCGCCCCGCGGCGGGCTCAGGCCGCGGAATGTCGCGCGGTTCGAGGGCGGTCTCGCCGCCGCTCTTAGTGATCCAGTATGACTTCAACTATGCGAAGCCCTTGCCCCAGCTTCCCGTATAGAAGCTCTCCGCAATGGGACGGCGCCCGCGCGGCTTCAATTCCTTCGCCTTGGTTTCGTCATCAAGCACATCAGGCTCGGCCTGATAACCGATGGCCACCATCGACATCGGCGTATAGCCCTCGGGAATATTGAACGCAGTGCGCGCCTTCGCCGCGTCAAAGCCACCCATCTGGTGCGCGGCCAGCCCCAGCGCCACGGCCTGCAAACACAACGAAAGATTCGCCATGCCGACATCGTGCTGCCCCCAGCGGCTGGGCTTGCCGCTGTGATTGAACACGCTGTTCGCGCAACCCAACATCAGCAGCGGCACGTTCTTCACCCACTTCTTGTTGCCGTCCGACAGGCAATCAAACGCCTGCTGAAAACCCGGCGCATCGCGCGTGCGATCCCACAAGAGATAACGCCACGGCTCATCACCGTTACACGAGGGCGACCAGCGCGTGGCTTCAAGCAATGAAAGCAATTGCTCGCGCGACACGGACTTTCCGGCAGCAAACGCGCGCGGACTCCAGCGCTTGGCGAGCAGATCGTGTATGGGGGTGCTGGTGATGGCTAAACGGTCTTGCATTTTGTTGACTCCCGGTATGGACTGATTTCAAATGTGAAGCGGCAATATAACAACACTTACGCCGTCATTCCAGCGCAGGCTGGAATCCAGAATCGTTCACGCATGCGAAGCATCTGAATTCAGGTCCTGCGGACCAGGTTACTACCTGGATTCCAGCCTGCGCTGGAATGACGAATATGGGATGGATGCTGATTTAATTTCCCGACAGCGCGTAACACCACAATAGTAGAACGCGACGACGTTGACACCGGCTACGTCCCCACCGCGCCCTTGCTCCGCTCAACCGCCTTGGGTATGGCGATCATGTAGCGGCCTATCGCCTCCAGCATGGCCTCGTTCATGCCCGCGAGCGTGCTCTTGTGATAGGCCTCGCCGCTTGGCGATTTGGCGAATTTGATGTAGCTGTCGAGTTCCGCATCGGTGAGCGCGCGATAGGTGAACAGCAGCGCCAGAATCAGGTGCTGCTCGGATGCCTTTTTGATCTCCGGCATATTGGCCTTGATCTGCTTTTGAATGCGCTCCTGCGGCGCCTGCATCTGGCGCGGCTGCGCGGCGTTGAATCCGAGCGCGGTCGCGAGCAGCGTTGCCTCGGTGATCGTGGCCATGGTCTCGCTCATGTGCAGCGCGCGATTCAGGTCCTGTATCTGCTTCACGCGCGCGCCAGTCGCGGGGCGTTTTTGCAGATCCTCCGCATACGCCAGCATTTTCGGCGTATTCGCTGGATCGTTGGTGGTGTTTTCCATCTCGGTGATGCGCCGGCCCAGTGGCGTGTCGAGCCAGACCAGCGTGTCATCGATCTGCTTTTCGTTGAGCGTGCCGGCCAGCTTGGCGCGAAGTTTGTCCTGCATGGGCGCGGCCTGGAACGACTGTATCGCCGCATCACGCAGCGCGGCGCGCGCGTTGGCGGGCAACGGCTGTTGCTGCTGAGCCGCGTCAAAGCCGCCCAACATGCCGGGCAAAATCTGCTTTAACGCGAAGTTGATGCCGGAAACCTCCATCAGGCGGGTGATTTTTGCGCTGGTGTCCGCGGCCGCGGCGTGCGCGCACATTAGCGATAACCACGCAGCGATCAGCAAACGAGAAACGCGTAGCGCACTAGTGCCACAAGATTTGTTCATGATGCACCCTCCAAGGATTGACCACGAAACCCGCTGCCGAAAACCTCAATCACTCCACCTTGATCCCCACCTCGCGGATGATTTTCGCCCACGTACCGATTTCTCGCTTGATGAAGGCGCCGAACTCCTCCGGCGTGTTGCCCACCGGCTCCGCGCCCAGCGCGATGATGCGCTCGCGCACTTCGGGGATGGCGATTGATTTTGAGATCGATTGATAGAGCCGATCTATTGCCGCGCGCGGCGTGCCCGCGGGCACGAGTGCGCCGTTCCATTCGTTCGCCTCGAAGCCGGGCACCGCCGCTTCGGCAACACTGGGCACGTCGGGCAGCGCGACGCTGCGCTTCAGACTCGACACGGCCAGCGCGCGCAGCTTGCCGGTCTTGAAATGTTGTATCGACGAGGGAATGGTCGCGAACAGCAGCGCCGTTTCGCCCGAGAGCAGCGCGA
Organism: Bordetella parapertussis; assembly: GCA_945901405.1. Classification (GTDB taxonomy): domain Bacteria; phylum Pseudomonadota; class Gammaproteobacteria; order Burkholderiales; family SG8-41; genus CAMDLH01. The sequence goes on along the minus strand of CAMDLH010000074.1, from coordinate 228 downwards.
TCACCGCCGGCCCGCCACCTTTGTACGGCACGTGCGTCATCTTGATGCCGGTGGCGGAACTGAAACGCTCGGTCGCCAGATGATTGGCGCTGGCGTTGCCCGCGGTCGCGTAATTCATCACGCCCGGCTGCGCCCTTGCGAGCGCGATCAAGTCCTTGAGTGATTTCGCCGGCACCGACGGATGCACGGCCATCACCAGCGTCACCAGCGACATGAACGACACCGGCA
>CAMDLH010000073.1 GCA_945901405.1 Bordetella parapertussis | reverse complement strand
CCCGAGCCGTTGGGGCCGATCAAACCGAACCGCTCGCCGGGCGCCACGGCAAGACTCACGTCATCCAGCGCGGTGAAGCCGCCGAAGCGCTTGGTGACGTTGGTAATTTTTAGTAACGGTTCGGTCATTAAATTTAAGTCAAAACTTTTTAGCCACAGATTGCACAGATGAGCGCAGATAAAAACAAAGCAAGGGCAAATCCTGACTTGTAAATAAGTATATGTTTTTAAAAGATTTTTATCTAAATCTGTGTTAATCTGTGAAATCTGTGGCTAAAGGTTTTTGCTTTTGATCTTCTCGCGCAGCTTCACATACAGCCCGACGATCCCCTGCGGCGCAGCCACCACGAACACAACCAGCAGTACGCCTACAACCAGCACGTTGAGTTCGGATGAAATGGTTACGGTGACCACTTGCTGCACGGTGCCGAGCAATAGCGCGCCGACCACGGGGCCGATCCAGTGCGAGGTGCCGCCGATGATGGGCATGGCGAGCGCTGATACAGAGTAGGTGAGGTTGAACGCCGACGCTGGTTCGACGAAGCTTTGATACATCGCCAGCGGCGCGCCCGCCGCGCTCATCAGTGCGCCGGAAACCACGCAGGCCGCAAGTTTCAGTTTTAACGTGGGCACGCCGGCGCATTCCGCTGCTTCTTCGTTGTCACGAATCGCGCGCAAGCCGCGCCCGACCCACGAGGTTTCGATGTAACGCGCGATGGCGACGGCTACGATGGCGAGCATCACCATGCACACGAAGAGCATTTTTGTATACGATTCAAACGGCTCCATCACCGGCGGACGTAATATCTGAATGCCTGTTGCGCCGCCGACGAAGCGCCAGTTGATGACCGCGGTTTCGAGGATGATGGTGATGGCAACGGTGGCTATTGAAAAGAATATGCCGCGCAATCGCAGCGTGAGCAGCCCCACAGCGAAGCCCAGCGCGCCGCCCACTGCCGCGGCAGCGAGGATTTGCAACCCCAGCGGCAGGTTCATCGCCTTGATCAGCATCACTGCGATGTACGCGCCCACGCCGAAAAACGCGCTGGTGCCGAAATTCACGTAGCCCGCGTAGCCGCCGAGAATATTCCACGCGGTCGCCAGCACCACGAACTGAATCACCACGTAGGCGGCGTAGAAGTAATATTCGTTCTTGATCGTGGCTGCCGCAATGCACGCGGCGGCAAGTATCAATGCCGAGCCAATCCAGAATCCCCAGGTGTTGGGTTTCATTTATCGGCTGCTCATCTGCCAAACAGCCCCTGCGGACGTATGCCCAGCATGATGAGCAGCAGGCCGAAGGACACCGCCGGCGCCCACGATGCACCGAGCAGCGTGAGCACTATGGATTCCGAGATGCCGAGGATGATGCCGGCCGCGAGCGTGCCCGACATGCTGCCCAGCCCCGCCAGCACCACCACGCAGAAGGTGCGCCCGATGTAGACGCGATCCATTGTCGGCTCCACCGGGCCGACGATGATGAGCAGCGCGCCGGCCAGCCCCGTCACCGCGGTGGCAATGCCGAATGCCCATTGCTTGATGCGCATCGGGTTCGCACCCATCAGCCGCAGCGCGCCTTCATCCTGCGCCACCGCCTTGATCGCGCGGCCGGTGAATGTTTTCGAGAGGTACAACGCAAGCCCGATGGTCAGCACCAGCGCCATCGCGAACGCAACCAGCAGGCGCAGCGGCAGGCGCATGTCGCCGACATTCAGGCTTTTGCCGATGTAGGCGGCCTCCACCAGCCGCTGATCGACCCCGAACAACAGCACCAGTCCGACCTCGACGATGAACACCACGCCGAAGAAAAACGCCAGGCCGCGCAAACCCGCATCGCTGCCGCGCCGCTCGAAGGTCTCGTAATAAAAGCGGTAGACCGCCATGCCCAGCAACATGAACGCAGGCATCAACATGACACCCGCAACGATGGGATCAAAGCCGTGGCGGTTGAGCAGCCAGGTGCAATACGCGCCCAGCACCAAAAACGCCGGGTGCGCGATGTGCGGCACGTCGAGCAGGCCGAACGCAACAGTGAGGCCGACGCTGACCGCCGCGTAAAAGCAGCCCAGCAGCAGGCCTAGGACTACGGCGTCCAGCAGCAGGTCGAATGAGAACACAGTGATGTCGTGTGACTACAGGAGGCCGGGGCGGCTTCCGTGCCGCCCCGGCGATGTGAAAGATTTTACTTGCGCGCTTTCTCGAACGGCGCGACAACATCACCGGTCTTGTTGGCGTCAGGATGCAGCACGACCTGCTTGCCGGGCTGGCGGAACTGATCAAGATTCTTGTCCGCCACGCCGCGAAATTGCGCCATGACCACGCGCGGGTTTGCCCACTCGCCGTCGGGGCCGTAGCGGATGGGGCCGACGATGGTTCGCATTTCGTTCTTGCGCAGATAGTCGGCGAGCACCTTGTGATCCAGGCTCTTGGTCGCGCTCACCGCCTGTTCGATCATCTGCCCCGTCGCGTAGTTGAACGCCGTGATGTAGTAGCCCAGCGGATCGACCTTGGCCGCGGCGGCGCGTTTGGCGTAGCGGTCGAAGTATTCCTTGATGCCCGGATAATCCATGCCCGGCACGTAGGTGTTGTAATTGACGATGCCGTTCAACATCGAGCCGAGCGACTCCATGATCGGCGTGAACTGCAGTCCCACCATGCCGCCGCCGAAGAGCTTCACCGAGTCGCCGACGCCGATTTCGTTGACCGAGCGTACGATTGCCGCCGAGTCGTTGGGATACGACATTACGAATACGAGGTCGGGCTTGGAGGCGCGGATGGCGCGGATCATCGAGGAGAAATCCACCGTGGCCGGCGGGTAGTTCTGTTCGTATACGGTCTTCAGGCCCAGCTTCTTGGCGAGCTCGCGCGCGCCGTTGGCAAGGTTTTGCGAGAACTCCTGATCCGCGGCGAGAAACGCGATGGTTTTTGCGCCGAGCTTTTCTCCGGTCTTGAAAAAACCTTCCGACCAGCTTGTCGCGTCGTTCCACGGCGCATTGTTGAACCACATGTCGTGTTTGACCGTGCGGTTCACCTGAAACGAAAAATTGCCCATCAGCAGCAAGCCACGTTGTTTCACCAGCGGCATGATCGGCCCGGTGGGCACCGTGCCATAGGGCGCGATCAAGAGATCGACCTTATCGACATCAAGCAACTTGGTATAGATGCCAGGGGTCAGCGCGGGGTTGGTCTGGTCGTCATAAACAATGAGTTCGACCTTGCGATTGAGCAGGCCGCCCTTGGCGTTCACATCCTCCACCCACATGCGCAGCGCGACCAGCGCCGCTTGCCCGCCCGCGCCGAGCGATCCGGTCTGCGGCATGCTCATGCCGATCTTCACCGGCTGCTGCGCACCTTGTGCAAACAGCGCGCCCGATGCCGTCAACAGCACGGCGCAAAATAATGCCGCAATTCCACGAATGCCACGAATAAAGTTCATTGCCTCGCTCCCCTTTGGTTGAATGCTTACATGCCTGCCTGTTCGATTATTGTTTTAGCTATGATGCGTGCCCGCGCGCTGGCTTGTCAATCGATGTTGCCGCTACCCGCATTACTCAAAATTCACGCCGAAATCATCGGGCACGCCCGGCCCCCACGCATAGAGCGCGTCGGCAGGCGGGTAGTCCTTCGGTTTCCAGTCGAAGTCGGCGGGGATGTAATCGACATCGCAAAAATACTCCACGAGGCTGCCCCACGGATCGCGGATGTAGTGAAAAAAGTTCGAGCCGATAACATGGCGGCCCACGCCCCAGCCGTTGCGGTAACCCTTGTCGAGCATGCGGCACGCGCCGACGCCGAGTTCATCGAGGTTGGCAACCTCGAAGCTCGCGTGATGAAAGCCGGGTCGGTCACTCTTGATGAAACCCAGCACGTGGTGATCGCTGCCGCCTTCGCCGTTGCGCATGAACGAAACGATGTCCGCCGCGCGGTCGGAGAGCTTCATGCCGACGATGCGCGTGTAGAAATCGGTCTGCTTGTCCAAATCGGCGGTGAAGCGCAGCGTGTGCCCCAGCCGCCGCGGCCTGACCGGCAAATCGCGCGGCGGATGTCCGGGAATACCCGCGCGGTTTAGATGCCCCGGATTGTTGATTTTCCATTCGGGCGCGGGCAGCCACGGCGCGGGCGCGGCGTCGCGCACATTCACCAGCACGCCGTCGGGGTCGTGAAACCAGATGCCGTCGGCGGGCGACTCACGCGGCGCATCGGTGAGCTTGTAGCCGTTTTGTTCGAGTCGCCGCTTGATGTCCTCGATGGCCTCGGCGCGCGCGCCAAAGCAGATGTGATGTATGCGTTTCTTGGCGCCTTCAACAAGGATCATCTGATCCTGATCGCGGCCATGGCAGCGCATGACCACGCGCTTGCCTTCTTCGCGTCCCTCCATGCCGAAGTCGGTGTAGAACTGCTTGCCGGCGATGGCATCCGGCACGGCCAAGGCGATGTATTGGAGTGAACGTACGGTCATGGCGCACCCTTGTGCAGAGGATTAATACGGATTCCAGCTTATGACATAGTGCGCTATCCGGTCAACAGCAGCGCGTGCCGCTAAAACCGGGCGAGCCGTTCGGCTATTACACCGCCATCGATTCCCTGACCGCGCGAAAGTGAAGTGGGAACTGCCACTGCACGACGCCGACATCGGCATGTGGGCCGGCACCTTATCGACCGCGGGCGGGTTGCTCTTCACCGGCAAGCAGACCGGAGAATTCATCGCCATGGACGAGAACGGCGGCCAGGTATTGTGGAAGTTCCAGACCGGCTCGGCGGTCAACTCCCAGCCCATCACCTACACGCACAAGGGCCGCCAGTACGTCAGCGTGCTGTCGGGCATCGCCGGCGGCACCTCGGTCAATCTGCGCGCCGGCAACATACCGCGCGGCGGCTCGGTGTGGACGTTTGCGCTGATGCCGGATTGAGCGGGCTTGTGCTGTGATTTACACGCTGTTTCATTGCAACATCGCCTCCAACGGCATCGCGCCGGGGCTGTATGCCCAAACTGCCGTATGACGACTGCGTGATTTTTCTCCGATCTCGCGTATCGATGTGGTTCACGTGGCCTACAAGGGCGCATCGCCCGCGCCCATCCTCGACACGGTGCATGCCGATTTGCTGAAGGTGCTACGGATGCCTGATCTCGCACAGCGCTTCGCCGACATGGTGGTGGAAGCCGCGCCGCAAAGCCGCGAGGACTTCACCGCGTTCATCCGCCCGGAGATGACGCGCTGGGCCAAGGTTGTGGTCGATGCCGGAATTCCCAAGCAGTAGGCTTGTGGCGCCGGGGCGCCTTCTGCGACGTACTGAAGGATAAAATGCCAGCCCTTTCAAGGTGATGCTTTTTATCGGTTTCCATCTGGGAAAGCGCGATCAGGCAAGTTTTTCGCCCTTGAAAAACCACGGTGAAATTTAGGCCCCCCTCTTTGAGGGCAATAAAATCAATGACTTACCACCTTGAAAGGGCTGGGATAAAATGCCAGTTCGTCATTTCGTTCCGGAAAATTTCGCGCCATGACCGACATTGTTTTTGACCGGGCCGACTATGCCCGTATTCGAGCCGCGGTAGCCGGGCTTCACCACGAGGCATTGCGCCTGCACAACAAGAGTGACATTCACGCCTGCGCGCGACATCTGGGCCTGCTGCACAAGAAAACCCTGGTTTTCGAGGATGAAAGCGAGTTGGCTATTTTGAGCGCGTATCAGGTCTATGGTTACCGGCCTCGCGGCTTTAACCTGGCCGAACTCTATCTGCGCCTGAACCGCCAAAGCCTTGATGAATGGCGCCTGGAACTGCTCAAAAGAATGAGCGCGGCGCGCTTCGCCATTATGATGGTGATCGCACGCGACGGCGTCAATGCATTGCAGGTGACCGACGTGCTGCGTACGCAGACCTTCACTCTGGTTGATGAAGCGCTGTCAAGTTCGCTTACCGTCAATCAAGCCATGGCCGCGCATGTGGTTGATTTGGGCGGCTTTTGCATTCAGACAGGCGGGGTGGTACCGGCCGATCGCGATTTGCTGCAGGACGATGCGCCCATGCGAGTGCTGTCGGCTATTTACCGTAAATGCGAGGGCAAGACTTTCACTGTAGATACTGAAGACGACGCCAAGCTCGCGCGGGCGGTCATGACGGCGGCGATCCGCTTGGGATACACCGAGCGGGTGCGCTATAGCGAGGACAGTTCCGGCGATAACTGATTGCCGCGCGCGGTGATGCGTGCGTTAAACGGCGGTTACGCAGGGCGCAATCCCTATTGCGCCGGAAGGAGGTTGCACAAACCGCGGCCGGTGCAACGGGACCAGGGAATACTTGAAGCGGGGCATTGCGCCCCAAGCGGACTACGCGTGCGCGAACGGATTGAGCAGCCTCGCGCTGGAGCCCGCGAAGTGTTTCTCGTTGCGGGTAACAAGAGTGAGGTCGTGGACGAGAGCGGTTGCCGCGATTTGCTTATCCAGCGCGTTCTCCGGGTGAGGCACGCGCAAACGGCCCCACACTTGCGCGGCGGCATCATCCAGCGGCAGGATGTTATCGTGATATTCGGTTAGCAGCAGCGTCAGCCATGTGTCCAGTAGCCGTGCCTGTGCGCTGTCACCGCGGTGTCGAATCAGCTCAACGCCGCGCCTGAGTTCTCCAACCGTGACCACCGAAAGATATAGCGCGGTATTGCCTGTCGTGGCCTGCCGAAAAAAGTTCGTGACGCCCTTGTCCGCCTTGCCGCGCTTGCGGACTTCACTGATTACATCAGTGTCAACCAAATACACCCGGCGCCTCGCTGGTGTCGTTAGCGTCATTAAGGCGCGCGAAATCTTCGTCCGTGCCGACATTCGGCATGGCGCCGAGCACTTCGGCGAAGCTGCGTTTTTTGGGGCGGCGCAACGTGGCGGCGAGAATTTCACGATGCTCGGCTTCGGCGCTGCGGCCATGGCGCGCCGCGCGCTCACGCAGCGCTTGCACGAGGGTATCGTCTATGCCTCTGACTATAAGATTTGCCATATTTATCAATATGTTATGAAAAATTTTGATATCAATGATAGCATTTTTAGGATCGTAGGGCAAACCCGCCGTTTACACTCAAACCTTTCCCAACGCCCGCAGCACGCGCTCCGGCGTAAACGGCTGCGCGGTGACGCGCGCGTTGAACGGCAACAGCGCGTCGTTGATGGCGTTCATGATAGCACCCGGTGCACCGGCGGTGCCTGCTTCTCCGGCGCCTTTTGCGCCGAGTTCGGAGGTCTTTGTCGGCGTCACCACGTGGCCGATAATCATGTCGGGCATTTCTCCCGCCATCGGTACCAGGTAATCGGCCATGGTGCCGTTAAGCAACTGGCCATCGTCGCTGTAGAGGCAATGTTCGGTCATGGCGCCGCCGATGCCTTGCACGATGCCGCCGCGAATTTGTTCATCGACGAGTTGCGGGTTGATGACGGTGCCGCAGTCTTCGACACACCAGTGCTTCAACAGCTTGACGAAGCCGGTTTCGATATCGACTTCGACGAGCGAGGCTTGCATGCCGTTGGTGAACGCAAAACCGTAGCCGCGCGGCGTGTAGTGGCGTGTCACCATCAGCTCACTCTGAAAATCCATCGGCAACGTGTCGGGGCGAAAATACGCGATGCGGCCCAGTTCGTTAAGTGAAAGTTTCACTTCGCCGGTGCGCACGTCGATCACGTTGTTGTCCTTGAGATCGAGCATTTCTCGACTCGATTGCAAAATCGCGCCCGCGACGTCGAGTATGTTCGAGCGCAGCACCTTGCCAGATTGCAGCACCGCCTCGCCGCCGATGCCAGCACCCCGCGAAGCCCAAGTGCCGCCTCCGTACGGCGTGATGGCGGTGTCGCCGGTGATCACGCGCACACGGTCGATGCTGACGCCCACGGCGTCCGCCGCGATCTGCGCGAACACGGCGTCCGTGCCCTGGCCTTGTTCGGTGACGCTGACCAGACACGTCACCATGCCGGTGGGTTCAAAGCGCAGCGTTGCGCCATCCTGTGAAGAAATGCGCGCGCCGCCGACGCCGTAGAACGCTGGCGATGGATTGGTGACTTCGATCATCGCGGCCAGGCCGATGCCGCGTTTGCGCAACGTGGCCTGCTCTTTGCGTAGTTCTGAATAGTTCATTAAAATCAATAACTTATCGAGAGACTGCTGGTGCGACAGCTTCTCCATTTTCATGCCCGACGCGGAGGTGTGCGGATACGCATCATCGGGCACGAGGTTGCGGCGGCGAAATTCTGCCGGGTCGATGTTGAGCTTGTTGGCGGCAAGATCGACGATGCCTTCGGTGATGGCGACCGCGATCGGATGGCCCACCGCGCGATACTGGCAGGTCACATTCTTGTTGGTGAACACAACGTTGAGTTTCGCGCGGTACTGCTGATGCTTGTACGGCCCGCCGGTGAGATTGACCACCTGATTGCCCTCGATGCCGCTGGTGCGCGGATAAACAGAGTAGGGGCCAATGCCGGTGAGATCGTCGAGATCGAAGGCAAGAATTTCGCCCGCCTTGGTGCAGGCGAGACGCAGCTTGATCTTGTGTTCGCGCGCGTGGATGTCCGAGAGAAACGACTCCATGCGGTCGGCGAAAAATTTCACCGGACGCTTTAACATCACTGCCAGCGCCGCAGTTGCCATCTCGTCGGCGTAAACATGCACTTTGATGCCAAACGAGCCGCCGACATCCTTGGCGATCACGCGCACATTGCCTTCGGGGATATCGAGATGCCGCGAGAAAATATCCTGCATCATGTGCGGCGCCTGCGTCGAATGATGCACCGTCAGCGTGTTCTCGGCGGCGTTGTAGTCGGCGAGTATCGCGCGCGCTTCTAGGGTGACGCCGGTGTGGCGGCCGAAGTCGTAGGTTTCTTCCACCACCAGATCAGCCTTGGCGAAGGCTTCGTCCACCTTGTCGGTGGCGAACTCGCGCGTGAAGCAAATGTTGTCGCTGAACTCCGGATGAATGATTTGCGCGCCCGCGAGCGAGGCCTGCATGTCGGTGACAGCCGGCAGCACCTGCCATTCACATTCGATTTTCTCCGCGGCGTCTTCGGCTTGCGCGCGCGTGTCGGCGACCACGGCGGCGACCGCTTCACCCTGCCAGCAGGCGCGATCCACCGCGATGGCGTGCTGTGTCGCCGACTTGATGCCCTTCAAATGGCCGAGCACCGCGACCCACGGCTTGCAGTATTTTGCGAGCGTTGCACCATCGACCACGGCGGCGACGCCGGGCATGGCGCGCGCTTTCGTGAAATCGAGTTTGATGATGCGCGCGTGCGCGTGCGGGCTGCGGAAAAACACCACATGCGCGAGACGCGGAAATCTGAGATCGTCGGTGTACGCGCCGCGCCCTTGCAACAGCCGCTTCGCGTTGGCGCGCGGAACGCTTTGCCCGATGTATTTGTCAGTGGCGGGCGCGTTCATTATTTGCCTCGGCGTGCGGCAAGTACTGTCTCGACCGCATCGACGATCGCCTGATAGCCGGTGCAGCGGCAGTAGTTGCCGGAAATATGTTCGCGAATCTCCTCGCGCGTGGCGTCAGGCTGGGTGGTAATCAAATCCTGCGCGGTGAGCAGCATGCCCGGTGTGCAAAAGCCGCACTGCAGCGCGTTGCGCTTGTGAAACGCATCCTGCAGTTCGGCGAGCTCGCCGGATTCGGATGCGCCTTCAATAGTTTCCACCGTGCGGCCATCGGCCTGCACCGCCAGCATCAAGCAGCCGCGCACGATCTTGCCATCGACGCGCACCGTACACGCGCCGCACACGCCATGCTCGCAGCCGACATGCGTGCCGGTGAGTCCCATTTCCTCGCGCAGAAAATCAACCAGATTCTGACGCACGGGGATGCGCCGCGTCACGTGCTCGCCGTTGAGCGTCATGCTGGTTTCGATGATGGTATCCATGCTTATTCCTTACGCTGCAAGTTGCTTCAACACACGCGAAGTGAGCACGCGCGCGAGATGCAGTTTCGTTGCCGCCGTGTGATACAGATCGGCTGCGGGGTCGATGTCCTGTGCCAGCGCGTTCTGTGCTTCGGCAATGGCGGTATCAGAAAGTCCTTTATTAACAATAACTTGCGATGCACTCTCGGCGAGCATCGGTTTCTCGCCCGCGCCTAGAAACGCGAGCCGTAAATCCGTCACTTTGTTGTTGGCGATTTGCGCCAGCGCGGCGATGCCGACAATCGCGTAGTCGCCGCGCCGCCGCGCGAGTTCAAGAAACGCGTGGCGCGTGCCTGGTTTTGGAATCGGAATCACCACTTCGGTCAGCACTTCATCCGGCTGCATCGCCGTTGCATACAGCCCGTGAAAAAATTCGCGCGCGGCAACCTGGCGTGTGCCGGATTTGCCCGCGAGCACGATCCGCGCATTGAGCGCCACGCAACACGCGGGCCACTCGGCGGCAGGGTCGGCCATCGCCAGACTGCCGCCGAACGTGCCCGAGTTGCGAATCGCCGGATGCGCGATGTGCTCCACCGCATCGGCAAGCAGCGGCAGATGTTTGCGAATATCAGCCGAGCGCCCGATCTCGGCATGCGTGGTGAGCGCGCCGATATGCACGTGCCCGCCATTGACCTTGATGCCGGCCAGTTCAGCCAGACGCGTGATATCGATCAACACTTCGGGTGACGACAAACGCATGTTCAGCGCGGGCATCAGACTCTGGCCGCCGGCGAGTATCTTTGCGCCGTCTTTGTGGCGTTCGAGCAGCTCGAACACCTCAGACAGGTTGCGTGCGCGTGCGTAGGCGAACGGTGGGGCTTTCATTGCGGTTTCCTCATCGATTTAATTCCGAATGTCTATTTCACACCATACTTCGCGCGGTAATGCTGCGCAAGCACGCGGCGGTTTTGTGCGTTGAGCGCAGTGTTGTTCGCGGGGTGGGGTGCGCTCGCATGCGGCTTTTTCTTTTTGCCGGATACCGCAGTCAACGCGGCTGGCGCGGATTTCAAAGGTGTATGGGCGGTTTTCTTCATGGCACTACTCTACCTTGATTCCGGCATTCTTGATGAGCTTGCCCTTTTTCGCAACGGTCCAAATGGAAAAGCCCCGCACGTGGCGGGGCTTTCTGCCGAGCGCATATTGCGCCCGTTTACTGCAATGCCGTAGTTACGGCAATCAAGTGCGCTCTGCGCGCATGTGGCCCTGCTTCAAGCGGCGGTTGCTCCGATAGTGCCTCCTTGTGTTGGCGTAAGAGTCGTCAGGCCCGGTACTGTTTGTTGCTTGTAAACATACGACAGCGATGTTGCGTGCGAGTTCAGTGCGCTAGGCCCAAAATCGCGTTTCTTTCGGATTTACAAATATCAATAAAAACAATAACTTACGGTATTTCATGAATTTGTGTGTTCGCGTGCCTGACCTCGGGTTTTGATGCCGCCCGGTCACGCGCTGAATTTGATCTGGATCAAATCGCGCGCGCGTTTGCCATGTAACGTTGCTCACGTGAGACCACACGGGAGGCATCATGAAAATGGCATTTGTAGTCTATAACGAATATGTTGATCCGCAAGTGATGAGAATGCTGAAGGCGCTCAACATCGATTACTACACACGCTGGGAGCACGTAAAAGGCAAGGGGCACGGCACCGAGCCGCACATCGGCTTGGGCACCTACGCCAGCACCAACGCGGCGCTGATGATCGCGTTCGAGGATGAGGCGCCGCTGGCGGCGTTGATCGCGTCGATCACAGCCGCCAACGAAAAAGCGCGGCGCGCGGATGAACGCATACGTCTGTTTCAGGTACCGCTGGAGCGGGTGGTGTAGTGATTTGCAGGCGGGTGTTTTGCCCGCGGCGCAATCTGGCCTATAGTGAGCGGCCCGATCAAGGCTTGCCTGCCGTTCACTGGTGAAATGGATGTCCGTTAACTTGCGTTGCGTGTCGCATCGCATTCTTTTGGTGCTGTGTCTTGCGCTTGCCGTGGGCTTGCCCGCGCGCGCGGCCACGCCGCCGCCCGAACACGCGCGCGCGGAGTTCGAGCCGCTGCACATCGCGTTTCATCCCAAGGCGACTTTTCTTCCGCCCAAGTCACAACCGCTGCTCATGGCGTTGGGTGCGCGCCAGTTGCGTGTCTACGATTTTGCCAATGCGGCTAAGCCCGCGTTGCGCTTTGCGGTGGCGGTGCAGGCCGCCGCGGCGGCGTTCACGCATGACGGCGAGCGCATCGTGACCGCCGGCGCGGACGGCATGCTGCGCTTCTGGGCGCTCGACGGCACGCAAGTTGGCGCGCCGGTGCGTGCGTCGGACAAGCCGCTGGTGGCGCTTGCGGTGTCCACGCGCGGGCGCTTCATCGCCACGCTCGATGAGATGCTGCGCGTGCGGCTGTGGCGCGCCGAGGGCCTCGCGCCCGTGCTTACATTGTCATTGTCGCGGCAGAAGGTGGACAGCCCCTGCGCCCATGGCGGCGTCGCCGTGTCGCCCGACGAAAAGTTCATTGCCGCGATCTCGTGCACCAACGACGTTTATCTGTGGACAGCCGCGGGCGCGCCGGTTCCGGTCGCGGGCGGCAAGAGCGGATACGAAGCCTGCTGCGGCGTGGGCATCGGCTTCTCGCGTGACGGACGCCAGCTTGTCGTCAAGCGCAGTTTTCAGCCCGGCCATGACGGATACCTTGCGCCGGTGATGAGTGGCAGGGCGGGTAAGCTCGGCGCGTTTCCGGGCGTGGCGGAACTGCGGCTGTTTGCACCCACCGAAGCCTTGGCGGGCGACCCTCAACAATTGTTGATTGCCGATATCGTGGGTATACGGTTCGTCACGTTCAACGGTACGCCGAGGGGGCCGTCCTTGATGCGCGCCGACGATGCGCAATTTGTGCGCGCTATTGCCGCCACCGATGATGCTTCGGCAATTGCCGCGATCACGGGTGAGAGCCTGATCGTGTTACCCACAAACGGCGCCGCGATCACGGCGCCGCTACGCTAATGCCACTATCGATGCGCTTCCAGCACCTCGGCCGCCCAGTCCCACATATACGCGGTGCCGATGCTGACGTTATCCACCTGGCAATGGTGGTAACCGCCTTCCTCGCGCGTGAAGATTTTCAGTTCCTTGTGCGCGGAGCCGGCGGCATCGACTGATTTGCGCGCGTGCTCGAACGGGCATTGCTGATCGCCTTCGCCGTAGACCAGCAGGTATGGGCACTTCATTTTTTGGATCACGCCATCCAACTTGAAGCCTTCGAGTTTCTTGAACGCTTCTTCCTTGGTCGCAACACCGAACACCCACAGCAGGTGATGCCAGGGCACCGACAGCGAGAGGATTTCGCCGCGTTCGATACGTTCCAAGCGATGCTGCCATTTCCAGTGGTAATCCCACTCCGGCCCCCACGAAATGCAGCAGGCGAAGCGCCCATCCATCGCCGCCGCGCGGGGCGCGTAGTAGCCGCCGAGGGACAACGCCATGATGCCGATGCGCCTGGCGTCGAACTCCGGCCGCGCGGCGAGATAATCGTATGCAGCACCCGCGTGACGCTCGGTTTCGTGATGCAGCGTGAGGCCGCGAAAACGAATCGCCTCGCCGTTGCCCGGCCCGTCGAGCAGCAGGCATGAGATGCCGCGTGCGGCGAGATCGGGGATGCCGCGAAAGTACTGAATCTCCTTGGTGACATCGAAGCCGTCGAGAAACAGTATCACCGGCCCCTTGTGATTCGCGGGGCGTCCCGGCGCCGGGTCGGCATGCACGATGATGCCGGGCAGTGACGTGCCTTCATACGGCACCTCGACATGCTCGATGCGCGGGCGGTTGATCAGCCCCGCCGCCTTGCGAAACGCATCCACTGCACGTTTATACGCGGCCTGGCTTGCGTCGGTCTTGGGCTGCATGAAGCGCTCGCCGACTTGATAGTAATGCGCGGCGCGCATCAGATACGCGGCGGCGGTGAGCTTGTGGCCTTTCTTTTCCTCGGTGTGGCCGATGTTCTCAATGCGTTCGGCTTCGCCCGCCCATTCGTTGAACCACGCGGTGTCGTCGCCTTCCTTGCCTTTCAGCCTGAGACCGATGCGGTTGATCTCATCGATCTCGCCGCCGCCCCACGGCGCGCCGCCGAGTGCAAGCAGCACGCCGTGCGACCAGCGATAGTTGCCGGGGAAATAACTGAACGCGAGTTCGCCTTCGGGGAGAGGGGAGGATTTGGGCATGGGTTGGGCTTTTAAAAAAAAAGGTGTAGATGTTCAAAGCAACTGAACACCCGACGAAAGAATCTGTTCGCGAAATTTCTGCACTTCTTCCTTGATGAAGCGCGTGTATTCCTCGGGCGGCTGGCCGCCGGGGGTGAAGCCCAGTTGCGTGAGGCGCTCGCGCACTTCGGCGGATTGCAGCGCGTGCTGCATCGCGTTGTAGATGGTTTTGATCGCCGCGGGCGGCGTGCCGGCGGGTGCGAAGATGCCGTTCCAGAATTCAAACGCATAGCCCTGCACGCCCAACTCGCCGATGGTGGGCAGGTTGGGCAGCAGCGCCACGCGCTTGGCGCTGGAGATGCCGATGGCTTTCATGCGCCCGGATTTCAGATGCTGCATGCTGGCCAGCGGCGAGAGCATGGCGATGTCGATTTCGCCGGCGATGAGCGAAACCTCGGTGGGCGAACTGCCCTTGAAGTTGACGTTATTCACCGTGATGCCGAGCCGCTTCCACAATGCGTCCCCCACGAACTGGCCGGTCGCGCCGGGTATGCCGATGTTCAGTGTGCCGGGTTTACTTTTGCCCAGCGCGGTGAGCTCCTGCAACGTGCCCGCGGGCACCTTGGGATTCAACGCCAGCACCAGCCCGGTGGTGCTGATCATGCTGATCGGGTGGAAGTCGCGAATGATGTCGTATGGCAACTTGCGGTAGAGTGTTGCGTTGATCGCGTGCGTGCCGCTGTTGCCGACACAGATGGTGAGGCCATCGGGTGCTGCCTTCGCGCACAACTCGCCGCCCAGCACGCCGTTGTTGCTGGGCCGGTTGTCCACCACGATGGTCTGCCCCAGCGCCTCGTTCATCTTGGGCACGAGGATGCGCATCTGCACATCCGACGGCCCGCCCGGCGGCGAGGCGACGATGGAGCGGATCGGGCGCTTGCCGATCTGTGCATGGGCTGGTGCAAGCGCACAGGTGGCGGCGAGCAGAATCGTCAATTGTAGAATTCGTTTCATGGGTAATCTCAGTATTGAGTGGATGTGCTGGTACTGCTGCCTGTATCACTGCCGCTGTCGCTGCCGGTATCGCCGAAGCCGCCGCTGGCGATCGCGCCGGCATCGCCGCTGCTTTTGTCCTCACGTGACGCAGCCGCGACCGCCGATGCCGCGACCGTCGCCGCCACGACGCCCACCGCAGCACCCGCCATGATACGCCCGGACGCATCAACGCCGCGCGCGGTGCTGGTGGCGCTATCCCAACCGCCGCTTGCGCCGCCGCCACCGCTTTGCCCGCCGCCGCCTTGATACGGCTCGGGCCGCGACCGGCTTGAACTCGAATCGTCATCGTAACGATTGTCGTCTCGATCGCGTTCACGTTCACGGTAGTCGCTGTTGCCGCCACCGGCGCCGTGCCGCGTAGCGCCGTTCATCAGTTCGAGAATGATGCTCATTTCATCCAGCGGCGCAGAGTAGGCTTTAAGTTCCGTGGTCGAAAGCGGCGGCGTCTTCGGCACGCTGGCCCAGAATTTCCACCATGGCGGTTTACGCATATTGGTGATTACGAGATTCATGCCGCCGCCTATTTGCAGCGCGCCGGCGATGGCCGCGATCATGTCGCCTTGTACACGCACGCCGCCCTGTGTGCGGCGAATATTTTTGTCCTGTCCGGCGAGGCCGCCATACAGCAGCACGCCGACTCTACCCGCCGATTGCGCGGTAAGCGCATCTCCGCTCAACGGTTCAAACAGGACGATGCGCGCGCCGTATTCTCCGGCCGCCGCTTTGTTGGCTGTGTTGTGATTGATCATGCGGTAGGCGCCCAGCGGCGGATGCCCCCATGCGCGCAGCGGATCGCAGCCGGGATTGCCGCGCGCGGCGGCTACCTTGGCGCTGGCCGACGCTGCGGCAAAACCTTCGGCGACTTTTTTTCCATCGAGGGTGAGCCGCGCCAGCGCGGTGCGCTCGCGCGCGGGAGGCACTTCAATCGTCAAGGTATGCATCAGCGTTTTCTCCAACTGGATTCAAACAGCTTACGGTAAGACGCCGCCATTTGCAGCATCGAAAATTTCTTCTCCACGTGCCGCCGGCCAGCCGCGGACAAGCGCGCGGCCAAACGTGGATCGCCAATCACGCGCGCGAGCGCCGCCGCGATTTCCGATGGCTCGCGCGTGCGCAGCAGCACGCCGGTTCTGCCATTGGCCACCATCTCGCGCGTGCCGCCCGAATCGTTGGCGATCACCGGCAGGCCGGCGGCCAGCGCTTCGAGCACGGCGTTGGGGCTGCCCTGGTGCTCGCCGAGTATCAGCGCAACGGTGTATTCACCCAGCCGTTCGGGTGCATCAAACACCGCGCCGTGCACGTGGATACGATGGCCAAGCTCCGCGCCGATGGCGGACAACACTTCACGTCCGTACTCGACGTGACGTGGCTCGGCGTGACCTAGCAGATGCAATTCGGCTTGCGGATGGCTGCGCCACGGCAGGCGCATGGCGGCGACGATTTCAATTAGGAATTTGCTCGGCGCGATGCGTCCGCTGACCACGATGCGCGGCGTGTTGTTGTGTATGGCTTGCCGGGCCGGCAGCGGAACGCCGTTGGGTATCACTTTGACCTTGCGCCTCGCGGCTGGCGGTGCATCGCCTTTGTACTTGAGCACCAGCTTATCGAGCCGTTCGTAGTATTCGTCTTCAGTGAAGGCGATCCACTGTTGAAAGTCGCCCAGCACCTGCATTTCCTCGAACGCATAGCCGCCGGGTGACACGTCGATCAGCTTTATCTTGGTGTGTGCGAGCGCCTTCACCAGCAACAGCTTCACCTTGGCATCGACATTCCAGAAGCAGATCGTAGCGTAACGCTGTGTAACGACGCGCTGCACGATGGCTTCGGCGTGATCAAAACAATCACGCGTGGCGGCGCTGCGATGGAAAGGCACGCCCGCGCCTTGCAACCGGTCATGAAAATAATCGCTGCTCGAATCGCCGCATACCGCGATCTCGAAACGCATCGCGCCCTGCAACGCAGCCGCCAGATTGCACAACGAGCGCTGCGCGCCGCCAGCGTTCAGATTCGCCGTGACGAAAAGCACGCCGGGCTCCACGGAAACATCGCGCGCGATATGAAACAACGTCCACAGCCGATGCGCTGGGAAGCCGCGCCACGCTGGCGCTTGCGGCTTGTGATCGAGCGCGGTCTCAACCGCATCGTGCCACGCCGTATCGGGCGCATCGGCGGGTATCAGCGTCAGGCCCGGCGCGGGTATCTCACCTTGGCCGCCAACGGCGCCGGCCACCACCGGCAGGCCCGCGGCAAGCGCCTCCAGCGTGGCGATCGACAGCCCCTCATAACGGCTGGTGTTGAGCAGCATGTCGAATGCGGGCAGGCAACTGGTTGCATGCACGACAAAGCCGGGCAAACGCAGGCGTGCGTCCACGCCAAAATGCACGGCAAGCGTTAACAGCGCGCTCCATGCCAGCGCGCCGTCCCGACCCACCGGCCCGCCGACGATGACGAGATACGCATCGCGCCGCGCAAGCACCGCGGCGAGCAGACGCAATGCGCGTGGATAATCTTTTTGCGGTTTTACCGCGCCGATCATGCCGATGACGCGCGCGTCGGGCGGCAGTGCCCAGCGTTCGCGCCAACGCATGCGTGCATCGGTGTGCGCGTTCGCACTCGGCGAGGGTGTGCGGGGCAGGTGATGCACGACCGCGCAGGGTGCACGCACCTTGCGCGCGCGCAGTTCTCGTCGCGCGGCGTGCGATACCGTGATCACCAGAGGTTCTCGCGTAAGCGCGCCGGCTTCCTCGATCCAGCCCGCGGCGGCATTATGCAGCACCGCCACGGGTTGTGCACCGCCGCGCGCCAGCGCCGCACGTTCATGGGCGGTGAGCAGATGGCACAGCACGCGCGGATTGCCGCTTGCCGCGATCGTCGCCCCCAGCGATGCGAGCTGCGGCAATGCGTCGCCCTCGGCGAGACGCGTGAGCGTGATGCCCGGCGGCAGGGGCCACTCGGCGGCCACGCGGCGCAGCACCACCAGCCGCACGTCATAGTGCGCCGCGCAGCCCGCGGCCCAATCAAGCACGATGCGCTCCGCGCCGCCCAAGGCCAGCGTCGCGATGGCGGCGGTGAGCGCTGGCTTGCCGTGATCGTAGAGCGGCGCCTGACGTTGCGCGCGCTCCGGGGCGAGCAGTGTTTGCAATGCTCTCGCGTTATGTTCGATGCTATCCATGCCGCCACAAATCCATTTTGCCGAGGATATGCGCACGGTACCATTCAATCTGTTGCGCGAGGCCGTCTTCGAGTGAAATGCGCGGGGCGTAACCGAGCAGGCGGCGCGCCTTGGCGATGTTCGCGCGCGTGAGCAACTGCTCGCCGGGGCGTTTGGGCTGCGTAACAATGCGCGCGCGCCTGGCGGTCAGCGTTTCGGCAACGCTTATCGCTTGCGCGGTGGTGATGGCATCTTCAGTGCCGAGGTTGAAAATCTCACCGTTGCAGCGCTCGAATTGGTTCATCACCAGGATCATGCCGTCGACGACATTACCCACGTAAGTATAGCTGCGCACATGCGCGCCGCTGCCCTCGAACAAGGGGAACTCGCGCTCTTCAAGCAGGCAGCCGATCAAACGCGTGTAGAGCTTCTCTGGCCGTTCGCGCGGGCCGTACACCGAATACAGCCGCAGCGAACACGCTGGCAAGCCTTCGTCACGCGCGCGTGCAAGCGCCAGTTGTTCGGCGGCGAGCTTGGTTGCGCCGTAACCCGATGCCGGCGCGGGCAAGGTGTTTTCATCGCCGCTTGCATCGACGCCGTATACCGATGAAGTTGAAATGTTGATAAAACCGCGCAGCGTGGCCGAGCCGCGCAACGCATCCAGCAGCCGCGAAGTCGCGGTGACGTTGTTGCGCAAAAACACATCGAACGCCGGCGCGGCCGAGATGCCGGGTTGCGCGGCAAGATGAAAAACAAACTCGGCGTCGCGCACGGCATCGCGCAAATCATCCGCGGCGAGATCGAGCTTGAGCAACGCAATGTTTTGTTCGCGCAGTTGCCGCACATTGAGCGCTTTTAACTCGGCGCAGTACGTATCCGTCAGCGCATCCAGCACGCGCACGTCGTGGCCGAGGTGCGCGAGCTGCTCCGCGAGATGCGATCCGATGAACCCCGCGCCGCCGGTAACCAAAATGTTCATAAAATGTAAGTAATTGTTTTTATTGAATAATTTGTCTTCGGCGATTTTCGGAGTTTTTGCGCACGCAATTCAAAACAAGTGTCGAGGCAGTATAAAGCGGCGCGCTCAGGGCGAGTAGTGATAATCAGCGCCGCTGCTACAATCCCGCGCGATCAACCAACCTCAACTGGAATAACATGAACAAAACCGCGCTGCTGGTGCTCGATGTGCAAAACGAATTCGTAGATCCCAAGGGCAAGGTCGGCTCGCAAGGCTTCGCCAAGATCATAGAGCAGCGTCAACTGCTGCCTAAAATCGCGAAGCTGCAAGCGGCGTTTCGCGCGAAAGGATTGCCGGTGGCGTTCGTCAACGTCGGTTACCGCGCCGACTACGCCGACACCATCAGCCGCTCGGCGCGCTTGAAGCATCTGATGGACATGAACGCCATCGTGCTCGGCACCTGGGGCACGGAATTCCCCGATGCGATCAAACCGCTACCCAGCGAAATCGTCTTTACCAAGCGTGCGGTTAATCCATTCCACGACACGCAGTTGTACGCATGGCTCATCCGGCACGGCGTGGACACGGTGGCGATCACCGGCTGCCACACACACATGGTGGTGGACAGCGCCGCGCGCTTTGCCGACGACTCTGGGCTCTACGTCAAGGTCGTCGAGGATTGCTGCGCGAGTCCCGATCCCGAATTGCATCGCATCGAGATCGAGAAGATATTGCCGCTGTTTGCGACGATCACTTCGTCGGAGGAGGTGATGCGGGGGTTGTAGCGTTTGCAGGTTGGGCTGCCGCGCTCACAACTTTCCCCCAGCGCTCAATCTCAATGCGGATGTAGCGCGCAAATTCCTCCGGTGTCGAGAGCGCAACTTCCAGTCCGCGCGTAACCATCTGCTCGCGCATCGCCGGTTCGCCGATGACGGCATGCACGTCACGGTTTACTTGGATCACCAGCACGCGCGGCGTGCCCGCGGGCGCGAGGATGCCGACCGAGGAAATGGCTTCAAAGCCCGCGAGGCCCGATTCGGCGATTGTCGGCATATCGGGCAGCGCGGAGGCGCGTTTCGCCGTTGTGACGGCGATGCCTTTCACCTTGCCGCCTTTGACTTGCGGCAGTGCGACCGACAGGTTGGAGAAAGTGACCTGCACTTCGCCGCCTACCACCGCTATGAGCGCGGGCCCTCCGCCTTTGTAAGGCACGTGAACCATGTCGATGCCGGCGGCGCTCTTGAACATTTCGGCGATAAGGTGTGACGTGCTGCCTTCGCCGAAGGATGAGTAGTTAAGCCGCTTAGGATTCGACTTTGCATGTTTGATGAACTCCTGCACGGTAGCGGCAGGCACGGAAGGATGCGCCACCAGAATGTTTGGCGCGGTGACGATCATCGATATGGGGGCGAAATCGCGGCGCGGATCAAACGGCAGCTTGGAATCGAGCACGACGTTGGTGATGTAGGTGCTGGTGGAGCCGATGGTGAGCGTGTAGCCATCCGGATTGGCGCGCGCGCCGACTTCGGTGCCGATGTTGCCGCCAGCACCCGCGCGGTTGTCGATGACCACCGGCTTGCCCCAGCGCTCGGAGAGTTTTTGCGCGGTGATGCGGGCCACGATGTCGTTTGCGCCGCCGGGCGGGAAGGGCACCATCATGCGCACGGGGCGGTTGGGGTATTCAGCGCCATTCGCGAAGCCGCAACAGATGCAGGCGATAAGCGGTGTAATGAGTATCTTCATTTTTTTCTCAAGCCTGCCGCGGCGAATGCCGGCTCAATATCCACGCCGGTATCAACGCCAGGGTGAATATAAATGCCACCATCAGAAAGCTGTCGCGAAAGCCCAGGGTGTAGGCTTGCGCGTGTATCACGCGGCCGAGGTAGTTCAGTGCGCCGGCCATTTGCGCGTCTTCCGGCACGCCGGATTGCGCGAGCAGGCTTTGTATCGAGCGCAGCAGTTCGGTTGTGGCGCTGTTGCCCGGCGTTTGCGTGGCGGTGATGGTGTCGCTGTGAAAAAACGTGCGGCGGTCGAGTGTGATCGACAGCAGGTTGACGCCGAATGCGCCGCCCAGTTGGCGCGCGAAGTTGATCATGCCCGCACCCTGGCTCAGCAACTCGGGTTGCAGCGCGCGCAGCGCCGCGACGTTAAGCGATGGCTTCATGATAGCGAGGCCGATGCGTGAAATGACCACTGCCCACGCCATGGTCCAGAACGCCATGTTTGAATCGATCTGCGCCAGCCAGTACGACGATATGGCGAAACACGCAAGGCCCGCGATCACCATGTTGCGCGCGGGCACACGGTCGCTGATGTAACCCGCGATGGGCATCGCGATGCCCATGATGATGCCGGCGGGCATGAGCAACAGGCCTGATGAGAGCGGCGTGAAATGTTGCACCGTCTGCACGTAAAGCGGCACAAGGTATGTCGAGCCGAACAGGCCCACGCCGAATATCCATGCCACCCCGGCGGCCGCGGCAAACTGAATACTGCTGAATACCTTCATGTTGACCAGCGGTTGCTTGGTGCGCAGCTCCCACCAGATAAAGGTTGCGATGCCGATCACCGCCAGTGACAGCAACGTGATGATGAAGCCGGAATGCCAGCCCTCGCGTTGCCCGTTCGACAGGCCCGTAAGCAGGCACGCCATCGATGTGGTCATCAGCACGAAGCCGGTCCAGTCGAATTTCATGCGCGGGCCGGTTTGTTCGCGCTGTGGCATGAAGATGCTGCCCAGCAGTATCGCCGCGATGCAGATGGGCGCAGCGACATAAAAAATGTAGCGCCAGTTGAATTGATCGATCATGATGCCGCCGAGCGTGGGCCCCATCGCGGGGCCCAGCAGCACGCTCATGCCGAAAAAGCCCATCGCCATGCCGCGCTGGTTTTCGGGGAATACGCGAAAGATGGTGTACATCGCGAACGGTTGCAGCATGCCCGCCACCGCGCCCTGCACGATGCGCGCAAAAATCAGCACCGTGTCGTTGGGGCTCAGGCCCGCGAGCGCGAGCGCGCCCACGAATACGCTCAAGGCGCCGACGAAAGTCTTGCGCTGACCGAAGCTGTGGACAAGCCACGCGTTGACCAGCATGCCCACGGTCATCGCGGCGAGCGCACCGGTGGACAGCCACTGCACGCGATCCTGGCCGATGCCGAAGGCACCCATGATGTCGGGCAGCGCGACGTTGATGCTGGTGGTGGTGAGCATTGCTGACACCGTGCCCATCATCACCGTGATGGTGGCAAGCCAGCGGTAGCGCTCGCCGTAGCGCGCGAATAGGTCTTCAGTCGTTTCCGGTCGCAATGTAAACCTCGACCATCATGCCTGGGCGCAAACTTGCATCTTTATCGGCAAGTTTCAAGCGCAGCGGCAGGCGCTGCGTGATTTTGGTGAAGTTGCCGCTGGGGTTGGGGTCGGGCAGCAGCGCGAAACGATTGGTTGCCGCCTGGCCGATGCGAAACACCTCGCCCTTGAACACCTTGCCGGGATAGGCATCCACCCTGATGTCGGCTTTCATGCCGACCTTCAGGCGGCCGACATCGGTTTCCTTCACATTGGCTTCGATCCAGATTTCGTTCGGATCATGAAACATCAGGATGCGCTGACCGGCAGAGACATGCTCGCCCTTCCTCACGAAGGTCATCACCACGCGGCCGTTGGCGGGTGCGGTCAGCGTGCGGTCGGCGATGTCGATTTCGCGGCGCTTGATTTCGGCGCGCATCTCGTCGGCCTGGCGCGCGAGCACTTGCAGTTGCTGACCGATGACGCCGACCTGCTTGCGGCTGCCGCCGGCCGAGGATTGCGCGCCGCGCGCCGCGGCAACTTCGGCGAGCGCCTTGCGATGACGCTCAAGCGCCTGTTGATGGGCGCCACGTGCCTGATCGATTTCCTGTCCGGATACATATTTTTCGAGCGACTGCATGCGCTTCATTTCGACTTCCGCCTGCTTCAGTTGTGAGGCGAACGACGCCGCATCGGCTTCGACGGCGGCCAGACGATTCGTCTCGCTCTGGTAGCGTCCGGTGGTCTCTTGATCGACCTGCCCGGTCTGCGCGCGCATCACTGCCATCTGGCTTTCGATGGCCTGCAATTTCGAGGTGAGCACCTCGCGCTGCAATACCGAATCACGTTCGTCCACGCGCGCAAGCAACTGGCCTTTCTTGACTTCGTCGCCTTCGATCACCGGCAACTCCATCAACCAGCCCGACACGCGGCTCGACATCGTAATCACATCGCCATCAATCCTGGCGTCATCGATGTAGACATGGGTGTAGCGTTGATAAACCCAATGCCCGCCAAACGCCAGCAGCACGATCGCCACGGCGACAATTAGTTTGGTCTTGTGCCGCGAGGCGGGGGCGCCGTTGTTGTTGGGTGTCGATGTAGGGGCGGTTGTCATGGGGTGCTGCATTATCCCGCCGTGGCTGTACCGCGCGCAAGCAAACGTGCGCGGGTTAGCAGCAATTATCCGTTATGTGGATTTACGTGCGGCAGCGTGCAGGCAAGGCGCGCGCGGCCAACGGTACTGAGAGATCGAACGAACTGCGCGTGCGGCCCGCGGGCACGGCCCCGTTGCCGTAACCCAGCGCGTAGTCTTCATACAGCTTGATGAAATCTTCGTCGCTCATGCCGGTGCCGCGCACCAGCGGATGCGCGAGGCACGCGTCATGCCAGCGGCGCACGCGCGCGTAAGCCTCGCCGCCGGGCGCGGGCGCATCGCGATACCAGTCATTCAGGCGCCAGCGCATGAAAAACGGCGCCGCGGACAGATCGGCCATGCTGAAGTCACTCCACAGCCACACGCCATCGGGATTGTGGCGCATGAGCATGGTGTTGAGCCACTGCCACTCGGCGAGCGCTTTCTCCTTGAGCGCGGCAATTCGCGCGGCATCCCGAGCCATCAGCAATTGATACATCACCGGCACGAAGCCGTGATTGAGCCGGTCGATCACGATGCGTGATTGCGCGCGCTGATACGCGTCAACGGGCATCACGCGCGGGCTGGGGAACGTTTCATCGAGATACTCGTTGATCACGCTCGATTCGTTGAGCACCCGGCCCTCGTGCACGATGACCGGCACCTGGCCCAGCGGGTTCAGCTTGAGAAACCATTCCGGCCGCGGCTGCGTGATATCAATTTCAGTGAGATCGAAAGCCACGCCCTTGAGCTTGAGCAAAATACGTGTGCGTTGCGCAAAGGGGCAGACGGCGATACTGTAGAGGTGAATTGCAGTGGTCATGAAAGGAATTGTAGCGGAAGCGGTTTTACGTTTGGAGCGCGGCAATGAAAAGCAGGTTTATGTTCGTGATGTCGTGGGGCGTGGCGCTGTTGCCGGCATGCGGTTGGGCGCAGACGCAAGCCTCGGTGGCGTATCCGGCAAGACTGGTGCGCATGATCACCGGCTCGCTCGCGGGCGGCGGCTCGGACATCACCGCGCGCCAGATTGCACCCAAGCTTGGTGAAGTCTTCGGCCAGCAGGTGCTGGTGGACAATCGCCCCGGTGTCGCGGGCATGCTCGCGAATGAACTGGTGGCGAAGGCGCCCGCCGACGGCTACACGCTGCTGTTACAGCCGGGGGGATTCATCACGCTCTCCCCGCAACTCAATGCACGCGGCGGCGTGTGGGATACGTTAAAACACCTCGCGCCGGTGATTCAAACCAGTTCGTATGCGTTCGTGATGGCGATGCATCCGTCGGTGCCCGCCAAAAACGTGAAGGAGCTGATCGCCGTGGCGAAGGCCAAACCGCGCGCGCTCAACTTTGTGTCCTCGGGTGTGGGCAGCAATTTTCATCTGATGGGCGAATTGTTCAAGCTGCGCGCGGGCGTGGACATCGTGCACGTGGCGTATCGCGGCAGCCCGCCCGCGATAGTCGATCTGCTCGCAGGGCGCGCGGAGCTCATGTTCATCCACGTGCCGCCGGTGCTGCAATACCTCCGCAACGGGCGGCTGCGCGCGCTGGCCGTCACCGGCCCCACGCGCAACGCGCTGCTGCCCGAGACGCCGCGCGTGATGGACATGCTGCCGGGCTTTGAAATGATCGGCTCCGAAGGCATACTCGCGCCGCTCAACACGCCGCGCGAAATTGTTGCGCGTGTGAATGCGGCAGTGGCGCAGGTGCTCGCAACGGCGGAATTAAAAACCGCGTGGGCCGACAAGGCGGTGGAGTTCGTGTCCAATACGCCAGAGCAATACGCGACAAAAATTCGCGAAGAGTTTGAGCGCACCGCGCAAATCATCAAGCAGGCGGGCATCAAGCCTGATATGTAAAAAGTGCATAAAAAACAAATACTTACGGTTCTGCTGTGTTGTGCGGCGACAAGCGTGCTGGCGCAACAGTACCCGCAACGTCCCGTGCGCGTAATCGTCAATCTCGCGGCGGGCGGCGGCGTTGATATCGTCGCGCGCATCGTGGCGCAACACATGGGCGGCGTGTTCGGGCAAACCTTCGTGGTCGATAACCGCACCGGCGCGGGCGGTGCCATCGGCGCGGAGCTGGCGGCGAAAGCAGCGCCCGATGGCCACACCTTGCTGGTGAGCAGCAACACCGTGGTCACCAATGCCGCGATCCGGCCGCAGGGTTACGACCCCGTGCGTGATTTTCAGGCGGTGACCAAACTTACTTCCAATCCGTATTTCATCTGCATATCTCCGAATTTGCCGGTGGCGAACATCGCCGAGTTGCTGGCGCTCGCAAAAACCAAACCCGGCGCATTGAGCTACGGCTCGGCCGGCACTGGCAGTATTTTGCACATGGCCTCCGCGCTGCTGGTGGCGATGGCCAACGTGCCGATGGTGCACGTGCCTTACAAGGGCGTGGCAGAGGTTTATCCGGCGGTGGTGTCGGGCCAGATCAACTGGGTCGTAGGCAGCCCGATATCCGCGCTGCCGTAC
>CAMDLH010000072.1 GCA_945901405.1 Bordetella parapertussis | reverse complement strand
GGTATTTTTATAACAATATCAAAGAACTGAACAAGACCCTGCTGAGACGCTATTCAAGCATCTCGAACCCTTCGTGCTCTACCTCCAGAAACGCTAGCGCGAATTGCGCGACGGACTTGTAAAAGTGAGCCCGCTCCGCCGCAAGCACCTTGCCACAAAGCGTATTCACACCTACGTACAAATACTGACTAAAAAATTCCTTTTGCACGTGCTCGGAGTCGTAGCGCGTGATCAGATGGCGCATCACATCGCACAGACCGGCAACATGGTCTTCGGGGTCGTTCGCCGACGCCTGCCGCGACAAACCCAGCGCCGCCAGATGCTGGCGCAGCGCCAGCAGGTGACGCTCGTGCAAGGTGTGCGTGACGTAGGCCGAGGTGTAAGGCGTAACCAGCGCGCGCCCCACACCGCCGAATAACGCAAGATGCTCTTCGCGCAAGCTGTCCACATGCGCATCGCGGCAGGCGGCGCCCAGCGCAACCCATGCCGCGCCAAACGTGGCACTCGCATCTGCCTGCGCTGCGTCGCGTGCAATCTGCGACAACAACTCTGCATCCGGCGCATCAAAAAACAGCCTGCCGATCAGCGCATAAAACGACGCGCGCGCCGCATCTTCCTCGGTCAGTTGCGCCGCGGCCGCAGCACTCATCGCGGCAGCCCGTCTTTAAAATCGTTGATGGTCGCCTCGTTTTTCTCTTCCATCATGTCGATCACGCGGCAGTCGGCGCACATTTGCAAGCGGCGCAGAGCTGTGCCGCCCGCGAACATCGAATGCGCGGTCAGCCGCGCGGTCATGTTGTTGATCATCTGTTTGGTGCCAAACGGCTTGGCGCAACGCACGCAATTGAACGGCTCGGCTTCGTTCAGCACCACTTCTGATTTGGCCTCTTTGCCCAGCAACAAGCGCGGCGTGAGACTGATGGCTTTCTCCGGGCACGTGTTGACGCACAAGCCGCACTGCACGCAGTTGCGTTCGATAAAGCGCAGTTGCGGGCTCAACTTGGAATCCAGCAACGCGCCTTCCGGACACGCGCCCACGCACGCCATGCACAACGTGCAGGTATCCTTGTTGACATTGATGCGACCGAACGGCGCGCCCGCCGCCAGCGCGATCTCCTCGGTTTTCGCGGGAGCATTCGCGATCAAGTGATCGAACACAAAATCCAGCGTCGTGCGTTTGTCGTTCGACAAATTAAACGTCGCGGGTTTCACCGCGCGAGGCGTGCCGAGGTTCCACACCGCCGATTCGAGCGCCGCCATGTCGTCGGCCTCGATCACACGCAGATGTCCGTCGCCAAAACCAAGCCCCGCCAGCATCTGCTGCGCATAGCCGAACTCGCGCTTCGTTGCCGCGATGTATTCCGGCGCTTCCGATCCAGAAGACAGAATCGCAAGCTGCGCCGCACCGAGCGCTATGCCGCCCAACGCGATATCCATGCCCAGCGCGCCGATGTGATGCACCTCAAGCGGAATCACATGCGCGGGCAAACCCTTGCCGCGCCGACCTAGCTGCTCGATCAACGCCTTGCCGTCGCTGCCGTTGTGCATCAGCAAACACGGCGTAGCGCCGCCGGCCTTGCGATACACATTGAGCACGGTCTTCACGCGCACACCAACATCGGCCACGCGCGGATAGGCATAACCCATCGCGCCCGACGGACACACCGTGGCGCAGCCGCCGCAGCCCATGCACAGATGCGGCTCGACTTTGATCTTGTCGCCATCGGACGAAATTGCACCCGCCGAACACACATCGATGCACTTGGTGCAGCCGGTGATGTTGGAGCGCCCATGCGCACAAATTTTTTCGCGATAGGCAAAAAACTTGGGCTTCTCGAATTCGCCGATCATCTGCGTGAGCTGCGATGCGGCCAGAGCCTGTTCCAGCGGATCGCGCCCCGGCGCCAGATAACCCTGCGGCAATTGGTGCAGTTTCAGCAGCGGCTCGGCCGACAGATCAAGCACCATGTCGTAACGCTCACTGCGTGATTTTTCGGTGCGCTCGAAATCAATCGCGCGCACTTCGCCGCATGCCTTCACGCAACTGCGGTGCGCTTTGCATTTATCGAGATCGATCTGGTAGTCGAAGCCGATAGCCTGCTCCGGGCACGCCCGCACACACGCGTTGCAGCGCGTGCATACGTCGAGATCGATCGGGTTGCCCTGCTGCCACATCACATCAAACGCGCCCAGCCAACCCGACACTTTTACATTGCGCCCGCTTTGCACCGGAAACTTTCGTGTCGCCGGCAGATCGGCGCGCCCCGCATCGGAAGTGATCAACACATTCACCTGCATGCTGCCAGCGAGCCGCTCCGCCCACGACAACGCGGCATCGCCCTGCCCGATAATGAGCAACTGCCCGCCCGACTGGTACGACACCGTGGCCACCGGCTCGGCTTCCGCCACCCCGGCCAGCGCCAGCAGCGCCGCGATCTTCGGCATGGCCTTGCCCGCATCCTGCGACCAGCCAGCGGTTTCGCGGATGTTGACGAATTTGAGCGAACCTTTCGCCTGCCATTCATTGTGCAATTCGGTGAACAGCGGCGCTTCCTGCGTGCAGGCGACAATCATGTCCTCGCCCGCCTTGGCCGCGCCCTCGAATGCCGCGATGTGACGCCGGCACAACTCGGAATGTACAAACGGCACGCCCAACGCCTTGCCGTCGAGCGGCATGGTTTTGTTGCAGTTGCAGATCAACAGCTTGGAGTCGGACATGCGGACCTGAATGAAATATTATTTAAAAACAAATACTTACGTATTTTCGTCATTCCGGCGCAGGCCGGAATGACGGAGTGGTGGAGCTAGCGTCATCGGGCACTACCGCATTTTTGACTTGATCGTCATTCACCGGCGGCGCTGGCGCCATTGCATCGCTAGTTGCAGTCGGCAATGCGCCCTGCTCTTGCGCTGCAAGCTGTTCGGCCTCGGCTTCCTTCTTCGCCGCCTCCTCATCCGTCTCACCGCGCGCCCACTGAAAAATCTTCTGCGCCGATCTCATGCCGGCAAGCATCTCGGCAGTGACCGGTTCGGTTATCGAATAATCGTCGATATAGGTATCCAGCCCGTCCATCACATTGAAGTGCGGATCGGTGAACAATTTTTTCAGCGCAGCGCGGCGCAAGCTTTCATCCACCTTTGGCTGGAAGAACACGCTGTAGTCGGAGTCTTTCGTCAGCGACTCCACCGGCGGCAATTGTGGTGGCAGTTCATCGAGTGCGGCGGGCTTATCCTCGACCGCGGGCGCCGGCGCAGGTACGTCCGCGGTTTCCCGTTTCACCCGCGACCAGCGCGATAAAAACTTCTCGTCGGTTTGCTGTTCGCTCACGATTCGCTGTAATTACCCATGCGACCCTTGTCCTTGTTGCTCGCGTATTTGCGCGGCTTCTTCGGCTCGGGCTTGTAATTCAGATCAAGAAACGCCGCGATCCAGGGCGCCAGTTCGGGCGGCATCGCCACGCCATCGACGTGTTCGTCGCTGTCCATCCAGCGCGAACCTTCGTGGTAACTCACGGTCACATATTCAGGCGTTGCGATCTCGCCGTGCATGCGCCACAGCACGAACACCTTGGGCCGCGGCGAACTGATGTTGTAGTAATAACCCTCGACTTCATCCTTTTGCAACCGTATCGTGAGGCCCGGAAACACCATTTGCATCACGCGCTCGTTGCGCACGATCTCGCGCGCGGGCGCGCCGGCGGGCGCCTCATCGCGCAGCACGCCCTTGGCTTCCCATTTCTCGCTGGCCCAGCGGTTATCGAGCGCCAAGCGCTCCATGATCACCGCGGCGGGCCATTCCCGGATTTGTGTTACGGTCTCGGACATGGCCACATTGTGCACTTACAGACCGCCAGTTTCAACCAAGACCTTGCGCAAATACTTGATTTCAAAGCATTGCTTTCCTTGCACCTGCCCGCCCGAGTTTGCCATAATCAGCCTCCACCATGACCAGCCCCGTCACACAACTTGCCGTAACCGACCGACTTAATCGGCCGCTGCGGGACCTGCGCATTTCGGTCACCGACCGTTGCAACTTTCGTTGCGTGTATTGCATGCCGAAGGAAGTGTTCGGCAAGGACTACCAGTTTCTGGAACGTAAGGCGCTGCTGTCGTTCGAGGAAATCACCCGGCTCGCGCGCATCTTTCGCGGCAACGGCATCGAAAAGATACGCCTGACCGGCGGCGAGCCGCTGATCCGCCGCAACATCGAGCAACTGATCGAAATGCTCGCGGCCGTGCCTGGACTGGATTTGACGCTCACCACCAACGGTTCATCGCTGGTGAAAAAAGCGCGCGCGCTGAAAGCCGCCGGTTTGAAGCGCATCACCGTCAGCCTCGATTCGCTCGACGATAAAGTGTTCATGGCGATGAACGATGTCGATTACCCGGTGGCGAAAGTCATCGAAGGCATTGATGCCGCGGCCGCAGCGGGCTTGACGCCGATTAAAATCAACATGGTGGTGAAGCGCGGCGTCAACGAAGACAGCATCGTGCCGATGGCGCGCTTCTTCAAGGAACGCGGGCATATTCTGCGCTTCATCGAATACATGGATGTGGGCCACACCAACGGCTGGCGCATGGACGATGTCGTCACTGCCAAAGAAATCGTCACCATGATCGGCCGCGAAATGCCGCTCGAACCAGCAGACCCCAACTACACCGGCGAAGTCGCCGAACGCTGGCGCTACAAAGATGGCAAAGGTGAAATCGGCGTCATCGCCTCGGTGACGCAAGCCTTCTGCCGCGACTGCACGCGCGCGCGCATCTCCACCGAAGGCCAGCTCTACACCTGCCTGTTCGCGACCAGCGGCCACGATCTGCGCGGCCTGTTGCGCAACGGCGCCAGCGACGAAGAAATCCACGCCAGCATCCGCCGCATCTGGAGCGCGCGCACCGATCGTTATTCGGAGATACGTTCTGAAAAGACCGTGCCGCTGAAGAAGATCGAGATGTCGTACATTGGGGGGTAGTACGTGAGGAGAGAGGCGTGAGGAGTAAAGTCAAAACCACGGTCGCTGCATGGTCGAACGCCTCACGCCTCACGCCTCACGCAGTAAAAATTACTCACGCCACTCGCCCTCTCACCTTCGAGGTCAGCGCCACCAACGAGCGCGGCGAGGTTCTGCCCACACCCATTGCCGGCGAACATCCGTTGACGCTCTATATCGACAAACGCGAAATCGTTACCTTGATGACATTGGGGCAAGCGCCCGAGGCGCTGGCATTGGGCTACCTGCGCAACCAGCGGCTGGTGAATTCAATCGACGATATCGCCGAAGTGCAGGTCGATTGGGAAACCGATGCGGTTGTGGTCACCGCCAAGAAAGCCATCAAGGGTCTCAAGGCGAAAATGAGCAAGCGCACGGTGACCACCGGCTGCGGCCAGGGCACGGTGTTCGGCAACCTGATGGAGGAAATCGATTCCATCAAACTGCGCGATGATGTGACACTGAGCGAGGCCACGCTCTACGCGCTGCTCGACGCCGTGCGCCGCCACGAAACCATTTACAAGAGCGCCGGCGCGGTGCACGGTTGCGCGCTCGCCGACAAGGGCGACATCCTGATGTTTGTCGAGGACGTAGGCCGCCACAATGCGGTAGACGCCATCGCCGGCAGGATGTGGCTCGACAATATCGACGGCTCCGACAAGATTTTCTATACAACAGGCCGGCTTACGTCCGAAATGGTCATCAAGGCGGCACAAATGCAAATTCCTTTTCTGGTGTCGCGCTCGGGCCTGACCCAGATGGGATATGATATTGCCAGCAAGACGGGCATAACAATGATAGGCCGCGCGGTGAACAAGCATTATCTGTTGTTCACCGGAAAACAGCGGTTTACAAAGCTGGGGGAGCAACAAGTTGTGGCGTGAATACTGACAATGAAACGCCTTCATTTCAATTGCGGCCATCATGCCAACTTCAGCACTTCGTCCCAAGATCACCGGAGTCATACTTGCAGGCGGCCAGGGCCGTCGCATGGGCAGCGTCGATAAAGGCCTGCAACTGCTGCGTGGCAAACCCATGGTCGAATGGGTGTTGGAACGATTCGAACCACAGGTCAATGAAGTGCTAATCAACGCCAATCGCAACCTCGACGAATACGCGCGATACGGCTACGAAGTCGCACCCGACGCCGTAAGCGGCTACGCCGGACCACTCGCCGGTCTGCATTGCGGCATCAACATCGCGGCCCACGGCTTGATCGCTACCGTGCCCTGCGACTCGCCATTCCTGCCGCAAGATCTGGTCGAACGCCTGCACGCCGCGCTCGACGCGAATAACGCCGAAATCGCAGTCGCGCGCACCGGCGACCAGCCGCATCCGGTTTTCAGCCTGTGCCGCCGTTCGGTGCTACCGAGCCTGACCGATTATCTTGCCGGCGGCGGCCGCAAAATCGATGCATGGTACGCGTCACTCAAAGTGATTGAAGTGCGGTTTGACGATGAGACCGAGGCATTTAGTAATATCAATACCCGGGATGAGTTGCGCACCTTTGAGTCTTGAATACAACCAAGCAGCACTACAGCGTGGAACACATTGAAATAGATAAATTGATTCAGCACCTCCTCTCAAGAAAGTGGAGGGACTTACATGTTAGTCTGGATTCAATTGAAAACGGGCAATACCCCAGTGTTTACCTATTGGCCTACTCAGCAAAGGAACTTGAAGGTAAGTCCATAGAGCTTGGCGATATCTTCTATGTTGGGATGAGCAATTCCGTGGACGGAGTGAAGTCAAGGATAAGAGAGTTCTTACGTGGCATAGAAAGCGGTAAGTGTCACAGTGCCGCGATGCGTTTCTTCCGCGAATATTCACGGAAAGGTCCTTATTCTGATCTGAAGCATCGAAAGAAATTCTACGTCGTCTCTATTTCGCTTCTTTGCAATGTTAAGAAGTCTGAGAGATCGGACAGTGACTTACGAACAATGGGCACGATTGCGAAACTCGAGTACGACATGCTGGCGCATATCAAGAAAGCTTGCGCACAAGAGCCCGCTTTAAATAAACGATAGTCCCAAACATCGGCGAAGCGCGGTATATCCCGCCTTTTTGGTAATCATTAACAGTGGGATGGCTTCCGCCCTACGATCTTTGCGCCGGGTCTTGCTTGTAGAACAACGCAAGCTGCCGGTACACCTCGGGATATTCGTCCTTCACGGTGCGCGGCATTTCAAAAAACGCCTCGCTCATCACGGCGAAAAACTCGCCCGGGTCTTCCGCGGCATATTCGTCGATCGCGGTATCTTCCCAGCCATCGACGCGCTTGCAAAAATGCTCGTAGGCGGCGGTGAAGGTCTGCGTCCATTGTTCGTAATCCATGCCGGCGTGCAGCGGCGGGAATCCATCCGGCTCGCCGTTTAACATATCAAGCTGATGCGCGAATTCGTGCATCACCACGTTGTAGCCCTCGCCCTGCCCCGCTTGCATCACATCGGCCCACGACAGCACCACTGTGCCGTGGCCCCATGACTCGCCGCTCACTGGCTCGCTCATGTTATGCACCACGCCCGCTTCGTCGACTTCCTCGCGATGCGCCACGAACTCAGCGGGATAAACAATAACCTCGACCCAGGAGCGATACCAATCCAGATCGAGATTGAGTATCAGCATGCACGCCTGTATCGCAATCGACATCCGCGCGCGATTGTCGATGTTGAGATCACCCGCGGCGTTGATAGGCTTTTCGGCGAGGAACAACAGAACCAGTTCTCGCAGCCGCGCGCGCTCGGCATCGTTGAGCACTCTCGTGAAGTTGTAGGCCTCAAGTTCCCGCGCCCACGCAGCCTCATCAAGCTGCGCGGTCTTGAGCACGCGCTCACGGCGGCGGTGTTTAAAAAAGTCTAATATAAACAATTACTTACAAACACTTGACACAGATTTACGCAGATACACGCAGATTCCCCCAGTTGTAATCCGCGCTTATCTGCGTAAATCTGCGTCAAAGGTGTTGACCTCAAATTGTTTTACCGCCATCACCACTCTCAACAACCTTGAGCAGCGGCGCGGTCGGCTCGTCAAGATCGACACCCTCGATCTGCGCGAAGCGCTGTGAAATCTTGCTGCTGGTGACTTGCACCTTTTCCACATCCTCGTGCGCCTGGCGGATGTGCTTGGCGAGATCGCGCATGCGGTCGTCGAAGCGGCCAAATTCGACCGACAAGCGCGACAACGCATCCTTGATGACGTGAATCTGCTGGCGCGTCTCGACATCCTTCAGCACCGCGCGCGCAGTGTTGAGCACCGCCATCAGCGTGGTGGGCGACACAATCCACACGCGTTTCGCCATGGCGTATTCGACCACCTCTGCGTGATGCGCGTGTATCTCGGCGAACACCGCCTCGGCAGGCACGAACATTACCGCGCCATCGCTGGTCTCGCCTGCGATGATGTACTTGTCGCCGATGGCATCGACGTGGCGCTTGATGTCGGCCTTGAACAGTTTTTGCGCCAGCGCGTAATCGACTTCGCTCGATTCCGGCGCGAACATGCGGTGATAATTTTCCAGCGGAAACTTGGAATCGACCGCGACCTTGCCGGTGGGCGGCGGCAGCATCAGCACGCAATCGGCGCGCGTGCCGTTAGACAGCGTGGCCTGCATCTCGAACGCACTCGCGGGCAGCGTGTTGCGCACCAGCGCCTCCAGTTGCACCTCGCCAAAAGCGCCGCGCGCACGCTTGTCGCCCAGCAATTCTTGCAGGCTGACGACGCTGCCGGTGAGCGATTCGATTTTCTTTTGCGCCTCGTCGATGGTGGCAAGCCGCGTCATCACGTTGACGAACGTCTCGTTGGTTTTCTTGAAGCCTTCGTCGAGCCGCTCGCTCACCTTGCCGGAAATCTGGTCGAGCCGTTCGTCGATCTTGGTGGTCAACGCGCCCGTGGTTTCGGTGAGTTTCTGCGCCAGCGCTTCGCGCTGCGAATGCAGGTTTTGCGTGAGCGTGAGTTGCAGCGCATGCAGCGTCTCGCGCGTCTGTTTCAAATCCGCCGCCATCGAGCCGCGCAGCCGCTCGCTGGATTCCGCCATCTGCCCGCCGACGCGGTCGCCCTGTTTGGTCAGGCCGTCGTGCATGTCGACCAGCATCGCACGATGTTTTTGTTCGAGCGTGCCGTCGAGCTGGCCGCTCAGTTCGGCAAGCACGCGCGACTGCGCGTTCATGCGCAGGTACAGAACCACCAGCGCGATCAACAGGCACACGAGCAACACAACCAGAATGATTTCGAGCATGGCGGCAGTATAGCGCAGGGTGGCGAGCGCAATGCACGGGCGCAACCCAACCACCATCGTCATTCCGGCGCAAGCCGGAATCCAGGTCGTAACCCGCGCCGTAGGCGCTGATTTCATACGCCTCGCATTTGGGAACGCACTGGATTCTGGCTTTGCGAGCATCCGCTTCGCGGCTTGCCTGCTTACCCCGCTGCGCCAGAATGACAGCAGTAGTAATGTGCAGGGCACGATTCCCGGTTAATTTGGTAGGATCACCGCATAGCGTCATGAACCACGGGCCATCGGCCCCAACAAGAACCCGAGGAGAACCGATCGTGAATTGCTCTCAATGGCGCTGCCTGCTCATAGCCGCGGGTTTGGCAGTGTCGGCCGCCCACGCCCAGCAGTACCCCACCCGCCCGCTGCGCATCATCGTGCCCTATCCGCCCGGCGCGACCACGGACTTCACAGCGCGCCTGATGGGCCAGAGGCTCGGCGAATCACTTGGTCAAGCGGTGGTTGTTGACAATCGTGGCGGTGGCGGAGGTGTCATCGCCGCCGAAATTGCCGCACGCGCCGCGCCGGATGGTTACACGCTTTTTTTCGGCACGCCCGCGTCGCTCTGCGTGGCGCCCGCCATACAAAGCAAGATTCCGTACGACACGCTGCGCGACTTCGCACCCATCGCGCGTCTCGTCGTCAACTCGCAAATACTTGTGACGCTGTCGGCATTCCCGGCATCCAACGTCGCGGATCTCATACAAATGGCGCGCGCCAAGCCCGGCTCACTGAGCTACGCATCGGTGGGCATCGGCAGCCCGCAACACCTGGGCACGGAACTGTTGAAAGCCCGCGCGAAAATCGACATCCTGCACGTGCCGTACAAAGGCGGCGGCCCCGCCATGACCGACGTGCTGGCCGGACGCGTGCAGGTCTACATGGGCAGCATCCCCGCCATACTGCCGCTGATCAAGGACGGCAGGCTCAAGGTGCTGGGCGTGGCCGGCCTCGAACGCTCCCACGTGTTCCCCAACATCCCCACCATCGCCGAGACCGTCCCCGGTTACGAATTCGTCGGCACCTGGTACGGCATGCTCACGCAAGCGCAAGTGCCGCCCGCCATCATCGCGCGCATCAATGGTATTTTGAACAAAACATTGCAGTCCGAGGAGACGCGGAAGATTCTGGTGTCGCAAGGCTCAGACCCGCGTCCTACTTCGGTCGAAGACTTTGGGAAATTCTTGCGTATTGATTGTCCGAATTGGGCGCGTGCGGTTAAGTTGGCGGGGATTAAGCCGGAGTAGGTTTGGGTGGTTGCGCTCGCTCCAAAGCAAACTCAGGCGAGCGCGAAAAGTCGCCACGACTATGCCTGTGTACGTTGAGTTATCATGAATCGTCTGCGGATGAGGCAAGGATTTCGCGGTGGGAGAACTTTGCGGGGTTTCGTCCCGAATATATTCTTGAAATAAACGGGCGTAAGTTAAACTAGTATATGTTTTAAATACATTTTTGTAATTTATGCACGCCATGTTACGC
Organism: Bordetella parapertussis; assembly: GCA_945901405.1. GTDB lineage: Bacteria > Pseudomonadota > Gammaproteobacteria > Burkholderiales > SG8-41 > CAMDLH01. The sequence goes on along the minus strand of CAMDLH010000072.1, from coordinate 15,682 downwards.
CGTAGAATTCGATGTTACATCGCAAGGTCGTGCGGTCGATATTGAGTTGCCACGTGAAAACTAACTTTCCACGTTTTTCCCAAGCCGCTCAACAAGGCGAGCGGGGTACTCAAGCAGTATCGAGGATTATCTTCGATGAATTTGGTTGGATTTTCAAACGGAACCATCAAAAACATGATTTCGGCATTGATGGGCAGATCGAAGTGGTTACAGCAAATGGGCACGTCACTGGTCAACTCCTTGCCGTGCAAATTAAGTATGGAAAGAGTTTTTTCCAAGAACAAAACCGCTGGGGCTATGTATGTCGAGGAGAGGAAAAGCACATCAACTATTTGGCGAACTATCCAATTCCGGTCTTGATCGTTCTGTGTCACCCAGAAACAAAGGTGTGCTATTGGGTTCGTTTCTTTCCACAAGAAACGCAGAAAGCTGGTGATAACTGGAAGATCACAGTACCGCTTGAGAATATCCTTGACCAATCAAAGGCCAAGATTGAGGAATTGCTTCCGCCTCTTGAGGATCATCGGGAGGCTCTTGAATCATATTGGCTTGTGAACAAATTGATCGCCGAGTCCGACTACATTCACTTCATCATAGACAGGCACGAAGTCGAAGCTATGGATACGACGAGGCCGCGTGGATTCTTTGATCGTCTTCGCGTAACAAAAGAACTTGCTTTAGAAAACCAAGGGAAAGTTGAATTCAGCTTCTTTGGTTACGAAAACGATTCGCGCGAATTATTTGAGATTCCTGAAGTGCGCAAATATATATCCGTTCTTACGCCAGTGCTGTCGGAGTTATTCTTCTTCGCGTGGACAAAGCAACCAACCTCAACGTTAAAAACATTCGCGTTATGTCAGACCAATGTTGCATGGGTTGATGGCAAATCAACAAAAACTGTTACCAAGCAAATTGTCTGCGACACAGACAAAATCGATGAATTTCTTTCTGTCGGCTATTCCGGGTTGAATGAGATATGGGAATGGCTATCACTACCTATGGAAGATAATATTCGCATATCATCTGGTGTTGCATATTGCCTGGGCATACGCGGTAGCGGTGACTGAGCATAACCTATCATTCAACATGGACTGGCGCGCTATAGCCGCGCCAGCCGGGTAATTCAGACGTTGTGCGTCACAGGAGAGGCAAGTCTGATGGCAGACGTGAAAACCAGGAAGTGGATCGTGGCCAAGGGAGTCATGTTCGCGGTAATCGCGCTTGCCACGTCTGCCCTCATACTCTTCGAGATGCCATCTCTGAAGATTGCCGTTTTGTTGACGTTGCTCGTCTGGGCCGCTTGCCGCTTCTACTACTTCTTGTTCTATGTCCTGGAGCACTACGTGGATCGCACCATGCGGTACGCGGGGCTGTTCGACTTGCTGATGGGCATGAAACGGCGGCGTGATCAGAAGCGACTTGACAGGCAAGATGGTACAGGGTGACGCGTGTTCACAATCTTCCACTTCTTTGGCCTGATTTTCATAACCCTTGGCATCGTAATGGGCGCCCAGTCAGGTTGGACACGTGGCGGCTTGATCGGCGCTATCGTTGGGGGATTGATTGGCGGAGTGCTATTCGTCATCGCGGCACGCGTGACCATGTTGATGATTCTAGGCATGGCATCACTTGGCTTTCGAAAGCGTTCGGTGCAAGATATGCAATCGCAATTGCGTGATCCGTCATGCCTCGCGCCCAACCTGGTGCTGCACGAACTAAGGCGCAGGGATGCGGTCAGCGCGGAAGACCTTACCGCCGTTTTCGATATGCTTGTGGATGAGTCCGTGGAGCGGCGCGGCCGTGGCTGGGCAGCACTTTGCTCCGTCTATCCGGAACTCTCCGCGAAAATTCCGGAATATAGTATCGAACCAATCACCGATAACGCGAGAGCTGCGGTCGCGCGCCTGCGCTCGGAATATGGCAGTGGAACAACTCAGCAATCGTAGGGTGGGCAAAGCGCAGCGTGCACACGCATACACCGTGGAACGTGGGCACGCTGCGCTTTGCCCACCCTACCGAACTTATTTTTCTTGCCACTGCCGCCACGCACCCGCCGTCGCGTTGCAATATCACTGCCCGATACGATAAACCCTAGCCGCCGTATCATGAAGCATCGCCGCGCGTTCGCTAACTGAATAGCCCTTCGAGAAACGCTTGAACGCGTTGTACATCACGTTGTAGGAAAACGAGACTTTGTCCACCGGGAAGTTGCTCTCGAACATACAGCGCGCAGGGGTGAATTGTTCGATGCAGTAGCTGAGGAACGGCGCCATGTCCTTGGCGAGTTCTTCCGAGCCTATGGGTTTGTGGCGCGTGTGCCAGTCGAAGCCACAGCGCACCATGCCCAGCCCGCCGAGTTTGACCACCACGTTCGGGCACGCGGCGGCGGCGGCTATGCCGGCGCGCCAATTCGCGAGCACTTCGCTATCGCGATTGGCATACGGGCCTTCGCGCACCAACCCACCGACGTGATTGAGGATGATGGTGAGTTCCGGCACGGCCTTGGCGAACGCGGCGAGCTCGCGCAACTGCGGGTGATAAAGCCAGCCCTCGAGTGTCAAGCCCATGCGTGCGAGCACGCGCGCGCCGGCGCGAAACTGATCCAACCCAAGCTGGCCCTGCATTTTGTGCGCGGGGGTGTTTTCCACCTCGGGATGCGGGTCCCAAGTCACGGAGTGGCGTATGCCGCGAAAGCGGTTGGGGCTGGCCGCGCGCAAGGCTTCGAGCACGGGCGCGACTTTTTCGCCGAGGTTCAGATTGGCATGGCCGATGATCGCCGCCGCCGCGCGCGATGGGCCATACAGACCGCTGGCGCTGGCGGTCGCCAAGCCTTGCACGTATTCAACTTCGCCGACCGGGCGCATTTCCGCCGGGCCGTCGTTGCGATACATCGAGCGGCATTCGATGAACACCGTGGAACTTACATTGTGGCCGCCGGTGATATCGTCGAGCAATTCGTCGAGTTGGTAACGCTGATACGGCGTGCGCTCGGCACGCCGATCCCAAAAATGATGATGCGGGTCGCAAATCGGCAGTTCCGGTTCGAGAATCGGCTCGGTAGTCAGCGCGTGCCAGTCATTGCCTCCGTATGGCATAACAATATCTCCGTGTGAGTTGGTAAAGGGATGTCAAAGAGTAGCACACGTTTGTTCGCGGTAATGACCCACAATCGTTGGGGTTCCTTCGTCACCCCAACCTACACTCACGCAATCTCGCGCATCATCGCCAGCGGCGGCGCATCGAGCACGCGCCGCGTGCCCAGGTGCCCCGCCAGCGCGATGCCGATTGCGCCGCCCACCACACCAAACAGCCATGCCGTCGGGCTCCAGGTGTAAGCCACGTTAAGCACACGCGTAGCGAGCACGTAGCCCAGCGCACTCGCACCCGCCGCGCCGATGAAACCGGCGAGCGCACCAGTCATCGCGAACTCGGCCAGATTGGCGCGCACCAGTTGCCCCCGCCTCGCGCCCAGCGTGCGCATCACCGTGGCCTGATACAAACGTTCGTCCTGCGTGCTCGCCACCGCCGCGTAGAACACAATCAGCCCCGACAGCAGCGTGAACAAGAACACAAATTGCACCGCGCGCGCCACTTGCTCCATCATCTTTTGCACCTGCGCCATCACCTGGGCCACATCGATCACCAGAAAATTCGGAAACTGTTTCACCAGCGCGCCCAACAGTTCAGTCTCGCGCGGCGGCAGGTGAAAACTCGTGACGTAACTCACCGGCTGCCCATCGAGCAAGCCCGGCGGCGCGATCAAGAAAAAATTCACGTTGAAGCTGTCCCAATCGACCTTGCGGATACTGGTGACTTTCGCAGCGACGCTATTGCTCGCGATGTCGAATGTCACCGTGTCGCCGAGTTTCACGCCGAGGCGTTGCGCGATGCCCTCCTCTATCGAAAACTGTTCCTTGCTCGCGTTGGCACTATCCCACCAGCTTCCACGGATGATGAGATTGTCCTTGGGTGCCACTGCCGCCCACGACAGATTGAATTCGCGCTCGATCTGGCGTTTGGCGCGGTCATCGGCATAGTCATTCGCCGTAACCGCGCGTCCGTTGATTTGCGTCAGCCGCCCGCGCACCATCGGATGCAGTTGTGGCGCAGCCATCTTGCGCTCGGCGAAAAATGTTTTCAGCGGCGCGATTTGATCCGGCTGGATGTTGACCAGAAAACGATTCGGCGCATCCGGCGGCAGACTCGCGCGCCATGCCTGCAACAGATCGTTGCGGATAAACGTCAACGTCAGCAGCGCCATCAAGCCAAGGCCAAGTGCGACCACCTGTATCACCGTGCCCAGCGGGCGGCGGCGCAGATTGGCGATGCCGAAGCGCCAGCTCACGCCGCGATTGCGCAGGCCCGAAATCAGCTTCAGCAATAGCCACGCGATCGCGCCCGCAATCAACATCGCGGCGGCAAACCCTCCTGCGACGAACGAGCCGATGCGCAGGTCGTTCGCTTTCCAGAAAATCATCGCGACGATCACCGCGAACCCCAGCGCGTAGGCGCTGATGCCCGATGCGCCGGGCGCACCCAACTCGCGCCGCAACACGCGCAACGTGGGCACGCGCGCGAGCGCAATCAACGGCGGCAACGCAAAACCAAGCAGCAACGCGAGGCCGATGCCAAAACCCTGCACCAGCGGTTCAAAACTAGCGCGCGGCAGTTCGACCGTGACCATATTGCCGAGCCAATACGCGAGCAACTGCTGCGCCGCCGCACCAATGGCACAACCCGCCGCACTCGCCGCGATGCCCAGCATGACGAATTGCAACAGATACAAACGCACGATGCGCGCCTCGCTCGCGCCCAGGCAGCGCAGCATCGCGCAGGCATCCAGATGCCGCTGTAAAAAACGCCGCGCCGCGAGCGCCACCGCCATCGCCGCGAGCACCACGCTGATCAACGCCGCGATGTTGAGAAACTTTTCCGCGCGTTCGAGCGCCGAGCGTATCTCGGGGCGCGCGTCGCGTATGCCTTCAATGCGCTGGCCGGGCAGCAAGCGCTGCGCGATCCACGTGCGAAACCCATCAACCGCTTCCGCGCTGCCCGCCACCTGCAAGCGATAACGTATGCGGCTGCCGGTTTGCACCAGCCCCGTCGCCGCGAGATCGGCCTCGTTCATCATCACGCGCGGGCCGGCGTTGATGAAACCAATCGCGCTGTCGGGCTCCATCGTCACAATAGCCGATATCTGTAAGTTATTGTTTCCTAAAGATATTTTGTCTCCGACTTGCACGTTCAAATTCGACAGCAAACGCTCGTCCACCCACACCGTGCCGGGCGCGGGCACGCCTTCCGCGCGTTTGTCGGGTGCATACAATTTATCGGTGACACGCAGTTCGCCGCGTAACGGATAACCCGCCGCCACCGACTTGATGCTGGCAAGCACGTTCTTGTCATCGCGCGACGCCATGCTCGGAAACCCGGCCATATGCGTGACGCTCAGCCCGCGCTTGCGCGCCTCGTCGCCGAATTCCACTGGCATCTGGCGGTCACCCGACACCACCAGATCGGCGCCGAGCAACTGATCCGCCTGCCGGTTCAATGCCGCGCGCACGCGGTCGGTGAAAAACCCCACCGTGGTCACGCTGGCCACCGCGATCAACACCGCGATGGCGATCAGCGTGAGTTCGCCCGCGCGCAGATCACGCAGGAGGAGTCGAAGTGAGAGTCGTGCGTCAGCAAGCACGGAAATCACGTCTCAGTATGCGCACATATGCGCAGGCTTATCCCGCAGGTTCCGAGCACGCTATCGCGCAGCGGCGCCACGCTTGGGGCGGCGCATAGGCGCACGTGCGCCCAGCGACGCTTGCTCTGCGATTCGCAGCAACCCCTGCAAGGCATCGTTCACCGCTTTCGACGTGGGGAACGCCTTGGCGACAGCCGGATCGAGCAGCGCCACGCATGTTCCCGCGCGCGCCTCGGCGTGAAATCGTCCAGGTTCGAGCCTGGTAAAGTCGGAACGCTTGTACTCCTTGCGCATGTCGTTCTTATTCCTCTTCGTAAAGTTTTCGTTCGCCACGCGTTACCGGCCTTGCTGAAATGATGCGTATCGCACCGGGCCGGTACGTGTGGCACACGCATAGCAATCGGCCCAGACTCGACGCGCCAAAAGTAATGTAGCGATCTTCGTCGTCAGAATGATCCGGGTCGCCGCCCGACACTGCCAGAGGATCGAGAAACACGGTGGCCGCTTCGTCGAAAGCGACATCGTGCTTGCGCAGATTTTACGCTGCCTTTGTCTTGTCCCACTCATAATCCATGGTGCGCCATTTCCTGCCGACTCCCGGCGCGAAACCATATCCCGCCGCTCTTGGGAAAGGATTCTACTCCGCCGGGGACAATTTCGTTGATGCGGTGCGTTTTGACTGTTCTGCTTTCGGCGGATTCAGCATGCCGATAATCCCAAGCAAATGCGCCGGCGTAACTGAAACGAGCAAATTAATGCGCACGCCCCATTGCAGCGTTCGAGCCAAATCGTCGCGCAAGTGACACCGTAATCCCGTGCGCAGATTAATTACGTCCTACCGAGGGAAGGTTATAAAATAATTAAATAAAAACAATAGCTTACGTATAACATCCAACGTTCACCACTCGTTCTGCCCGTGCCGCGCAATCACTCATTGGAGGAAGTCGCTGCGATCTCACGGTATGATAATGGGCAGATCGCTACACGTATCGTTGTATTGTTTAAACCACAAGCCAAAGGCGATGGCATGGGGACGATTCGAGTGTTGTATACAGCCGCAGTGCTCGCTTCAATCACGAGCGGCACCGCGTGGGCGCAGACGCCCGCGTATCCCACGAGGCCGGTGCGCGTAGTCATCGTGTTTCCGCCCGCCGGCGCCACCGATATCGTGGGCCGCATCGCATTTCAAAAAGTCGGTGAGCAACTCAATCAGCAATTCATCATCGACAACCGGCCCGGCGCGGGCGGCACCATCGGCGCGGCCATCGTCGCAAAAAGTCCGCCCGACGGCTATACGGTCATGGTGTATTCCACCACGCTCGTCGCCAGCGCGCATCTGTACAAGAAGCTGCCCTATGACGCGTTGAAGGATTTCACCGGCATCTCGCCGATCGCGCGGCTGATCGGCATGCTGGTTGTGCATCCGTCGATGCCGGTGCGCACGGTGAAGGAATTTATCGCGCTGGCAAAATCGCGGCCCGGCGAGATCAGTTATGGCTCGGCCGGCGTGGGCGCCTATCAGCATTTTGCCGGCAGCCTGCTGGCGAACATGGCCGGCATAAAAATGGTTCATATCCCCTACAAGGGCGGCTCTCCCGCCGCAGTCGCAACGGCGGGCGGAGAGATACAGGCATTGCTCACGCCGATTTCAGAGGTGCTGCCGCAACTGGTGTCGGGCCGCGTGCGCCCCATCGCGGTGTCGTCCGAGAAGCGTGTTGCCCAGTATCCGCAGCTACCCACCATCGGAGAAACTCTGCCGGGTTTTGAATTTACTTCATGGATGGGCAGTTTTGTCCCCGCGGGCACGCCAAGGCCGATAGTCGAACGGCTCAATGCGGAGCTGAAGAAAGCGATGGCCGACCCTGGTGTCGCATCCAATCTCAACTCGCAATCGCTCGACCCCATGCACATGAGCATCGAGGAATTCGCGAAAACGCTCAAGGCTGATTACGACAAATACGAACACATCGTGAAAATTTCGGGGGCGAAAGTCGATTAACCACGTGCCGTCTTGCCTCGCCGCAGCAAAATCACACCCACCAGTAGCGCCGGCACGCCGCACATGACAAAGCCGATGCCGTAGCTGCCGGTGGTATCGAGCAGCAATGAATACATCAGCGGCAAACCCAGCGCGCCGACTTGCCCGAAGGCAAGCACGCCGCCGGTGACACTGGCGCTCATGCCCTGCGGCGCCGCGCGCGCGGTTTCGGCGAGCAGCACGCCGTGCCACGACAGCGCGGTGGCGCTTAACACGCAGGCGATCAAGCCCACCAGCAGCGTGGGCCACGCCGGGCCGCACAGCGCAAGCAAGGTTACGCTGCCCGCCATGCCCAGCGCCAGCGCGGCCATCATCGTGCGCGGCGACACACGGCTGCTGCTCAGCCAGCCCCACAAGATACGCCCCGGCACGGCCACCGCCACCGCGACGGAAAAAACAAATCCTGCGGCCACCGGCGTGTAGCCGATGGTCGTGAGGTAAACCACGAAATACGCGGTGACCGCCGACTGCAAACCGTTGAACGCAAGGCAAGCCAGTGACATCGCGCGTAGCTCACGCGTGGCGAGCACCGCGCTCAAGGTGGTGCGAAAGTCCGAAAACCTGAAGCTGCGCGTGGGCACGCGGTCGGTGTCGAATGTCCTGCACAGCGGATGCAGCACCACGGCGAAAATCACGCAAGCCGCCGCGCAATAGAGCATGGTGGTGCGCCAGCCCGACCACTCCGTCAATTGTGGCGCAATCAATCCCGCCAGCAACAAGCCGGCGGGCACCGCCGTTTGCTTGATGGAGAACACCAGCGGCATGTAGCGCGGAGGCGACACGCGCGCCAGCAGGTGCGAACTTGCCGGCGTCGAAAACGCCCCGCCGCCACCGCCGATCAGCGCCGACAGAATCAACGCCAGCGGCGTACCCACGATGGCCAATGCCGTGCCCGCGGCCAGCAACACCAGGGCGATCTGACTCATGCGCATGGCGCCATAACGCACGATGAAACTGCCGCCGCCCAGTTGCACCACCAGCGACGCAAACGCCGTGATGCCGAAGTAAACGCCGATCCACGCGGGTGCGATGTGCAGATCAAGAATGATCGCCGGTGCAATGACCGCGGGCAGCGAACGCCCCAGCGAGATGAAGGTCTGCTGCAGGAACATCGACACCACGACGAGCGTGAGAGGGTCCACGGGAGGCAAGGCGGTTTTGAGTGTTGAGTTTTTAGTGTTGAGTTAATCAATGGTGTATGCGGCGCCCGCGAGCATTTCAACTCAACACTAAACACTTAAAACTCAACACTCGACCTTCCCGCCCGCCAGCCGTATCACTCTCCCGCAGCGTGCGGAGATCGATTCATCGTGCGTTACCAGTATCAGCGTCGTTCCGCGCTCGCGGTTCAGCTCAAACATGAGGTCGATGATTTGTGCGGCGGTGGCGGCATCAAGGTTGCCGGTCGGCTCGTCGGCGAGCAGCAACGCGGGTGATGTCACGAATGCACGCGCAATCGCCACGCGTTGCTGTTCGCCACCGGAGAGTTGTTTCGGATAGTGATTCAGCCGCGCGCCCAGCCCCACGCGTTCGAGCAGCGCGGTGGCGGATTCACGCACGCGGTCCGCGCCCGCGAGTTCCAGCGGCAGCATCACGTTTTCAATCGCGGTCATCGCCGGCAGCAACTGAAACGACTGAAACACGAATCCCATCAGCCGCGCGCGCAGCGCCGCGCGGGCGTCTTCGTTGCGCTCGTAGAGATTCTCGCCGTCGATGCGCACCGTGCCGCTGGTAGGCGTATCCAGCCCGGCCAGCAGCGCGAGCAGCGTGGATTTGCCCGACCCCGATACGCCGACGATCGCCACCGCGGCGCCCCGCTCAACGTTGAAACTTACGTCGTGCAGAATGGTCAATCGCGTGTCGCCGGTGGTAACCTGCCGGCCTAACTTTTCAACCTGGATGATTGGAGATTCGCTCATGGTGAGGCTGGTGCGGCTGGTGGTTGCATTGGTGTTCGTGTTGTTGTCGTCAGCAGCGGGCGCCAAGACGCTGGTTGTGCTGGGCGATAGCGCATCGGCGGGTTACGGACTGCCCAAGGACAAAGCGTGGGTCACGCTGCTCGCCGCGCGCGTGCAAAAAGAAAAATTGGATTATACGGTAGCCAACGCCAGCGTCTCCGGCGAAACCTCGTTGGGCGGCGCCAACCGCATTGAAGCGATCTTGAAGCAGCATAGCCCCGCCGTGGTTGTGGTCGCACTCGGCGGCAACGACGGGCTGCGCGGCCAGAGCATCGATGCCATGCGCACCAATCTCGAAAAAATAATCAGCGCATGCGAAAAGGCCAAGGCGCGCGTGGTGCTGGTCGGCATGCGCCTGCCGCCGAACTATGGCAGCGCTTACGCCGAGAAATTCCATGCGGTCTACGGCGACATCGCAAAACAACGCAAGGTCGCGCTGGCGCCGTTTTTGTTCGAGGGCTTCGGTGACAAACCCGACTGGTTTCAGGCGGACGGCATACACCCTGCGATCAAGGCGCAGCCGCAGATGCTGGAAACGGTTTGGAAGGCGTTGCAGCCGTTCATTGCAGCCTCAACAAAATAGTGATTAAAAACAACAGCTTACAGTATCCTCACACAAAACCGGCCGGACCACGTTAACCCTTGGCGGGCGGTTTGATTTTCACCGGCGCGCCGCAGACACTCATGTTGGCGCGCGTGGCGCCGGCCAGCCGCAACATCATGTCGGCATCCGATGGAGGATAGTCGCCGCGTATTTGTTCGTCGTGTGTCTGCGCCAGTTCGAGCCACGGCTTGAGCGTCTCGCGGCAACCCGCGTTGTCGCCAAGGCGATGCTGCGTGAGCGCAAAATCGTTGCGCACCCAACCCTCGTCGTAGTTGGACATCGTATTCAGGCAATTCTTCAATACAGGCGCGAGCAGGTCGCGCGCCTCTGCATAGGCCTTGCGGTCGAACATCGCCTTGAAACGATTGCGGTTGCCGCGCACCTGGCTGGGCGCGCAGCCTGCCGGCGGCGTTGCATACACGCCCTCGAACGAAGCGCGCGCGCCGCAGTAGGCCGAACACGTGCGCTCGAATTTCGAATTGACGTCGATGCCCTCTTTCACCACTTTGAAGGTGACGATGCAAGGGCGTTTATTGTCGCTGCTGTCGTCAAGCAGCGCCTCGCCATTACGGATAACGCCACTCAGTTCGCACACGTGAAAGTTGGCGCCGCGCGCGTTCAACTGAAAACGCAAACCGGCGCTTTTCTCCGGCGTGATGTGCAGCACGCCAAAACCCGCGCCGTTCACGTATTCGCCGGTTTTGATTTGCGCAACGGCGGGCGCCGCGGCCAACACCATCGCAAGCGCCGCCACCTTCGATGCGAACATGCCTCAGATCACACTAATGCGCCCGCTGCCCGCGGCCAGCACGCCGATCTCGGCGGCGTCGTTAAAACCATCGCGCTTGAAGGCATCCATCACCGCGCCCACGATCGAGGGATCGCACGCCACCAGCAGGCCGCCCGCGGTCTGCGGATCGGTCATCAGTTTGCGTTGCCAATCGGGCGCGCCAGCGGCGAGTGAAACGCGCTCGCCGTAGCTCGACCAGTTGCGGTCGGATGCCCCGGTGACGAACCCGTCTTTCACCAAATGTAGCGCGGCGGACAGTACGGGTATCTTGTCGAATGCAATGTTCGCATCGAGGTTCGAGCCGCGGCAGATTTCGAGCAAATGGCCGAGCAGCCCGAAGCCGGTCACGTCCGTCAGCGCATGCACGCCCGTCATGTCCGCCAGTGCCAGCCCCGGCGTGTTTAGCCGCGTGCATGCGTCGATCATCTGTTGATAGGCCTTCTCGCGCAACTCGCCTTTCTTAAGCGCGGCGCTCATAATGCCTACACCCAAGCCTTTGCCCAGTATCAGTACGTCGCCAGCCTTGGCGCGGTCGTTGCGTTTAACTTTGTCGGGATGCACCAGGCCCAAGGCAACCAGGCCATAGATCGGCTCGGGCGAATCAATCGAGTGACCGCCCGCGATGGGGATGCCCGCCGCGTCGCACACTGATTTGCCGCCGGCGCAGATGCGCCCGATGTCCTCGACCGGCACCTTGCCCACCGGCATGCCGAGCAGCGCCAGCGCCATGAACGGCTTGCCGCCCATCGCGTAGACATCCGAGATTGCGTTGGTGGCGGCGATGCGCCCGAAATCGTACGGATCATCGACGATGGGCATGAAAAAATCCGTCGTTGCGATGATCGCCTGCGTGTCGTTGATCTTGTAGACCGCCGCATCATCGGCGGACTCGGTGCCCACCAGCAGATTGGGAAAATTCCCCGTGAGCGGGGATTTGGAAAGAATTTCGCTCAGCAACGCTGGCGTGAGTTTGCAGCCTCATCCACCGCCGTGCGAGAGTTGCGTCAGACGAATTGCTCCGGATTCCACTGGTTTATTCATGATTTGCCGTACACTATGCGTTGATGAAAACTGCTGATTTACAAGAGCGCGCCGGGGCACACACCTTCGAGCGATCCGCGCGCGGGCCGTCACTGGCTACCGTAGCACAACTCGATGGCTTTGACGAGATTATCGACGTGCGCTCGCAGTCCGAGTTCGCCGAGGATCACATTCCCGGCGCCATCAATTGTCCGGTGCTCGACGACGCGCAGCGCGCCGAGGTGGGCACGATCTACAAGCAGGTTTCCGCCTTCGACGCCAAGAAAATCGGCGCGGCGCTGGTGAGCGAAAACATCGCGCTGCATCTGCGCACAAAATTTCACGACAAGCCGCGCACATGGCGCCCGCTGGTGTATTGCTGGCGCGGCGGCGGGCGCAGCGGCGCGCTGGCGCATGTGCTCGGCGAAATCGGCTGGAAGGCAGGCCGGCTGGATGGCGGCTACAAGGCGTATCGCCGCGCGGTGATCGGCGAGCTTGAGGTATTGCCCGCGCGTTTTGCGTGGCGCGTGATTTGCGGCGTCACCGGCACCGGCAAGAGCCGGCTGCTGCGCGCACTGCACGCGGCGGGCGCGCAAGTGCTCGATCTCGAAGCGCTGGCGGCGCATCGCGGCTCGGTGCTCGGCAATCTGCCCAACGAGCCGCAGCCGCCGCAAAAACTGTTCGAGAGTTTGATCTGGCATGCGCTGCGCGGATTTGACCGCGCGCGCCCGGTTTACGTTGAATCCGAAAGCAAAAAAGTTGGCGCGCTGCGCGTGCCGCAAGCGCTGATCGAAGCCATGTGGGCCGGCACGCCGGTGGTGATCGAGGCGCCGGTTAACCTGCGCGTTGAATTACTGAAACAGGAATACGCACACTTTCTCGCCGACCCGGATGCGCTGGGCAGGCAGCTCGATTGCCTCGCCGCGCTGCACGGCCATGAGCGCATCGAGCAATGGAAAACGCAGGCGCACGCACACGATTGGGATGCGCTCACTGCCGACCTGTTGCTGCGCCACTACGACCCCGCCTACACACGCGCCATCACGCGGCATTACCCGACGCTAGCTGCCGCGCCCAGGCTCATTCTCACGGCTACGCATGTAGCCGAATTCACGCGGCTTGCGCGCGAGTGTGTGACGCTGGAATCGCGTTGAATCAAAAAACTTCTTATTAACAATAGCTTATGACGCCACTTGCACGCGCCGCGCGTTTACCGCACCATAGCCCCAACCCACGAAGCGGCATTTAACCGCCCGCAGAATGACTGACCAGCCCGCACCCGAATTTGAAATCCCCGCCACCAGCGGCAAAACCTTCAGCAGCACCGGCCATCGCGGCCAACCGTACGTCCTCTACTTCTACCCCAAAGACAACACGCCCGGCTGCACCAACGAGGGCATGCAGTTTCGCGATTTGCATCCGCAATTCGCGAGCCTGAATTGCGCGGTCTACGGCGTGTCGCGCGACAGCCTGAAAGCGCACGAGAACTTCAAGTCGAAAATGGGCTTTCCGTTCGAGTTGCTGTCCGACACCGAGGAAATCGCCTGCAAGGCCTTCGATGTCATCAAAATGAAAAACATGTATGGCAAAAAGGTACGCGGCATCGAACGCAGCACGTTCGCGATCGACGCAATGGGAATCATCAAACGAGAATGGCGTGGCGTGAAAGTGCCCGGCCATCCACAGGAGGTGCTTGAATTCGTCAACTCTCTCAAAACGCAAAGCTGAGTGCTGAGTTTTGAGTGTTTAGTGTTGAGTTGCACGTGCACCTGTGCGGCGCCAACTCAACACTCAACATTCAACACTTAATACTGCAACGCCATGTCCCCGCGCAAACCTGTCGCCGCCGTTCCCTCCCGCACGTCCAACGTCGCACGTTTCCCTTCGGTGACGAAGCTCTTCGTGCTCGACACCAACGTGCTGATGCACGATCCGACGTGTCTGTTCCGCTTTCAGGAGCACGACATCTATATCCCGATGGCGACGCTCGAGGAACTCGACGATCACAAGAAGGGCATGTCGGAAGTGGCGCGTAATGCGCGCCAGGCCAGCCGCTATCTCGACGAACTGGTTGACCACCCGCTGGCAAACATTTCGGAAGGCATTGCCCTCGCGGCACACGGCGACAAAAGCGCCGCTGGCCGGCTTTATCTGCAAACCGAGGCGATCAACGGCGACCTGCCGGCCCACCTGCCCGTGGGCAAGGCAGATAACCAAATCATCGGCGTGGTCAAACATCTGCGCGAGGCGCAGCCGCAGCGCGAAGTAATTTTGGTGTCGAAAGACATCAACATGCGCATCAAGGCGCGCGCGCTGGGTTTTGCCGCCGAGGATTATTTCAACGATAAGGTGCTCGAAGACACCGATCTTCTGTACACCGGCAAGCGCGCATTGCCGGATAATTTCTGGGACACGCACGGCAAAAACATGGAGTCCTGGCAGCAGGCGGGCGCGACCTATTACCGTGTGCATGGCCCGCTGTGCGCGAGCCTGCATGTAAACGAGATGGTGTATCTCGACGCGGACAAGCCATTCAATGCGCAGGTGCGCGAAGTCGCCGGTAAAACGGCGATCCTCACCACGCTGCGCGATTACACCCACCAGCGCAACAATGTGTGGGGCATCAATGCGCGCAATCGCGAACAGAATTTCGCGCTGAATCTTTTGATGAACCCGGAAATCGATTTCGTCACCCTGCTCGGCCAGGCCGGCACCGGAAAGACGCTGCTCACCCTCGCCGCCGGGTTGATGCAGACGCTGGAACAAAAGACTTTCAGCGAAATCATCATGACGCGCGTCACCGTGCCGGTGGGTGAAGACATCGGCTTTTTGCCCGGCACCGAGGAGGAAAAAATGAATCCTTGGATGGGCGCGCTCGAAGACAATCTCGACGTGCTCAACAAATCGGATGATGAAGCCGGCGAATGGGGCCGCGCGGCGACGCGCGATCTGATTCGCTCACGCATCAAGGTAAAGTCGCTTAACTTCATGCGCGGGCGTACCTTCATCAAAAAATTTCTCGTTATCGACGAAGCGCAAAACCTCACGCCGAAGCAAATGAAAACGCTGATCACGCGCGCCGGCCCCGGCACCAAGGTCGTGTGCCTGGGCAACATCTCGCAGATCGACACGCCCTACTTGACCGAAGGCAGCTCGGGCATCACCTACGTGGTTGACCGCATGAAAGGCTGGGCGCACGGCGGCCACATCACGCTCACGCGCGGCGAACGCTCGCGACTGGCTGATTATGCGGGTGAGGTGCTGTAGAAAATATCCTTTAAAAACAATTACTTACATACACAGTGGAAGAACACGATGTTTGCTAACCCGAATGTTGCACAAACAATCCGACGTGAAGCATTTGGCATAATGTGGAATTAAAATCGCATCATGCCAGAACGACAAGCGCAGTCTACCCTGCCCATTAGGTCGGAAGGCGGCGGCAGGTTAGACAGGGATTGGGAAGGGTGGGCGGTCTATTCTCGGCTGACCGGACGTGTCCGGGCTAAGGGGAGAACAGCAACTTGGCCGGCTTGGGCACAAACAAACGCTCGGTGACGGTCTGCAACAACTGTTT
>CAMDLH010000071.1 GCA_945901405.1 Bordetella parapertussis | reverse complement strand
AAGAACGAATGTGCGCTGAAAAATTGCGGTGTTGGGCTTCGCAAGCTCAGCGCCAACCTACACAGACAATTGCTTGAATACTGGAGGGATGATGCCAAAAGCAGCAGTCGCAGGCGGAGAAATCCATTACGAAGAAGCAGGCCAAGGCCACCCGCTGCTATTCATCAGCGGCCTGAACGGCGTGGGCCGCTATTGGGCGCCGCAGATCCCGGTGTTCTCGAAACACTTTCGCGTGGTGGCGTACGATCAGCGCGGCACCGGGCAAAGCGATCAGTTGCAACGCGAATTCTCGGTCGATCAAATGGCGGAGGAAACGATAGCCTTGATGGATGCGCTTAAGATCGAGCGCGCGCATATCGTCGGCATGTCCACCGGCGGGGCCATCGGGCAGACGCTGGCGATTGTGCATCCCGAGCGCGTCGCCAGGCTCGCATTGTGCAGCACCTGGACGCATTGCGATCCGTGGTTTCGGCGACTCTTCCACGCGCGGCGCGATCTTTACAAGACCGCCGGCCCCGATGTGCATGCGCAATTTCATCCGCTGTTTTTGTATTCGCCCGATTATGTGAACGCGCACGACGCCGAGATCGAGGAAGAACGTTCGCGCGCGCCGACAAAATCATCACCGGTGGAAGTGTCGGTGGGCCGCATCAACGCGCTGCTCGCGTTTGACCGCCGCGCCGGGCTGGCGAGCATCAAATCGCCGACGCTAGTGATGGGCAGCGATAGCGACTTCATCACGCCGAGTTATTTTTCGCGCGCGCTGGCGCAAGCGATCCCCGGCGCAAAACTCATCATGAGCGAGGGCGGCGGGCATTCGTTCACCAAAACGCGCGCCGAGCAATTTAATCGTGATTTGATGAGTTTTCTGATATAGTAAAAATATCAATTAAAACAAATACTTATATATGTCTACTATCAAACTCGTAGTCTCCGACATGGCGGGCACCACGGTGCAGGACACCGGTGAAGTGGCGCGCGCGTTCACGGCGGCGCTGGCCGAGCATGGCGTCGAAGCCTCGGCGGAGCAGATCAACGCGGTGCGCGGCGCATCCAAGCGCGAAGCGATTGCCACACTGGTGGCGCGGCGCTACAACAACGCCGACCCCGCGCGCGTCGAAGCGGTGTACGCCTCGTTCAAATCACACTTGCAGCGTGTGTTCACGCGCGAAGCCAAGCCTATAGATGGTGCAATGCAGGCGTTTGCATGGCTGCGCGACAACAACATAAAACTCGCGCTCAATACCGGCTTTGACCGCGACATCACCGAAATCCTGCTCGATGCGCTGGGCTGGCGTGAAAAAGCCGACGCCGTGATCTGCGGCGACGACGTGAAGCAGGGCCGCCCCGCGCCGTTCATGATTTACCGCGCGATGGAGTTGACCGACACCTTCGACGTGCGGCAAGTGCTGAACGTGGGCGACACGGTCTCCGACTTGCAGGCGGCGCACAACGCGTGCGTGGGCGTGAGCGTGGGCGTGTTGTCGGGTGCGCACGCGCGCGCGCAACTTGAGCGCGAGCCGCATACGCATCTGATCGAGAGCATAGCGGCGCTGCCGGCGTTGTTGTAACGCCGCGCGTCAGCAACCGGCGGTATCGGCAGGCGATACCCGGATTGCTACCCTGTGTGACTTTCGGAATTTTGATGGTCTGACGGCGTATGAGTGCGCACACTCGCGCCATGAACCGTCATTCGATTTCAATTCTAGTTCCCGGCGCGAGTGCTGCGTTCGCCGGACTCGCGCCCGTGTTGCCGTATCTGTGGCATCCGCTGCTGATACTGGCGGCGGTTGCGGCGTTTGCCGCAATGTTGTCCGCCGCTGTGCCGCTGGCGTTCGCGGCCTACGCGCCAGTGGTGACGGCTGCGTTGCTTATATTTGCGCTCGAATACTGGTTTCCTGAACGTGCTGATTGGCGGCCGCGCGGCGCTGATATTGCCGCCGATGCCGCGTTCATGGCGTTGGTGCAGGTGTTACTGCCGAAGCTCTTGATGGTGTTGGCGGTGCTGGCACTTGCCGATTGGCGACACGCCACTGTTGCGGCCAGCGTGTGGCCCCACGCGTGGGCGCTCCCGGCGCAGATCGTGCTGATGGTGCTGAGTGTTGATTTCATGCGCTACTGGCTGCACCGCGCCTGCCATCGGTTCACGCCGTTGTGGCGGCTGCACGAGGTGCACCACTCGCCGGAGATTCTTTATGCGCTGAACGTCGGACGTTTTCATCCGCTGGAGAAATCGCTGCACTTTTGTCTCGACAGCCTGATCTTTCTGGCGCTGGGCGTTGCGCCGGAAGTGATCGCGGGTTACTTTGTGCTGTATTCGGTGAATGGCTTTTTGCAGCACAGTAACTTGAAGTTGCGCCACGGCGTGCTCAACCATGTGTTCGCCACGGCAGAGCTTCATCGCTGGCATCACGCGCGCGATCCGCAAACCGCCGCGTGCAACTTCAGCAACATCACGATCGTGTGGGACATCGTGTTCGGCACGCGGCATCTGCCCGCCGGTGGCGCGCCCGCCGAGATCGGCATTCTGGATCGCAGTTACCCGCGCGGTTTTCTCGCGCAGATGGCCGCGCCTTTTCGCGGGAGTGCTACGAGTGGCGCAATTACCGATGCACTGGTGCACGCCGCACTGCGTGTCACGCGGCTCGTGCAAGGCCGGCGCATCGCACGCGCGCTGCGCGACCCCATGCGCGTGCAGCGTGCGCTGCTGGCGCGCATGCTGCGCGAGAATCGTGACACCGTGTTTGGCCGTCAACATGGCTTCGGCGAAATCGACACGCCCGAGACATATGCGCGGCACGTGCCGGTGAGCGATTTCGAAGCGCTGCGCTGCTTTGTTGAAGCCGACATCAAAAGCCCGCCCGGCCGCGCGCTCACTATCGAACAGCCGCTGCACTATGCCCGCACCAGCGGCAGCACCGGCAAACCAAAAGACGTGCCGCTGACGGCTTCGCACTTGAATGCGTTGCGGCGCATTCATCGCACGGCGGTGGCGTATCAGCATCGCCAGTGCCCGCGCGCATTCGACGGCGGCATCCTCGCCATCGTCAGCCCCGCGCGCGAGGGCACGCTGGCGAACGGCATGCCGTTTGGCTCGGCTTCGGGCATTGTCGCGGGCGCCACTTCGCCGCTGCTGCAACGCAAGTTTTTCGTGCCAGCACCAGTGCTGGCCATCGAAGACAGCCGATTGAAATATCTTTTAATTCTGCGGCTGGCACTGGCGCGGCCCGACATCACTTACTTCGGCACGGCGAATCCGACCACCGCGCTGGCGCTGATCAAGCTCTATCGCGAAAACCAGAGCGCGCTCATCAACGATCTGCGGCATGGCGGCTTCTTTCTAGCGGACAAGGTGCCCGCCGACGTGCGGCCCGTGATCGAAGGCCGCCTCGGCCCCTGCGCGCAACGCGCGGATGCATTGGCGTGCATTGCGTTACTTCGCGCGCCACGGCTCGCAGATATCTTCCCGGCGCTTAAGCTGGTGGTGACGTGGACCTGTGCCAGCGCCGGAGTCGCCGCCGGCGCGCTCAAGCGCGAATTGTCGCCGCAGACACGCGTGCTTGAACTGGGTTATCTGTCGAGCGAATTTCGCGCCACTATCAGCATCGGCCGGCGCGCCGGCAGCGGTCTGCCCACGCTGGATACGCATTACTTCGAGTTCATCGAGCGTGACAAGTGGGATCGCGGCGAACGCGAATTTCTGACGCTGGATCGCATCAGAAAGGGCGTCGATTACTACATCATCGTTAGCACGCCGTCGGGGCTGTACCGCTATTTCATTAACGACATCGTGCGCGTGCGCGGCTTTTTGCACCGCGCGCCGCTGCTGCAATTCATGCAAAAGGGCCGCGGCGTCACCAATCTCACTGGAGAAAAGCTGTATGAGTCGCAGGTGCTTGCGGCGGTGCGCGGCGCGATGGATGAGGCCGCTTGCACCACGCGATTTGTGATGATGCTGGCCGACGAGATGGCCGGTGGTTACACGCTTTATGTCGAGCCGGGTGAAGCGCCGCCGCTTGATGCCCAGCGGCTCGCGCATGCGGTGGATGCGCGCTTAAGCGCGCTCAACATCGAATATGCCGCCAAGCGCGAGAGCGGCAGACTCGCCGCGCCGCGCGCGCACTGGCTCGCGGCCGATGCGGGTGAAGCCTACAAACGGCATTGTGTCGCGCGCGGCCAGCGCGAGGGGCAATTCAAGGCGCCCGCGCTGGCCTATGCCAGGGATGTCGCGTTTGATTTCGCCGCTCACATCGAACACAGCCGCGCATGAAAATAGAATCACTCACTGTCCGCGAGCTTGAAATTCCATTCAAGGCGGCATTCAGCCACGCCTCCGCCGCGCGCGCCGGCACGCAAGCGGTATGGGTGGAAGTTCGTTCGAGCGATGGGGTAACTGGCCACGGCGAAGGCTGTCCGCGCGCATACGTCACCGGAGAAAGCGTGGTGTCTGCCCAGGCTTTTATTGAAGCGCATCGCGGCGAGTGGCGCAAGTCGATATGCGACATCGCGACCTTGGTGCAATGGGTGGCTGGAAATCAAAAGTTAATTGATCGCAACCCCGCCGCGTGGTGCGCGGTAGAGCTGGCGCTGCTCGACGCCATGGGCAAGGCGCAAGGCAAACCGCTGGAAGAGCTGCTTGACGTGCCGCCGCTATCGGGCCGCTTTCAATATACGGCAGTGCTTGGCGACGCCGCGCCGCAAGTGTTCGCCGCGCAGTTGGAGCGTTACCTCAAGGCCGGGTTTCGGGATTTCAAGATGAAACTCTCCGCAGACGCCACGCGCGAGCGTGAAAAAGCCCGCCTGCTCCGTGAAGCGGGGTTGACGACAAACAACGTGCGCGCTGACGCCAACAATTTGTGGGCTGATGCTAATGAAGCAATACGCGCACTGGATGCATCGGGCTTTCGCTTTCACGCAATCGAGGAGCCGCTGCGCGCGGGTGATCACGCCGGCATGCACCGCATCGCACACGCGCTCGATACACACATCATTCTCGACGAAAGTCTGGCTGCCTTGGATCAGCTTGAAGCATTTGCCGAAGACGCGGCGCACTGGATCATCAACCTGCGCGTCTCCAAAATGGGCGGCGTGGTGCGCTCGCTCGCACTGGTGGACGAAGCGCGCCGACGCGGATTCAAACTCATCATCGGCGCGCACGTCGGCGAAACCAGCGTGCTCACGCGCGCCGCGCTCACCGTGGCCCGCGCCGCACGGGATATCGTGATTGCGCAAGAGGGCGCATTCGGCACACATCTGCTTACACACGATGTAGTCGAGCCGCCGTTGATGTTTGGGGCGGGTGGAATGCTTGAATCAGGCAACCACTTCGCGTCCATGCCGGGGCTAGGGTTGGTTATCGAGCGCAGTGCGCTCAATCCCAAGCAAAAGGAGCTCGCCCCGGCTCTATGCGCACTAAACGGCGCGAACGTGTCTATTCAGCCTTGATGCCGGCGGCTTTCGCGACTTTCCCAAGCCTCTCGCGCTCGCTCTCGATCTGTGCGGTGAATTCCCGCGGGGTATTGCCGATGATCTCCGCACCCAGTCCTGCGATGCGCTGCTGAACGTCTGGTTGCTTCAGTGCCCTGATGATCTCGGCGTGCAGCGTGGTGATGATCTCGCGCGCGGTGCCAGCCGGCGCGAGCAAACCGTACCAGCCGCTGATTTCAAAACTGCCGAGGCCGGCTTCCGCCATGGTTGGAATATCGGCGATCGTGGTCAGGCGTTTCGGCGCGGCGACGCCCAGAGCGCGTATGCGTTTGGATTGTATGTGCGGCACGGACGCGAGCGCCGTGTCGAACGCCATGCTGATATGTCCTGCGACCAGATCCGCCATGCCGGGGGCGCTGCCCTTGTACGGCACATGCACGAGTTTCGTTTTGGTCATCTGCTGAAACATCTCGCCGGCAAGATGCGAAGAACTTCCGTTACCGAACGATGCAAAGGCAATCTGGCCCGGGCGCGCCTTCGCGAGCGTCACCAACTCCGGAATTTTCGTGGCGGGCACCGAGGGGTGCACGGTCAGGATGAGCGCGGCCTCGCAGATGAGGCTGATCGGCTCGAAATCCCTGATGCTGTACGGCAGCCGCGCGTAGAAAAGCGGATTGGTGACAAAAGTGCCGCCGGTGCCGAGCAGTAGCGTGTAACCGTCCGGCGGCGACTTGGCCGCGATCTCGGTGGCGATGATGTTCGCCGCGCCGGGGCGGCTGTCATTGATGAAATTCTGGCCCAGGGTTTTGGAAAGTTGCTGCGCGATGATGCGCGCCACGACATCGCCGCCACCGCCGGACGACGAGGGGTTGACGATACGCACCGCGCGATTGGGATACGCCTTGATCGCGTCAGCGCCCCGTGCAACCAGCGGGCAGGACAACACCGCCATCAATGCCGCCGTGACAACACAGTGTGGTTTGCCGGGCATCGTTTCTCTTACGCTGTGATGTGGTTACCGCGCAGGCCGCAACATCCGCTCGACCCATTGCAGCTTGTCGCGATACTGCGCTTCGTCGGCAACCTGCTTTGCCATTACCGGGTGCGGCATTTCAAAAAACGATCCTTCGGCCTTGACCGCGCGCTCGGCGCCTGTTTCAAGATAACAATAACCCTTGCCGTCGAAAGCGGCATCGGTCGGGCGGCCAAGGATTTTGGCGGCGATGTCGTGCGCGGCGGCGCGGCCATGCCCCTCGGCGAATACGCCCGCCTTGGGCAACGACAACGCCATGTCCGGCTTGTAGCGGCCGGGCAGCGGCATCACCGCGACATCGCCTATCGCGTAAACATTGCTCACGCCGGACGGCTGCTTCGCCTGCAACGTCTTCGGATCGGCGGGTATCCAGCCAGATTGATTGGTGAGTTGCGCATCACGCACCACCTGCGGCGCTTCGTGCGGCGGCACCGCGACCAGCAGATCGTACTTGGCTTCGCTGCCGTCTTCAAACAACACGCGCCGCCCGGCGCCGTCCACCTGCCTGGTGTTTTTCAGCGTGTGATACGCGATGCCGCGTTTAGCCAACTCGTCCTTGATGTATTGCCCCATCGCCGGCCCCGCCGTCGCCATCGGCGCGCCCTCCACGGTGTAGATCGCGAGACGCACCTTGCCCGCGAGGCCGCGGCGCTCGAACGCATGATGCAGCAGCATGGCCGCCTCGTACGGCGCGGGCGGACATTTGAATGGCGCCTTGGGTATCAAAATTGCGATGTCGCCGCCGATGAATTGCTCCAGCGTGGTTTTCAGGCGCTGCGCGCCTTCAACCGTGTAGAACGTATGCGCCGCCTCGGCCAGCCCCGGCAGCTTCGCCGCGTTGACATCGGCGCCCAGCGCTATCACCAGATAATCCCAGCTCTGTGATCCGCTGGATAAAGCGACGCTGCGCCGGGCGATGTCGATAGCCTGAATCTTCGCTTGAACAAAACGCACGCCGGGTGCCAGCAGCGCCTCGCGCGATTGCGATATCTGATCATACGTGCGCTCGCCCAGCATCAGCCAGGTCTTGCCCGCGCCGACGTGAAAACGCGCGGATTCATCGACGACAACAATCTCATGCTCCGCCGCGAGCAGGCCGCGCAAGGTGTTCGCCGCCGCGATGCCGCCGAAGCCGCCGCCAAGAATTACCGTGGTAGTAGTGCTCATGCGTGCTCCCGTTTTAAAAGGCGTTGTTCGTGCCAAGTTTACACCGTGCGTAGGCGCGTTTGTTCGTTACAATCCTGGTTGAGGCCAACAAAGGAGCAAGCGCAATGTCAGTCATACTGGGCAGTGGGGAGCATCGTTACGAAGTCATCGACAACTGGGCGAAGCTGCCCGACGGCTGGTCGTTCAAGGACGTGGGCGCGGTAGCGGTGGACAGCAAGGATCAGGTGTACGTGTTCAATCGCGGCGAACACCCGATGATGGTGTTCGACCGCGACGGCAATTTTTTGCGCTCGTGGGGCGAGGGCCAGTATCCGCGCGCGCATGGGTTGCATATTGATGCGGACGACACGCTGTATCTCACCGACGACGGCGGCCACGTGGTGCGCAAGTGCACCACCATGGGCAAAATCCTGATGGAGATCGGCACGCCCGGCAAACCCACGCCGTACATGAGCGGCCTGCCATTTCACCGCTGCACGCACACCGCGCTCTCGCCCACCGGCGACATCTACGTGTCGGATGGCTACGGCAACGCCAAGGTGCACAAGTATTCGCCCGACGGCAAGCTCATCAAATCATGGGGCGAGCCGGGCACCGACCCCGGCCAGTTCAACATCGTGCATAACATCGTCACTGATCGCGATGGTTGGGTGTATGTGGCCGACCGCGAAAATCATCGCGTGCAGGTCTTCAATGGCGACGGCAAGTATGAAGCGCAGTGGAACAACATGCACCGGCCCTGCGGATTGTTTTGCAATCACGCCAACCCCGCGGCACAACCCGAATTCATCATCGGCGAACTTGGCTCCGGCGCGCGCGTGAACCGACTGCACCCCAACATCGGCCCGCGCATCAGCATCGTCGACAAGAAAGGCGCGGTGATCTCGCGCCTCGGCGGACAAGATGGCCCCGGCAACGTAACCGGCAAATTCATCGCGCCGCATGGCGTGGCGCTGGATCGGCATGGCGATATCTACGTGGGCGAGGTGAGCTTCACCGATTGGCCTACCACGCATCCGGATCAGCCAATACCGGCTGATTTACGGTCGTTGCAGAAGTTGCGGCGGGTGAAATAGTTTGTGCGTGGCCGCTGTTACCTGGATTTCATGTGAATAACGTCTGGTTTAAATAGCGACTGCTCTGTTATTTCAACCTGACCGGGCTTTTCGGTTAACCGGAAATAGCCTGCCAGCACGGCGCAGGCGGCCGTCGTGCTTGCAAGTACCACGGCAAACCAGAATACGGGGCCAGCCTGCTATGCAATCAAGTCTTCGTAGTGGAAGTAAATCGCGGCAAGCAAGCAGATCGCGCTCTCCAGGGCGAACCAGCTGAAGCGGTGCGCGTTCACCCGGCGTGTGACGATACGCCGGCGTGGTTGTGGCGGAACGATACTCGATGAGTTGGGCATGGTCAGGGTGTTGTTTCAGCGGTTTCAACAGTTTGTGAGTATCTTGCGATGGCTCCATTACCGCGCATCGTAATGTGCGGCGGCGCGAAACACTTTCAGCTTGGCGTCAAACCAGAACACCTCGGCGCTCAATCCACGATGCCCGCGATATTCGATGGTCACGCTGTTCGCACCGGCAAAAACATTCACCAATTCAAAGTGCAAATCAGCCCGCTGCGCAAGGGCCTTCGCCCAGTAAGCGCGAATCGCAGCCTTGCCGTGCAGCGTGCCGGACGGTTCATTCATGAGTTGCGCGATGACAGGCGACGACATTTCAAAATCATCGGTGTAGTGCGACAGGATGCGGTCGAGGTTATGGACGTTCCATGACTCGATCCAGTCATGGGCGTAGTGATCGGCAAACGCCTTTGTGATCATGGCGAATCCGCGAGGGAGGCTAACTTCCTGGAATTATGCCCGGCGTCAGTGTGCGGCAATAGTCGGAAATGTCGCATGGCTTGCAGAACCAGACGCGGTCTTTCAGTTTGTGCTCGATGCAATGCCTGAGCGCGGCGCGCAGCGGACGCAGCCGGAAGGGCTGGCCAAGCACATAAGGATGGATCGAGATGTTGCACACCAGCGGCTGCCGTGCGCACTGCGCGATCATTTCGTCAAACTGATCGACGATCATGTCGCAGAACTCGCGCGCGCTGTGCTGGCGGTGAACGATCATCGGTGAATCGTTGATCTCGACCGGGTACGGCACGCACAGCAGCGGCCCCGAGCGCGTGCGTATCCAGATCGGCTGGTCGTCGCATGGCCAGTCCATCAGATACTGATAGCCTGCCTCCTTCAATAGATCGGGGGTGGTCGAATTTTCGTATGCACCTGCGCCCATCCAGCCTTTGGGGGCGCGGCCCTCGTTGCGGGTGAAGGTCTCGGTGACTTGCTGGATCGCCTGCGCTTCGTCTGCTTCCCATTTGAAATCGTGCAGGTTCTCGGAGTTGGTGCGGCCGTGCGCGACGATCTCATCACCGCGGCGGCGGATCGCGTCGAAGATCTGCGGCGCATAGTCGTAGAGCAGGCTGTTGGTATTGTGCGCGGCGGGCAGCTTCAGTTCGTCAAACAGATCGAAAAACCGCCAGATGCCGACACGATTGCCGTAATCACGCCACGAGTAATTGCGCTGCGTCTGCGGCTCGCCGTGCTTGGCATTGTCGTGGCCGCGCCCTTTGCCAAAGGCAAAACATTCGACGTTGGTGGTAATGCAAAACGCAAGCCGTTTGCCGCCGGGCCAGGTGTAATCCTTGCGCTCGGTGATCGGCGAATAATCGTAACGCGAATGGCGCGGTAGCTTGAGTGATGACATGACGGAATTTGCTCGAAGAAAAATCAGTCCACGCGCGCGCCCGATGCGCGCACGGCCTTGCCGAGCTTTTCGATATCAGCCGCAATATGCGCCGCGAACTCGGCGGGCGTATTGGTGATTGCATCCACACCCAGACTCGCATACACGGCGCGGGCTTCGGGGGTGTTCACGGCCTTGATCAGTTCGGCATTGAGTTTCGCGACCACCGCGCCGGGCAGGCCCGCGGGCCCAAGCACGCCGCTGTAGAGCACGACGTCAAATCCTTTCAGACCGCCTTCGATCAGCGTCGGCACATCGGGCGCGGTCGCATTGCGCTTGACCGTAGTCACGCCCAGCGCGCGCAGGCGCCCGGCCTTGACATGCGGCACCGCCGGCGGCATGGTCGAAAAACTCACTGCGACTTCACCCGCCATCAGCGCCTGCACCGCCTGCGGACTGCCTTTGTAGGGCACGTGCACCATGTCTATGCCCGCCATGCTTTTCAGCGTCTCCGCTGAAAGGTGCAATATGGTTCCATTGCCGGAGGAAGCAATCACGATCTGCCCCGGCTTGCTCTTCGCCAGCGCGATCAGGTCCTTCACCGACTTCACCGGCAACGACGGATGCACCACCAGCAGCAACGGGCTGGAGGCGACCAGCGTGACCGGCGTGAAGTCCTTCACCGTATCGTAAGGCAGCTTTTTGTAAAGGCTCGCGTTGATGGCCTGCGTCGTCATGTCCTGCAGGAACAGCGTATAGCCGTCGGGCGCCGACCTGGCGACGATCTCGGAGGCGATGGTGGTTCCCGCGCCAGCGCGATTTTCGACGACCACCTGTTGTCCCATCTGCGCCAGGAGCCGCGCACCGAGCGCGCGCGCCAGCACATCGGAGATGCCGCCGGCGGTAAAGCCGACCACCAGCCGGATGCTTTTGTTCGGATAATTGCCTTGCGCCAGTGAGGGTTGCGATACCAGCGTGGCCGTGGCTGCCAGGAGAGGCGAAACAAATCTTGCGAACTTCATGGTGTTTCCTTCAGTATGATTCGATAAAGACCGCGCCTGTGTCATGAGACCCACTGCGAAGTGGCTTGCGCGGCCAGCGCGAATGCCTGCGTGCCTGCGCCAACCACACCCGAGTAACGCGAAAAGAACAGATACCCGTCCACCGGCGCGGTCAGTTCTTCCAGAACCGCGTAGCTGTAGATATCGATCACCTTGCCGAGCTTCGTGCCCTTGGTGATGAGCTTGCCGAGATCATCCGCGTGCTCGTAGTTCGATTCCAGGTAACCGCTGGTGCGTGGGCGGATTTCATGGCGCGCCTTCTGGTTGAAATCGAGCTGTTTCGCGGGGCGCTCGATTTTTGCATCGAGCATCGCCAGCGCCGCCATCACGTTTTTCAGACCCTGGATTGCCTGCCCGCGATAAAGATCGGTGTTTTCGGGGCCGAGGTACGAGCCCCCCATTTCCGGATTCAGCGCCGGAATGCCGCGTCCGAGATTGGCGTGGTGCGACGCAGTGCCGGTAAGGTCGTTCTCGTGTATGAACGGCATGCCGAAGGCGAGCGCCAGTTCACGGCTCTTGGCTTTGACTGCATCGGGCGCCTTTACGTTGTAGTCCACGCGCGCCTGCAAGCGCCCGCCGCTGCCGCCCGAATGAAAATCCATCATCGCATCGGCGTGGTTGATGACATGCTCGGTGATCTTCGCCGCGATCATCTGCGTGGTATTGCCGTTTGTATTGCCCGGAAACACCTCGAACAGATCGGTGCGCCCGTGCTGCTCCGTGGACAGCCGCCCGAAACCGGCGGTGGCGAGCGGATTGGCGACGGAGATGATCGCAAGCCGCCCCTTGAGCGCGCCCGTGTCGAGTGTGGCGATCAGCTCGCGGATCGCGGTGGTGGGCAGAAATTCATCGCCATGAACGTTGGTGATGATGCCGAGCGTAGGTCCGGCGTGGCGGCCGCTCACCACATGCAGCGGCAAATCAAGCATGCCGCCGTTGAGCATGTTGGTCACGGGAATGCGCGTGTAGTAGCGGCCTTCCTTCTGGCAGGCCCACAGCGGAGCAGATGCAGCAGTCATCGGAGAACTCATTTTTTCTTCGCCTTTTTAGTGACTTTTTTCTTGACCGCTTTCTTTACCACTTTATTCGCCGCACTCTTGGATTTGCCGGCAGTCTTGGCAGCAACACGTTTCTTGGCGGCTATGGCAGGCGTCTTGACAGTCACCTTCGGCTTCATCCCCTCCATCAAAACCCCAGCCAGCCATTTCCAAGCCGCGGGCCCCCACTCACGCTCATTACGCGCGGCGATGTGCCCGTCATCCGGATAAACGCGTGCGACGCGCCCGGTAGGCGGCCCGCTTTCCAGCGCCATGTAGAGATTGCCGATCGGCGTCAGGTGATCGACCTTGCCGTTGACCAGAAACATCGGCATGGTGAGATTGTCGAGCAGACCGTTATCCTTTAATGACCAGCGCAGGAATTCCTTGCGCTGGTCTTCCTCGGTCATTTCTTTCGGTTCGGGTTTGGTGCCGCGCGGGCCGAACCAGTTTGTTTTGTAGCGCTCGAATGCCGCGCGGCGCATTTCGGCGCGTTCTTCGTCGGTGCCCCAGTAGCCCACGCCGCCGGGTGCGCACGAGATCAGGCCCTTGATGCGTTTGTCTTGTGCGCCCAGCCGCATGACCCATAGGCCGCCGCGGCTCACACCAAATGCGCCCAATCGGTTGCCGTCGATTTCAGGGCGCGCTTGCAGCGCGTCGAGCGCGGCTTTCCAGGCGACGATGGCTTCGGGCGAATGCACGAAGGTGGTTTGCCCGGTGCCGGGTGCATCGACCACCAGCGCCGCCATGCCTTCCTTGGTTGCGCCGTCGGCGTATTTTTCGCGGTCTTCCTTGTACATGTCGCCGCCGCACATCACCAGTACGGCGGGCACTTTGTTTTTCGCCGACGCGCCCTTGGGCAACCTGAGATAACCGACGGCTTCCTTGCCGTCGCGCTT
This sequence comes from Bordetella parapertussis, assembly GCA_945901405.1. Taxonomy (GTDB): domain Bacteria; phylum Pseudomonadota; class Gammaproteobacteria; order Burkholderiales; family SG8-41; genus CAMDLH01. Next base: position 13,167 of record CAMDLH010000071.1, on the reverse strand, counting down.
GATGCGTAATTCAACCTGCGCCTCGTCGCGTAGCGCGGTGGCCTTGTGAAAGCAATCGAGATATTTCTGATACGAGCGCGCCTTGATCTCGCTCATGTCGGGCGGGCAGATCGCCGAGCCGGAGTGATACGGCGCGGGGAATCTCGCCAGTGAATAAAACGTTTTCGCTTCGATGAAACATTTGCGCGCGTTAACCCGGTCGCCGCGCGCGAGCGCTTCATTCGCGATGTTTTCGTAACGCTCGGCAACCGCGCTCCAGGCCGGCACCCACTCTTCGTCCTCGGTGCTCTTGAGGGTGGCCACGGTGTCGATCAACGCCTGCAAGTCGTCCAGCAGGTTGAACCAGCGGCGGTAAAAGCCGCCGATGGTGACTGCGAACGGGTTTTCGTCGGGGCGTACCGGCAACGATGCCAATATCGCGGCTTTGTCCTGAGCTGCCATATAATGAACCTCCTTGAATGGGAATGTGAACACTACGGCGGCGCGGATCGAATGTAAAGCCGCGCCGAACGGCTTCAAGGATGCGACAATAACACCCGCGAAATCAATTTTGTATGACGACCCCAATAGACAAAGTGCGCGGCTGGATCGCCGGCGCCGAGCGCGTGGTTGCGCTCACCGGCGCGGGCATTTCCACCGATTCGGGCATACCGGATTTTCGCGGGCCGCAGGGCCTGTGGACGAAAAATCCGCTGGCCGAAAAAATGTCCGACATTCGCTACTACGTGTCCGACCCGGAGGTGCGCAAGCTCGCGTGGCAGAACCGTCTGGCGAGTCCGGCATGGACTGCGCGGCCCAATCACGGACACCTGGCGCTGGTGGATCTCGAAAAGCGCGGCAAGTTGCATGCGCTGATCACGCAGAACATCGACGGCCTGCATCAGCACGCGGGCATCCCGCCGGAAAAAGTGATCGAGGTGCACGGCACCATGCGCAAGGTGGTGTGTCTCACCTGCGGCTGGCGCGACGACATGCAAGTGGTGATCACGCGGCTGCGCGCGGGCGAGGCCGATCCGGAATGCACGGAATGCGGCGGCATTCTGAAAAGCGACACGATTTCATTCGGCCAGCAGCTAGTGCCCGAGGTGATCGACCGCGCGATTCAGGTGGCGCAAGAATGCGACGTGCTGCTCGCCATCGGCAGCACGCTGCAAGTGTATCCGGTGGCGGGCGCGGTGCCGCTCGCCAAGCAGGCGGGGGCAAAAATCGTGATACTCAATGCGCAGCCCACGCAGTTCGACGATATCGCCGACGTGGTGATGAATACATCGATAGGCGAGGCGCTGCCGTACATGTGCGGCGCCTGATGGCACGGGTGTGACTTGAAAATCGGCATTGCAGGCGCCGGCAGAATGGGCAGCGCCGTCGCCGCGCGCCTCATCGAACAGGGCTTTCATGTGGGCGTGTGGAATCGCACGCCGGGCAAGGCGGATACATTGGTGGCAAAGGGCGCGGCGTCCGCCGCCACCGCGGCGCAACTCGCTGAATCATCGGATATCGTGTTCACCCTGCTTACCGACGCGGCGGCGATACAGTCGGTGTATCTGGGGCCAACGGGCTTGCTAGCGAACGATGTGCGCGGCAAGCTATTTGTCGAGATGAGCACGGTGGATGCCGCGACCGAACGCGCGCTGGCGGAGAAAATTCGCGCGCGGGGCGCGGCGATGATCGACAGCCCTGTTGGCGGCACGGTTGGCCCCGCCGCGCAGGGCAAGCTCTATGCGTTCATCGGTGGCGACGCGCACGATGTGGCACGCGCGCGGCCGGTGCTTGAGAAAATGTGCCGGCGTATCGAGCATCTCGGCCCGGTGGGTTCGGGCGCGATGATGAAGCTCGCGGCGAATCTCACCACGCAGGTGTGGTGGCAATCGTTCGGCGAGGCACTGGCACTGGTCGAGCCGCTCGATATCGCGCCGGAGCGGCTGATGGATATTTTTCTCGATACATCGGGCGCGACAGCGGCGCTGCGCCAGCGCGCCGCCGATATCGCGGCGGCGATGGGCGGCAAAGAGTTCTCGCCGCCGGGATTCGACATCGATTCGGTGCGCAAGGACATGCGCACCATGCTGGCCGAAGCGGCCGCGCGCGGCATCACACTGCCGGTGGCCGCGCGCGTGGTCGAGGTGCTCAATCAGCATGCACACGAAGGCCACGGCAAGCGCGATACATCGATGCTGCCCGCCATGTGGTGGCGGCGGGCGAGCAAAAGTAGAAAATAAAATCGTTTAAAAACAAATACTTACACAGGAGTGCACTATGAAAGCTTATTTTGGAGCCGTCTCGGGAAATTCATACAAGGTGAAAATTCTGCTGGCACTTATGAAAGTGCCGCACGAAGTCGTGATCGTCGATCTCAGAAACAAGGAGCACAAGGGTGCTGCGTTTCTGAAATTAAATCCGCGCGGTGAAGTGCCCGCGCTGGAAGACGAAGGCAAAGTATTCTGGGATTCGGCGGCGTGCCTTGCCTACATCGCGCGCAAGCATGGCGGTGAACAATGGCTGCCCAGCGACGCGGCAGGGATGGCCGAAGTCATGCAATGGGTGGCGCTTGCCGCGACCGAGATTCAGTGCGGCTTGCAATACGCGCGGCGCGGCGTGTCGCAAGGACGCTGGACGCTGGGCAGTCTCGAAGATGGTCAAAAATTCGGCAAGGTTGGGTTGGATGTCGTCGAACAAAGGTTGAAAAACAACGACTGGCTGGCGCTGGGCCGGCCCACCATTGCCGAGCCTGCGTGTTTTCCGTACATCGAAACCGCGCCCGAAGCCAAGGTCGCGCTCGAAGAATATCCGTCGATCATCAAGTGGATGGAACGCTGCAAGAAATTGCCCGGCTGGCCCGCGCGTTAATGAGCATCATGAGAGGATTACTGATTGCGCTGTTGCTTGGCGCGCCTATAGCGTTCGCACAGGGTTATCCCTCGCGTCCGGTACGCATGGTGGTGCCGCAGCCCGCGGGCGGCACCATGGATACGGTGATGCGCGCGTTGGGCGAACAACTGTCGCGCCAGATGGGGCAGCAGTTCGTCATCGACAATCGCGGGGGTGCTAACGGCATCATCGGCGGCGAGATCGTGGCGAAGAGCGCGCCCGATGGCTACACCATGATCTACACCTCGAACTCGCTCGCCAACAACCAGTTGGTGATGGAGAAACCGCCGTTCGACATCCTGCGCGATTACGTGCCCGTGACGCTGGTGGTGCGGTCGGGCGGTTACTACATCGTGATTCACCCGCAGGTGCCTGCGCAGAACATGAAGGAGTTGATCGAGGTGTCGAGGAGCGGCCGCGCGCTGATCCATTATGGTTCGGGCGGCGTGGGCAACAGCCAGCATCTGCTCGGCGAGCTCATCAACAAGCGCACTGGAACGAAATTCGTGCACGTGCCGTACAAAGGCTTCGCGCCGGTGATCACCGCGGTGATCGGCAACGAGATTCAACTCGCGTTTGCCTCCGCGCTCACCGTGGTACAGCACATCAAGGCGGGCAGGCTGCGCGCGATCGCCACCAGCGGGGCCAAGCGCTGGTCAGGACTGCCCGAGGTGCCAACCATGTCTGAGGCCGGCATGAGCGGGTTCGTCTACGACCCGGCATGGCACGCGATTTTTGCGCCTGTCGCGACCCCGGGGGCGATCGTCGCGCGCATGCATGGTGAAGTCGTCAAGGCGCTGGCGAGCCAGAAAATGCGCGATACCATGGAATTGGGCGGGCACACGCCGGTGGCGAGTTCTCCAGCGGAGTTCCGGCGCTTTCTCGAGGGTTATCTCAAGGAAATGTCGGTACTGGCGAAAGACACGGGTGTAAAGCCGTTATGATGCGTCACCGTGGAGAGCCCGCATGAAAACCACCATGATTGCCGTTGCCGCGCTTGCCGCATTGAGCGGCGCCGCCCACGTGCAGGCGCAGAATTATCCGGCGCATCCGATGCGCGTCATCGTGCCGTTCTTGCCCGGCGGAACCACTGATATTCTGGCACGGCTGTTGGGTGCGCGGTATCACGCGGCGTGGGGGCAGGCGGCGCCGGTGGAAAATCGCCCTGGCGCGGGCGGCAACATCGGCGCGGATATCGTGGCGAAGGCCGCCCCCGATGGGCATACGCTGCTTGTGAGCAGCGCCTCGGCGACGGTCAATGTGACGCTGTATCCAAAAATGCCCTACGACCTGAGAAGAGACCTCGCGCCGATTACCATCATCGCCTCGGCGCCGATTGTGCTGGTGGTGCACCCGTCGGTGCCAGCGCGCACGCTGCCCGAGTTGATCAAGATCGCGAAGTCGCGCAAGGACACACTGGCATTCGGCTCTAACGGCACCGGCACCACCAGTCACCTCGCGGGCGAAATGTTGCAACAGCTCGCCGGCGTCAAGTTCACTCACGTGCCGTATAAAGGCGCGGCCGGTACAACGCTCGCGTTGGTGAGCGGCGAAGTAGAAATCGGCTTCCCCGCGGTCACCAGTGCGCGCCCGTACATCGCCGCCGGCAAAATGCGCGGCCTTGCCGTGACCACCAAGCGCAAGTCATCGGTGTTGTCCGATCTGCCGACGGTGGATTCGATGTATCCGGGTTTCGATATCGACAACTGGTTTGCGCTGTGGGCGCCCGCGGGCACGCCGCCCGCGATCATCGGCCAGTTGCACGCCGAAGCGATGAAAAGCCTGCAACATCAGGACATGAAAAACTTCATGCAGCGCGAGGGTGCCGAGCCGGTGGGCAACTCCCCGGCGGAATTCGCCGCGCACATCAATCGCGAGATCGAAAAGTACGCGCGCATTATCAAACTATCCGGCGCCAAGGCGCGGACTAAAATCGTCAATAAAACAATAACTTATGGATGATCTGCTGAGAGTCCCTCGGGCGCATCCATACGCGCACGGCGATACTTGCGCGCCACAAGGACATTCTGTTCGTGATCTGTCAATGCATATACGTGGGGCCGCGCGTGACAACCCGGCGGGCGTGAATGCGCGCTGGCAGACGGGCTACACCGGCACGCGCCGTACGCTGGACGAGGCGTGCTGGCGTAACGCGGTTGACGCGATAGACGGCGTGATCGTGCATGAAATTCAGGGAGCAGCGTGATGAGCCGCCGTTTCGATACGGTGGTGATTGGCACCGGCCAGGCGGGGCCGTCGCTCGCGGCGCGGCTGGCCGCCGCGGGGCGCAAAGTCGCCATCATTGAGCGCAAGCGTTTTGGCGGCACCTGTGTCAACAATGGCTGCATTCCAACCAAGACGCTGGTGGCGAGCGCGTATGCCGCGCATCTTGCGCGCCGCTCCGCCGAATATGGCGTGATGCTCGATAGTCCGGTGCGCATCGACATGAAACGCGTCAAGGCGCGCAAGGACGAAGTCGCCGGACGCGCCAGCCAGAATGTCGAAAAATGGTTGAAGGGCGTTATCAACCTGACGGTGATCGAGGGGCATGCGCGATTCGAATCGCCGGGTTCGATCACGGTGAATGGCGAGATCATCGAAGCGGATGAATTTTTCATCAACGTCGGCGGACGCGCCTTTGTGCCGCCGATGCCGGGGCTGAATCAGGTGCCGTATCTGACGAATTCGACCATCATGGATGTGGATTTTTTGCCCGAGCATCTGCTGATCATCGGCGGCAGTTACATCGGCCTTGAGTTCGGCCAGATTTACCGGCGCTTCGGCGCGCGCGTCACCGTCATCGAAAAATCGCCGCAGATCATAGGCCGCGAAGACCCCGAAGTTTCACAGGGCGTGCTCGACATTCTGACCAACGAGGGCGTTGTGATCGAAACCGGCGCCGAGTGCATGACGGTCGAGAAGCGCGGCGAGCGCGGCGAACGCGTGGCGGTCAAACTCGACTGCGCCACCGGCGCGCGCGTGGTGGAAGGATCGCATCTCTTGATGGCGGTGGGGCGCATTCCGAACACGGACGATCTCGGCCTGGAGCGCGCCGGCGTTAAAACCGATGCGCGCGGCTACATCACGGTTGATGCGCAATTGCGCACCAGCGTGCCGCGCATCTGGGCCATCGGCGATTGCAACGGGCGCGGTGCTTTCACGCATACCTCATACAACGATTACGAAATAGTCGCCGACAATCTGCTCAACGGAGACTCGCGCTCGGTGGATGATCGATTGACGGCATACGGCCTATTCGTCGATCCGCCGCTGGCGCGCGTGGGGCTGACCGACACCGAGATACGCAAATCCGGCCGCCGTGCATTGACCGGCAAACGCCCGATGACGCGCGTGGGCCGCGCGGTCGAAAAAGGCGAAACACAGGGCTTCATGAAAATCACCGTCGATGCCGACTCCAAAGAGATACTCGGCGCGGCTATCCTCGGCGTCGGCGGCGACGAGGCGATCCACTGCATACTCGATCTGATGTACGCAAAAGCGCCCTACACCGTGCTGCAACGCGCGGTGCATATTCATCCGACCGTGGCGGAATTGATTCCGACGATACTGGGTGAACTCAAGCCGCTTTGTTAATTAAGTATTTGTTTTTTAAAGTAAGTTTTTGCATCGCGCCAGTGATGGAAAAGTGCATCCGTTGGGCCTTTGCGCGGCACGCTACACTATGGCCGGCAGCAACAATTACAGGTAAACGCCGAACGTGGAGTGCGCGCGGCGCGTTTTTCAGGGGGAGCCGATCCAATGACGTCCGTATTGACCGCTCTTGTGGCAAGCGCGCTCGCGCTACTTGCGATTGCCGTAACGGCGGCGGAAGGTGCGCAGGGTGAACAGGGTAAACATGCCGCGGATGCCGCCAAGGACTATCCATCGCGCCCGGTGCGCATTGTTGTCGGTTTTCCGGCCGGCGGCAACACCGACATCATCTCGCGCGCGGTGGCGCAAAGGCTTACCGAGCGCTTCGGTCAAACCGTGGTTGTCGAGAATCGTCCGGGTGCTGGCAGCATGATTGGCAGCGACACCGTGGCGAAGGCCACGCCCGACGGCCACACGCTGCTCTTGGTGAGCGGCGCCTTCAGCACGCAGGCGGCGGTGTTCAAGAAACTACCGTTCGATCCGGCGCGCGATTTTGCCTGGATCACCAATGCGGTGACTTACCCGTTTGCCGTCGTCGTGAGGCCCGATGCACGCGCGCAGTCTATCGGCGATTTGATCGCCATCGCTAAAAAATCGCCGGGCAAGTTGAACTACGGCACGGTTGGCATCGGCTCGGTGTTTCATCTGGCGACGGAGTTGTTCAACGCGCAGGCGGGCACGGAGATGACGCACGTGCCGTTCAAGGGCGGCGCGGAATTGATGGTTGAGCTTGTCAGCGGCCGCCTCGACGTGGTGTTCGAGACGCTGACCGGTGCGTATCCGCACGTGCAGGCGGGCAGGATGCGTGCGCTCGCGGTCACCTCACGCGAGCGTTCGCCGCAGTTGCCCAACGTGCCCACCGTGGCGCAGACGCTGCCCGGCTACGAAGTGACGTCCTTCTCCGGCTTTGGCGCGCCGCGCGGCACGCCGACCGCGATCATCGCCAAACTAAACCGCGAGATGCGCTCGATCCTGGACGAGCCGGATATTCGCAAGCGCTTCACCGACCTGGGTGGCGCGGTGACCCCCACCGCGCCCGATGAATTCGGCCGCCACATTGCCGCCGAAATCGAGAAATGGAAAAAAATCGTCGCGGCAAAGAAGATCGAGGTGCAATAGCGCCGGGCGATGTGTTGTCGTACGTAAATTAGCGCGATTGCAAGCACCGTCCGGCGCAATGCGCTTCGCTTCGATTGTGCCCTACGTTACTACGCCAGGGTGCTTGCCGGAAAGAAGCGGAAGCCTGCCGCGCGGTAGGGTGAATCATCCGGTACCGTATCGCCTGCGTAGGTAACGAGCCTGGGCAATGTTGCCGCCGCGTCGGCAGGTTCAAGGCCGCGATGCAGCATCAAATCAAGATAGGTAAATTCGAGCATTGCGCTCGCGCCCCAATCGACACTGGTGGTGTAACCCGACACCGGAAACGGTTGTTTGGTCAACGCGCGCTGGCCGTCCAGCCCCACGAGGCAGGATGAAAAATGCAGCAGCTTCAGATTGCCCGCGTCGCGCACGCTGTCGAGCACGCGCGTGGTGTTGATGACTTCGCCGTGCACGCTTAAACCGTCCGCCACGCCATGGCTGGCGATCATCAGGATCGCCGGCTCGGCGATGTAGAGCAGCTCGCGGCACCAGTGATCAAGTCCCTCTGCGTCGTGAAAAAATCTCTGGCGCACGCGCACATTGGGCAGGCGCGCGAACACTTCGCGCAGCATGTTGCCGAAAGCGTATTCGTTCTCCGCGATGCTGCGCTGCCAGTGCGCTTCAAGCACCAGGAGCCACGTCACGCCGCGCTCTGGCTGCACGCGGCCACCACGCCATGGCTTCCATTCTTCGGTACCTTGTGTACCGGTTGGCCGCCATTCGCCCGCGAACATATAGCCGTCGTCGGTGAGTTCAAAATGCCCCTCGCCCGAAACACGCGGCTCGCGATAGCGAAATTCAAGCCGCCCATTGTTGTCGCGGCCCTCGATCGCTGACGGACCTGCGCCTTCGTACGAACCGTACACGCGATCTGCTTCATGCATCAGACGCATGCGGCCAAAGTCGGATTCCCAAATGCCGTCCCAGCCGCGCTCGCCTTCCCAGCGCCGCACGCGCGTGTCGCCCGCGACGGAGTAACTACCGCTGAATCTGCCGGCGCGCAGCAAATGAAATTGACCTTCGCCCTGCTCGTTCGGCTCCTGATACTGAAAGCGCAGGATGTTGCCGCTGAAGGTACCTTCGAGGCGGCCGTCGGTATTGCCATAGTGATAGGCGCCGATGAATTTGGAGCCGCGTTGTTCGAGCGTCATCAGACCGAAGGTGGTCATCCACTGGCCGGCGAAACCGTGAGTGATTTGCATGATGATCTCAGTGCAGTTTGGCGCTGATCGAACGGATGTCAGCGAGCGTTTCCAGTTTTGTAATGGCGACGAACGCGTTGCTTGCATCGGCGGTCGCGATACGCGGCGCCTGCTTCGCGCAATCCATGAATTTGGCGCGCATGTCGTCCCACGTGAGCTCGCGCGAGGGCGCGCCCGGCGCGCGGTCGACGCGTATGTGATCCGTGCGCCCATCGCGCAGCTTGACTTCGACCTGCACGAAGCCGCGGCTGCCGGAACTCTTCTTCTCGAAGTGCGGATCATCACCACGGCTGGAATCATGTTCGATGGCGTCGATTTTTTCGTAAAGCGCGGCGATCTCTTTGCGCCGTACCGCTTCATCGCCAAAACTCCACAACGAAAATTTTCCATCGAGCACCGCGGCGGCGATGCAGTACGGCAGGCTGAATTTACCTTCGAGTCCGGTCACCGGGCGCGGGTAGATCAGCACGCTCATGCCGCCGGGCGGCATTTTGCAGGTGACTTTTTCAATTGAGGATGCATCAAAGCCCAGCCGCTCGCGCAGTGTCAACACGCCATCCATTGCGCGGTGCGTGGCGTAGCAGCAGGGGAATTTCTTGATCGCGATGCCGGGGTCGGACACCACGAATGGTCTGCCCAACCCGCGCACGGTGACTTCGGGGTCGGATTCGGCCACGCCGTAGGTGGAGAAAAACCCGGCCTTCGCTTCCATGATGTCGCGCGCGGCGGTGAAGCCGCACTTCGCAAGACGCACGGCGGTCAACGCGCTGCGCGCGGCGATGCCGCTGTGCAGCGGCTTCACCATGGTGCCGAAATTACGCCGCAGGCCGCTCGACATCGACGCGGCGATGCCGAATGCCTGCTCGGTGGTGGCGGTGTCGAGTTTGTTGAGTTTCGCAAGCGCCGCCACTGCCGAGAATAAGGCGAGTGTTCCGGTGGCGTGAAAGCCGCGTTTGTAGTGATCGTTGGTCATGCCGACACCGATCTTGCCGCCGACCTCGACGCCGATGATGTAGGCGTCAAGCATTTCTCTGCCGGACACCGGTGTGCCATTGAGATCGGCAAGCACCGCCGCGAGGATTACCACGCTGGGATGCGCGGGCATCATCGACAACACATCGTCGTAGTCGAGCGCGTGGCCGTACGCGCCACTCACCAGCGCGGCGGTTTCGGCGGTGGCGGTGACGCCGGTGCCGAGAATGGGAGACGCACCCGATTCGCGCGCCAATTCGACGTAGCGCATCATCGGCTCGGCGACTTCGGAACTCACGCCCGCGAGCAGCACGGCATAGGTGTCGGCGATGACCTTCTTGGATTTCTCGACTGCATCAGCCGGGAAATCACGCGCGGAGGTGTTGATGATGAAATTGGCGATGGCCGAGGTTGCGCCCATGTTGGTTCCTTTCACGATGTGACGGCTTGCTTGATTCAGCCTGAATGATGGAATATACACAAGAAAACAGGGCGTAGTATTCGAGAGGCCTCAATCAAATTCAAATTCAAATGACAACCACTATCCAGGCAATTCCATACGACCCGCTACTAATCGAAATCGCGGATTACGTAGACAGTTACACGATACGCAGCGAACACGCGCTGGAGATCGCGCGTTACTGCCTGATCGACAGCATGGCGTGCGCGTTCGAGGCGCTTGAATACGAAGCATGCACGCGGCTGCTGGGGCCGGTTGCGCCGGGGGCGACGATGGCCAGCGGCGCGCGCGTGCCGGGCACGGCGTATCAACTCGACCCGGCGACAGCGGCGTTCAACATCGGCGCCATGGTGCGCTGGACGGATTTCAGCGACACCTGGGTGGCGGCGCAGACCACGCATCCGTCGGACGACGTGGGTGCGATACTCGCGGTGGCCGATTATCTGAGCCGCGCGCGCGTTGCCGAAGGCAAAGCGCCGCTGACGATGAAGTCCGTGCTCGAAGCGATGGTGAAGGCGCACGAGCTGCAGGGCGTGCTCGGTATGGGCTTGAATCTGAATCCGCATGGCATCGACCATGTGTTTCTGGTGGAGATCGCTTGCGCGGCTGTCGTTACCAAGCTGCTAGGCGGCACGCGCGCGCAGATCATGGCCGCGACATCACTCGCGTGTTTCGATCCGCCGATGTGCGTGCATCGCTTTGGCACCAACACCGGCCCGCGTAAAAGCTGGGCGGCGGCGGAATCGGCGAGTCACGCGGTGCGCATCGCGCTGATGGCGATTAAGGGCGAGCCAGGTTATCCGCAGGTGTTGAGCCATCCGAAATGGGGCTTGAACAAAACGCGACTCAACGGCACCGAGTTCAAACGCGGCGGCGAGTTCGGCACGCACGTTATGAAGAACGTGGTGTTCAAGCTCGTCGGGCCGGCGGTGATACACGCGCAGTCGGCGGTGGAATGTGCGTTGAAGCTCTCTGAAAAAGTACGCGGGCGATTGGATGACATCAAGGAAATTCGCATCGCCACCCACGCGCGCACCATGGAGACCATCAACAAGACCGGCGCGCTGCGCAACCCCGCCGACCGCGATCACTGTTTGCAATACGCGGTGGCGGTGATGCTGATGAATGGCGAACTGAATTCGACCGACTATGAAGACGAAGCCGCAGAGAACCCGCGCATTGATCAATTGCGCGCGCTGATGAGCGTGCGCGAGGAGCCGCAATACACCGCGCGTTACCTTGATGCGAAGCTGCGCGCGAACCCGAGCGGCATCGAGATTGTATTTAAAGATGGCACGAGCAGCGGTCTTGTCGAAACTGAAAATCCCGCCGGCCACCCCGCGCGGCGCAAGGACGGAATATCATTATTAATCAATAAGTTACAACGAAACCTCGGGCGGCGGTTTGATGCGGGCAGGCAGCAGACGTTGCTCGCGCTGTGCCTGGATCACGAGCGGTTTGCGCGGACGGCGGTGTGGGAGTTTATGGATGAGTTTGCGGTTTGAGGTTTAGGGGCTTGATGTGCGGTAATCGGGTGCTGCCTCTGATGTGCAGGTTTATGGGCTGTAATTGGGGGGGCGGCTTACGGCAAATTGCAGAAGTTTAGATTGTTGCCGCTTAGTATCCGCGCAAAAATAATTTCACATTTTTGGCCGTGCGGGAACGAGAGTGTAGTTCCACATGGGTAGGAGCTTGTGCGGGCGTAGGTTCACCTCGTCCATCTGCGCGTTGGATATTTTAATACCTGTCGGATAGTCGCCGGCGAGCATCGTGGCATTGACGACGAGACCGGTCAGGGTTTTCGTGGTGCGAATAAAGTTGAGCACGGTCTCGTAGGTCTCAAGAGGTTGGCCAGCCCAGTTCTTGCTGATTTCGCTGAACAGGCGATGCTCGATAGGATTCCACTTGGAAGTCCCTGGCGGGTAATGACAGACGCTGAGCATGAGCCCGAAACGATTGCAGACACGGGTCTGTAGCTCATATTTCCAGGCCCGCGTGCGGGCCCCATTACTGCCGCCAGAGTCGGCGAGGATGAGCAGACGCTTGGTGTGGGGGTAGCATCTGCGGCCTGAACGGCTCCACCATTGCGCAAGGGCCGTGACCGAGAATGCGGGCGTGTCGTGAGAAGTGCCAATGTAGACATGCCCGCGATTGGCTTGGGTGTCGTAGAGTCCCCACGGGATGGCGACGCCCTGCGCAAGGCTCCTGAAATCGTGGTCATTGACCAGCGCTGGGGTGGTTTCCCAGGTTGCACCCGCATTCTTGAAGCGTCCGACCAACTCGCGCTTCTTGGTGTCGATGCTGATGGCCGGGGCGCTTTGGCGCTGGAAACGCCGGCGCATGCGGTTGATGTATTCAAACTGCTGATTTCGAAAGGGGCTGGATGTGCCCGCGACCTTCTTGTGATTGACACGCAGGGAGAATTTCAAGCCCCTGAGCAAGCGTGCGACGGTCTTGGGCGACACCCCAATGCCGGCCTTACGCAATTCACCACTAATCTTCAGAGTCGTCTTGCGTGTCCATTTCAGGCCGTTGATGGGATCGCCCGCAGTGTGGTGCTCCATTAGCTTTTGGATCGCGTCGATGACTTGTGGTGTTTTTTTTCCAGCCGTGGACGGCCGGCGCCAGGGCGCCGAATGCGCTCGAGGCGCACATCGTGCGCAAGCAATTCGGATCTGCCCTTGGCGATGGTGTGCACATCCAGCCCGGTGAGCGCGGCGATGTGGTGAGCACGGTCACCGATCTTGATGGAAATTACGCGATTTTTGGTCAAATTAGACGAGGTTTGTGGGGAGAACGCCATCACGAAACTTGACCAAGATTTCCCTTTGCAAAACAGGGGGTTACGGTGCGCCCTATTTGGCATGCTGGCAT
>CAMDLH010000070.1 GCA_945901405.1 Bordetella parapertussis | reverse complement strand
TGCTGCAACTGATGAGCGGCAAGGAAGCCGCCGTCTACGTGGTACGCAGCGGCGGCGCCACGCTGTGCGCCAAGGTCTACAAAGAGGCCACGCAGCGCAGCTTTCGCCAAGCCGTCGATTACACCGAAAACCGCAAAACCAAAAACAGCCGCAAGGCACGCGCGATGGCCAAGGGCACGCGTTATGGGCGCGAGGCGCAAGAGGCCGCGTGGCAGAGCGCCGAAGTGGATGCGCTGTATCGTTTGGCCGCGGCCGGCGTGCGCGTGCCCGCGCCGCATAATTTTCTCGATGGCGTGTTGTTGATGGAACTCGTCACTGACGAAAACGGCGATGCCGCGCCACGGCTCAACGATGTTGAGTTCACCCCCGAATCAGCTCGCGCACATCACGCCATGCTGTTGTTGCAAGTGGTGCACATGTTATGCGCGGGCGTGGTGCACGGCGATTTGTCTGAATTCAATATCCTGCTCGGTGCGCACGGCCCCGTCATTATCGACTTGCCGCAGGCGGTGGATGCCGCGGGCAACAACCACGCACAACGCATGCTGCTGCGCGACGTAGTGAACCTGCGTGATTTCTTCGGACGCTTCGCACCCGAGTTGTTGCACACCGACTTTGGCCCCGAGATTTGGGATTTGTATCAGCGCGGCGCACTCGACACCGACGTAGTGCTCACCGGGCGCTTCGAGCGCGAGCTGGGGCCGGTAGATATGGACAGCATCCTGCGCGAGATCGCAGATGCGCGCGGAGGAAGCGGCGCGGTTGTTGCGGATGCAGGCGGTGGAGTAACGCGCAATTGTAAATTCAGGGCCGCAACAACTCCGGCGCATGCCATTTCACGGTCTGCCTGCCATTCTTGAATGCCGCAACCGGGCGTGAGATTTCAGCGATGGCCTGCTCCGGTGTTTGGGCATTAAGAATTACCACATCCGCCGGATTGCCAATCGCAAATCCATAGTCCTTCAGGTTGAGCACTCGGGCCGAGCGCTCGGTCAGCATGTTGAAACATTCGCGCAACTCGGCCGGGCGGTCGAGCTGAATCACGTTCGCGTACATATTCGCCATGCGTATCAGCGAGCAATCGCCATACGGCGTGGCCGGGTTGAGGATGTTGTTCGACGACAGCGAGCAATTCACGCCGTGCTCGACCAGCAGGTTCGCATCGGCGACGCCGCGCCGCACGCTGTGATCCTGATCGCGCCCCATGAGGAATAAATCGGTCGCCGGCAACACCGTCACCGCGATGCCCGCATCCGCCAATCGGCGCGCGAGCTTCGCCACCTCGGCTGGCGGCAGCAGCGAAAGCTTGGCCATGTGACCGACCACCACGCGCCCGCCGCGTTTGTATTTTTCGGTGAGATCGCGCACTTGATGTATGAACATGCCATCTGGCGTGTGGCCGACATCCAGATGCATATCGATATCCACGTCGAATTCGCGCGCGAGTTCGAAAATGCGCTCGACCTGCGCCGCGCCGTTGGTGTCGTAGCGTGGTGCACCGCCGAGCACCTTCGCACCACGCTTCAAGCCTTCGACCAGCAGCTCGTCGGTGCCCGGATAGTTGGTCAGCCCCTCCTGTGGAAACACGCAGATTTCGATGTTGATCGCCCACTTGTAATCCGCGATCAACGATTGCACGCCTTCAAATCCGCGCATGCCGATGCCCGGATCGACCTCTACCTGCGTGCGCATGCGTGTTGTGCCGTGCAGGATGCACTCTTCGAGCGTGCGTGCGGCGCGCGTGCGCACGTCTTCGACCGTCATGCTCTGCTTGAGTGGCGTCACGCCCACCACGGGACTTAACGCACTGTGTTCCTGCGGCGCACAGCGGTCGATGATGCGCGATTTGTCGAGGTGTATGTGCGTCTCGATCAGGCCCGGACATGCAAGGCAACCGTTGGCGTCGTACTCTTTTGCATCCGCCTTCAACGCGGGCGCAATGGCGGCGATGCGGCCATTTTCGATGCCGATATCAACCGGCGTGTTGTCGCGATTGTGACCGGCGATGCGCGCGTTGCGAATGATGAGGTCCATGAATGGCCGTCCCTTTGTATTTCGATGTAACCGGTGGCAAGCGAGCGGGTATCATATCGAATCCTGCTTGCCCCGGATAAACCATGCACAACCTGATTCGCGGTTTCATAGCCGCATTGCTCACCTGTTTTGCCGTGGCGGCAGCGGCACAGGCGTTCCCGGTAAAACCCGTGCGCATCGTAGTGCCGTTTCCGCCGTCGGGCGCGGCCGATCTGTTGACGCGCGCGCTGGGCAAAAGGCTCACCGACACCTGGGGCCAGCCCATCATCGCCGACAATCGCCCCGGCGCGGGCGGCAACATCGGCGCCGAGATTGCCGCGAAAAGCACGCCGGGCGGATACACCTTGCTGATGGGCGCGATCACCACGCACGCGGTGAGCATGAGCCTGTATGCCAAGCTTGGTTACGATCTGGAGAAAGACCTCGCGCCGGTGAGCCTTGTCGCCAACGTGCCGCACATGCTGGTTGCGCATCCGTCGGTGCCCGGCAAAAGTCTGAATGAGGTTATCGCCTATCTGAAAACACAAGGCGGCAAGGGCAACTTCGCCTCGCAAGGCAACGGCACGCTGTCGCATCTTGAGTTTGAATTGATGAAGTCGATGGGCGGCTTCGCCGCGCAGCACATACCCTACAAGGGCAGCGCGCCTGCGTTGATCGATTTGCTGGCGGGCAATGTGTCGCTGTTCTTCGACAGCATTCCGTCGGCGCTGCCGCACGTGCGCTCGGGCAAATTAAAAAGTGTCGCTGTCGCGTCGTCGCGCCGCTCGCCGGTGCTGCCCGATCTGCCTACGCTGTCCGAGGCGGGCCTCAAGGGTTTTGCAGCGGACAACTGGTTTGGGATCATGGCGCCCGCCGGCACGCCCAAGGATGTCATCGCGAAACTCAACGCGGATATCGTAAAGGCGCTCGACTCCGCAGAGGTGAAAGAAATCATCGCGCGGCAAGGCGGCGAGGTCATGGGCAGCACGCCGGAACAGATGGCCGCGCAGATACGTAGCGACCGCGAAAAGTGGGGCAAGGTGGTGCGCGAGTCAGGGGCGAAGATTGAATAACCGTTTTAAAATCAATCACTTATGGAAAGGTGCTCTTGCGGCAACCACGCTTTGGGTCACGGCCAATGCATATGCGCAAAATTATCCAACCAAGCCTGTGCGCCTTGTCACTTCCGCGCCCGGCGGCGGCGTTGATTTCACCGCACGCCTGCTGGCGCAGGGGTTGAGCACAAGCCTCGGTCAGCAGTTCGTCGTCGATAACCGCGGCGGCACGCATGTGTCATCGACCACGGTGGCGAACGCCGTGCCCGATGGTTACACGGTGCTGGTGCAAAACAATACGCTGTGGATCGCGCCATTGTTTGAAAAGGCCGCGTATTCGATGGCGCAGCTTGTGCCGGTGGTGCTCGCCTCGCGCTCGCTGAATATTCTGGTGATTCATCCCTCGCTGCCGGTGCAGTCAGTCAAGGAATTGATCGCGCTCGCCAAGGCCAAGCCAGGCGAGATCAATTACGCATCGGGTCTGGTGGGCTCGGCCAACTTTTTAGCCGCGGAGTTGTTCAAGCAGATGGCGGGTGTCAATCTGGTGCGCATCAGTTACAAGGGCGGCGGCCCCGCGTTGAATGACGTGCTTGCGGGCCAGGTGAAAATCATGTTTGCCACTACAGGCGGCGTGATGCCGCATGTGAAATCAGGCCGGCTGCGCGCGCTGGCGGTGACCAGCGCGGAACCCACGCCGCTGGTGCCCGGCCTGCCGGCTGTTGCCGCGACCGTGCCGGGTTATGAATCGCTGACGTTCACCGGTCTGTTCGTTCCGGCGAAAACGCCGGCGTCGATAATCGCGCGGTTGAGTGAAGCGTCGCGCAAACATCTTGATTTGCCGGAGACCAAAGAGCGCTTCCTGACCTCCGGAGTTGAAGCCGTCAGCAGCACGCCGCAGGAGCTTGACGCGGCGGTCAAAGCGGATACGGCGCGCATTCAGAAAATGATACAAGCGATTGGATTACGTGTAGATTGACGCCCGCCGCCACCTGCACCGATAAACTCAACAAACCCCTAAAGGAATTTTAGCCATGCCCAGAATCGTTCCCATCGCAGACAAATCCGACGTCGCCGCCGAGCATCATCCGCTGGTCGATAAGGTGCTGAAGGTTTTCAAAAGCATACGCGGCCCGTTCAGTGTGTTGCTGCACAGCCCCAAGGCGGCTGGTCCGGTGTTCAGCCTCGGCGATTATTTTCGCGAGGAATCCATCGTCGAGCCGCGCGCGCGTTCGGTGGGCATTTTGATCGCGGCGCGCGAGCGACAGGGTGTCTACGTATGGGCCGCACAAGCCGCCGGCGCGCGGCGCAACGGCGTGCCCGATGATGTGATCGAACTCATACGCCAACGTGCCGAGCCGTCGCGCTTTGCGCCCGGCGATCGAGAGATCGTCGCCTTTGTCGAGCAACTAATGCGCACCAATCGGATCGATCAGGCCACGTTCGACGCGCTGCAGAAGGGGCACGGCTCGCAGTGGATGATAGAGCTGACCACCGTTGTGAGCTACTACGGCATGTTGTGCGGCATCACCAGCGCGTTCGAGGTGCCGGCGCCGGATGGCGGCGATCCATTGCCAAAGTAATTATTCAGGGAGATCGCATGACAGCAACAGCAAGAATTGTTAATCCCGTGGGCCAACGCGCGGTCGAGCGCATGGCGCTCGCGCGGCGGCTTGATACGCTTGACGGCAAGTCCATCGGCTTCATCGACAACATCAAGCCTAACGCGGGGTTATTCATTCAGTACATCGAAGAAATGATCCGCGCCGATTTTAGCGGTGTGAAAACGCAGACGGCGCGCAAGAATTTCACTTCGAGCAAACTCATCGCCAACGAGCTCGAAGGTAAAGTAGACGCGCTGATCAACGCCTGGGGCGATTGAGGGGGCTGCACGTCGTGGTGTATCCACGACTCGGTTTATCTCGAAAAACGCGGCGTGCCAAGTTCGACCGTGGTATCGACGGCGTTTTTGACACACGGCCATCTGGCCGCTAAGAATCTGCAACTTGAAACGTTGCCGCTGCTGGTGGTGCCGCACCCGCTGAACGATCTGACGCCGGATGAAGTGCGCGAACTGGCGCGCGCGGCTTATCCGGTGGTGATTGAACAACTCACGGGGCAAGGCAAGCAGGCGCCGCACAGCAAAGTGAATTTCGTGCACCACGCATCACGCAAGAAAGCCGCCGCATGAACGACGCGCCCATACTCGAACTCGAAGATTCATGGGAAGCAATCAACGAATACTTTCTGGTCAACGATCTCACCGACGGCCTGCCCATCGTGCCGCCAACCGAGGCGCGCGTCGCAACGATGACGGCTTACGCCGAGCGCGAGTTGGGTTACAAACCCGCGGACGTGATCGGCACGCTCGCGCCCAAGCACGGGCAGGCCACCATCGAAAAAATCGCCGCCAACGCGGTGATGGCCGGCTGCAAGCCCGAATACATGCCGGTGATCATTGCGTGCGTAAAAGGTGTCGCCGATCCGAAATTTAATCTCGATGCGGTGCAGACCTCGACGCACAACACCTCGCCACTGCCCATCGTCAACGGGCCGGTATGTAAAGCGATTGATCTGAACTGCGGCTACAACCACACGGGCAGCCGCTGGCGCGCCACCAGCACCATCGGCCGCGCGTTGCAGCTTTGCATGATCAACATCGGCGGCACGCCGGGGTCGATCAACATCCACACGCAAGGGCACATTGCGCGCTTTGAACATTGCATCGCGGAGAATGAAGACGAAAATCCGTGGCAGCCGCTGCACGTCGAGCGCGGCTTTGCGGCGGACACCAGCACGGTGACGCTGATCCCCGCCTGCCCGGCGGCGATGATCGATGATAACGGCGGCAGCCAGACCGCGAAGGATCTGCTGCGCACGCTGGCGTCGTCGATAGCGTATGTAGGCAACCGCAATACCAACGGCGAGGGCCAGCCGCTGCTGATTTTGTGTCCGCAACACGCGCGCCTGCTGGCGAATGGCGGCTACGACAAGATGGAAGTGAAACGCTTCATCTGGGAAGTCGCGCGCATTGCGTTCGGCAGCATTCCGCGCGGCAATCTGACGAGCTTCAGCAAAAAGATACTCAAGCAGTATGCTGATTTCGATCCCGGTTTGGGCGTGCCGATTGCAGACAAGCCCGAAGACATCGTGATCGTGGTGATGGGCGGCACGGGCACGCACAGCCTGTCGGTGCAAACTCGGCTGGCGTCGGAGAATGTGACGGTGGCAATAACACGCAAGGATGGGACGCCCTGGCATCCATCGCCGTAAGCATTTGTTTATAAACACTTTTTTAATTTACATCAATCGTGAAACAATGCCCTCCACTGTCGTTCCCGCGCAGGCGGGAATCCATAACACACGCGCCACTTGCATCTATGCATGGGTTCCCGCCTGCGCGGGAACGACACATCAGTGGTGACCAAGATGCGTGATCTATTCAAATTAGCGATGGCTGCTTTAGTGGCCGCTTACGCGTTTGGCTCATCGCCCGCCGCCGCGCAAAAAACCGATTACCCGCTTCGCCCCATACGCATGATCGTCGGTTTCGCGCCCGGCGGCAGCACAGATCTCGTGGGCCGTTTGATCGGCGCAAAACTTTCCGAGCGCTTGGGCCAACAAGTGGTGGTCGATAATCGTCCCGGTGCGAGCGGCATCATCGCCGCCGAGCTGGTTTCAAAATCGCAGCCCGACGGTTACACGCTGCTGATTTCAGGTTCGTCGATCAGCATCGTCGGCAGTTTGTACAAAGGCACGTCGTTCGATGTGCAGCGCGATCTTGAGCCGCTGGCACTGGTGGCGACTTCGCCTTACCTCATGGTTGCGCATCCATCGCTGGGTGTAAAAACCGTGCAGGAATTTGTCACTTATGCAAAAGCGCGCCCCGGCAAAATTTCGTGGGGCGCGTCGGCGCCGGGCGCGGTGCAGCACTTGTCCGGCGAGATGTTCAAGCGCCTCGCCGGCATCGACATGGTTTTCATTCCGTACAAGGGCACCGGGCCAATGCTGCCGGATATCCTTGGCGGGCGTCTGCAAGTGGTGTTCGACAACGTGCTCGTGCTCACGCAACACATCAAGACCGGCGCGCTCACCGGCCTTGCCGTCACCACCGCCAAGCGCACGCCCTTGCTGCCGGAGTTACCGACTATCGCGGAATCCGGATTTCCAGGCTTCGATACCAGCGGCTGGTTCAGCATGTATTGCGCACCGAAGACGCCGTCGCAAATCATGCAAAAACTCAACACGGAAATACTCGCGATCCTCGGCACGGGCGACGCGCGCGAGCGTTTGCTCACCTTCGGCGCTACGCCGTTGCCCGGCACGCCAGATGATCTGCGCCGCCAGCTTGCGCGCGAAGTGCCGGCGTGGCGCAAGGTGATTCAAGGCGCGGGGCTGAAAGCGGAATAAGTGTAGGATAGGTTCATCAAACAATTCCCAAGGAGAGAACAATGAAAGCAGCTTACTTCAGTAAACATGGCGGACCGGAAGTGATGGAATACGGTGATCGCCCCGATCCAGTCGCCAAGGCGGGCGAGGTGCTTGTCGATATACACGCAGCCAGTGTGAATGGCGCGGACTGGAAAGTGCGCGCGGGTTCCTACGCGCCGATCGCTGATCTGCCGTACATACCGGGGCGTGATTTCTCCGGCGTGGTGTGCGCGCTCGGCGCGGGTGTTACGGACTTCAAGGTGGGCGATGAAGTGTTCGGCGTATGCGACGTGGGGCAAGAGCAGGCTTACGCCGAGAAAATCGCCATCAAGGCTTCCATCATCGCGAAAAAGCCCGCGGGCCTCTCGCACGCGGACTGCGCGGCGCTGGCGCTGATCGGCCTCACCGCGCTGGTGTCGGTGGAAGACACGCTGCAACTGAAATCCGGTGAAACAATCCTGGTGCAGGGCGGAGCGGGCGGTGTTGCGAGTTTCGCGATTCAGGCCGCCAAGCACATCGGCGCGCGCGTGATCACCACTGCGAGCGCCGCAAATCACGATTACCTGCGCAAGCTCGGCGCCGATCAGATCATCGATTACAACACGCAGGATTTCACCAAGGTGGTGTCGGGCATCGACGCGGTGTTCGACACCGTCGGCGGCGACGTGGCCAAACGCGCCTACGACGTGCTAAAACCCGGCGGGCGCGCGGCGTTCATCGCATCGGGCAACAACCCGCCGCCGGCAACGCGCACCGATGTCAAACCGCTGCGGCCCAAGGTCGGACGCAGCCGCGCGCACCTCGAACGCACTGCCGCACTCGCCACCAGCGGCGCGGTGAAAGTGCCGGAAATCACGCTCTACAAATTATCCGAAGCCGCGGCCGCGCACAAAGTCAGCGAAGGGCGTCACTTTCGCGGCAAGCTGGTGTTCAAGGTGCGCTAAGCCTAAGGCGCGGATTGTCGCGTCACCGAGCTACCACATAGTGCCAACGCCGCGTTTGCATCAAGGCGCGCGAGTGGTCAGGTACGCCGCGATTTCCATCATGTCCTGAACCATGAGCTTTTCAACAACCGGCTTCATTTGCGCGGCGCCGGGGCCATTGCGAGCACCATACTTCATGTCGTAGAGCTGGCGCACCATGTAGCTTGGTGAACGGCCGGCTATGGGAGGAATGTCGCCCATGCCTCTCAAGTCCGCCCCGTGGCACGCCACGCAGGGGAGCGTCTTGCCGCCTCCGGTGATCACCAGCGCTTCTCCCCTCTTGACGCTGCCGACCGGGGCATACGCAATGAATCGTGCACGCGGATCACGGCTCTCGAATTGATCGAGATCCTCGGGAGTCTCGATGATGCGCTGGCCGATAGGCTCTTTCTCGCCGGTTTTCGCGTCCGCGAGAAACCAACCCGCGACGAACGTCTTGGGCACTGTGTCGGTCTCCACCAGCCTGATGTTCTGCTTTGGCTTGATCGAGGCAAAGTACTTGGCGGCCGCTTCGACCTCGGCATCCATGATGTCCTTGACCAGGCCTATCATGAGCGTGGTGGGCGCGCGTTTCTGCACCGAGGTCTTGCGCGCCCCGCTCTTGATGTCTGCCATCTGCTGGATGAAGTAACCGACAGGCAGCCCTGCAATGTTGGCGTTTTCGGGGCCGCCGTACCCCGCCGCCCGGTGGCACCAGCCGCAGGCGTACACATCGGGCTTGCGCCCGCGCGCGACGATCTCGGGCATGGTGGGATAGTCGCCCGGATGCCAATCCGTCGCCGTGAAGCGGTCGCGGGTCTGCGTCAGGGTATATCCCGCGCTGCTGCCCGGCACGCGCCGGATTGAGCCATCGTCGGGATGTGGCTTGAAATCAGGAGGGTTGACCGCGTATGCCCACGCTGGGGGCGGCTCCGCGCCAAATGACGGCACGCAGTATGTGGCACTGGCGAACAAAGCAATTACAAAAGCACGGAACATAAATCGCATGTATTTTTCCTTTCGTGGTTTGCAAAGCAGCCGTACATTGCCATTGTGTCGTACGCCAGTCAACAATTCGGCGTGGCTCCTTGGCCCTGTCACAGCGTAAT
Organism: Bordetella parapertussis; assembly: GCA_945901405.1. Taxonomy (GTDB): domain Bacteria; phylum Pseudomonadota; class Gammaproteobacteria; order Burkholderiales; family SG8-41; genus CAMDLH01. Next base: position 17,077 of record CAMDLH010000070.1, on the reverse strand, counting down.
GGCGCCACTGCCCAACTCGACAACGTGGCCGCCGACGAATATGCCGCCGACAGCATCCACGGTCAGCAGCAGCGTCGCCGGCCGATTGATCGGCCCGCCCTGATGGATGATGCGTTTGAGCGGCAGCGCCGTGTTGCGCGCTACGTGCCAGCCGCCGAGGTTCGCCGCAGCCGAGCCTGTGCCGTGGTCCTCCCACACAGCGCCGTGTTTGAGCAGAAAAAATCGCGCCTCCAGATCATCGGCGCCAACGTCTGCCCAGACGTAAATCTTGGTGATGTCGTGTGGCCCCTTCTCCGCCGCCATGCGCGCGGCGTCGGGTTTGCAACGGCGCACGGCGTCCGCGCTATTCAAGGGTGTCACGAGTTGTTCATTGCCGGTGTTCAACCACAGCGGTGTGGCGCCGATGTCGGCGGCGTTGATGCCGAGTGTTTGCGCCAGCGACGCAAGCGGCTTCGCATAGGGTTTCGTTTGCGGCGCATTGGCCTTGAGCGTCCATGCGTCACCGTGTGCGCTGACGGGGATGACGCCCGCGCCGGTTTCGAGCGTCACGCTGTCGCCCGCGGCAGTGATCGCTCTTACAACATGCGCGCTGCCGAGCGTCGGATGCCCGGCAAACGGCATCTCGAACGCCGTGGTGAAAATGCGGATGCGCTTGGTAGCCTTGTCCGACGGCAACACAAACACGGATTCCGACAGATTGAATTGCAACGCCAGCGCCTGCATGTTTGCCGTGTCGAGTCCGAGTGCGTCCTCGAACACACACAACGGGTTGCCAGTCAGTCGCGGCTGCGGCGATGAAGCGTCGGCGAAAACATTGACGATGCGGTATTTATAACGAGGCATTCAAAATATCCTTTAAAAACCATTAGTTATAAATCAAGCAGCTTGGGTATTCAATGTACAGCGATTCTTCCATGCTTCAAGCCGCCTAACAAGATCGCGCGTGGGCACGAGGCGTGCAAACTGGTCACTTTCTATGAGCAGGCCCTCGCCGATGCTGGCGTTGATGCCGCGCGTCACCGCCGTGAGTATCGCGCTGACGGCTTGCGGCGAGTGGCGCAGCACACGTTGCGCAAGGCTGCGCGCCGCTGGCAACAGATCCGCGCGCGGCACGACTTGGTTGATCAATCCGAGTTCGAGCGCGCGCTCGGCGCTGAACATGTCACCGGTCAACAGGCATTCCAGCGCGCGCTTGCGCCCGGCCAGCCGCGGCAGGCGCTGCGTGCCGCCGAACGTGGGCGGCATGCCCAGACGAATCTCCGGCTTGGCAAACTCAACACCCCTGGCCGCCACCGCAAGATGCGCCGCCTCGACGATTTCGCAGCCGCCGCCGTAGGCAAGACCGTTTACCGCGACGATAACCGGCTTGGGGAACGCCTCGATGCGCGCGGTCATGGCCTGGCCCCTGCGCACGAATTCACGAATCGCAATGGCCGTGCCGCCGCGCACGCTTTGCGTAAATTCGTGGATGTCGCCGCCGGCGGAAAACGCTTTCTCGCCCGCGCCGGTGAGTATCACCGCGCCAACGGCGGCATTGGATTCCAGCGCGTCCAGCACAGCCATCAGCGCATCGGCCATGGCGTAGTTGATCGCATTGAGTTTGTGCGGACGGTTCAGCGTCACCGTGGCGATGCCGCCGGAAATGTCGTAAGGCGTCAGTGTGGTCATGGGTTCAGTTCCAGAAGTATTGAAATTTACGTTTCTGCACGGCGGCTCTTTATGGCGCACGACAACAGCCGCCACGCGCGTCACGTGCCGCGTTCTCGATCCACGAAAAACGTTCCCAGTCGATCTGCAACGGCTGATACGCGACGGTGCTGGTTCCCGCCGCATCCGCAACGCCGATCTCCACGGCGTTGTCCTCGGCCATGCCGTTGATGACGATGCGCCCCGCGCCCGCCGCGATAAAACACAGCCCGCGCGGCACGATGTAGTCGCGTGCGTCGCCTTCCTGCGTCACCCATACCAAGCCGCTCACGCAACGAATCGCGGTTCCGCGGCGGCCCGTAATGGACGCGACCTTATTAACGCCCAGCCTGATGCGGGCGCCGCCCGGCTTGCCCATGGAAGTAATCGCATTCATAATAAATGAGATATTTGCATTGATAACGCCATCAGTCCGTGATCGAACAGAGTGACAATATGCTGGGTATGCACGCACTGGACAAACGGTATTTGGGAATACAACACATGCGTGAATTGCATGCATAAATCGCGCGACCTGCCCTCGCTGGAATTGTTGAAGGCATTCGAGTCCGCGGCGCGGCGCTTGTCATTCACGCGCGCGGGCGCCGAGTTGTTCCTCAGTCAATCCGCCGTGAGCCGGCAAATCCAGCAACTCGAGACGCAACTGGGCGCGCCGCTATTCATCCGCCGCACGCGCGCGCTGTCGCTGACCGAATCGGGCGCGCGTTACTACAAGGACGTGAATCAGGCGTTGAATCAATTGCGCGCGGCTGGCGCGAGCCTTGCCGCCACGCCCACGGGGCGGCTCATCACCGTCACCACCACCACTACATTTGCGTCACTGTGGCTGGTGCCGACGCTGGCCGATTTTCAGCAGCAGCATCCCGACATCGAAGTGCGCATCGCCGCCGACAACGCCATACGCGATCTCGAAAGCGGCCAGATCGATGTCGCGATTCGTTACTCCACGCGCCAGCACACCGGGGCCGGCGCCTTGCGTTTGTTCGGTGAGTACGTGTTACCGGTGATCAGCCCCACGCTCGCGCGCAAAGGCAGCCTGCGCAGCGCGGAGGATCTGAATCGCTTTGTGCTGCTGCACTTCGAAGACCCGGTGCTGGTCACGCCGTGGCTGGCATGGGAGGTGTGGTTCGAGGCGATGAAAGCGCCGCCACCCTCGCCCAAGGGCGTGCTGCGCTTCAGCCATTACGACATGATGCTGCGCGCGGCGATCAACGGACAGGGCGTTGCACTCGGCAGGATGCCGCTGATCGCACCCGCGCTCGCCAGCGGCGCGCTGGTTGCGCCGCTGAGTCAGGCTCGATTCAAGTCCAATCTGGGCGACCGCGCGTACTGGTTGATTGCATCGCCGGCCTCGCGCGAACGTCCGCAAGTGCGCACGTTCATGCAGTGGCTGGCGGCAAAGGTGTCGCCTGTTGCGAACGCGACAGACAAGGCGCGGTAGCCTCTACCGACGAGCGCGACGCGCCCGGCGCGCAGCGTTACCGTATCTGCCGCGCCACCTCAAGCAGCATTTCATCGTTGCCGCGCGCGGCGATTAGCGACAAGCCCAGCGGGCAGCCGTTCAGCGTAGCCAGCGGCAAACTCACCTGCGGCAAACGCCCCAGGCCGGAGATGCACAGTATGCCCACCGCGCGTTCGCGGAATGCGTTGGTCTGGTCATGCGGGCAATTGAGCAGCGGCGCGATATCGGGCACGCTGGGCAACAGCAATATCGCGTTGTTGGCGAGTAGTTTATCCAGACGCGCGGCGATTTCATCGCGCTTGGGTTTCGCTTGGGCAACCTCGGCGGGTGTGACTTTCGCCACCGCCTCGAAACGTTTGCCGATGGCGATGCCGAAATTTGGTTTCTCGCGCGCGACCCATTCGCGATGCGTGTCCCAGATTTCGGCGAATTGCAGCACGCGGAATACTTCAAACCAGTTGTTCAAACCCTCGGCGCTCACCGTCACCGGCTCGGCTTGGCCCAGCACTTTGTATACGCGCTGCAACGCGGGTTGCAACACCTGATTCGCTTCGGGCATGGCTTGCGCAAATGCGTCTTGCGCGAGCAACACTCGTCCATGTGATGCGGCCTTGCCACCGAGTAACACATTGCCCACGCGCGCGAGCAAATCGGCATCGCGCGCAAACCAGCCGCACGTGTCGAACTGCGGCGCCAGCGGGCACACGCCTTCGAGCGACACGCGTCCATGCGTGGGGCGTATGCCGTAGATGCCGCAAAAACTCGCCGGCGCGCGCACCGAGCCGCCAGTGTCGCTGCCGATCGCGAAGTCAACCAGCTTGCCCGCCACCGCCGCCGCCGAGCCGCTGGATGATCCGCCGGGCACGCGGCCAGGTGCTGCGACATTTTTTGGTGTGCCGTAATGCGCGTTTTCACCCGTGAGGCTGAACGCCATTTCTTCGGTGTGCGTTTTGCCGGAGAGCGAGGCGCCTGCGTCGAGCAATTTTTTTGCCACGACCGAATGCACTTTCGCGGCATCATGCGTGCGCAACCAATCCGGACAGCCGAAGCCAGTCTTGTGGCCCGCGACATCGAAAATATCTTTCAGGCCGAAGGTGAGTCCGGCGAGCGGACCGCTTGCCGCGCCTGCTAATTCAACGTGGGTGTGACGGCAAAATGCGCCGAGTTGATCTTGATCTAATATGCTCACAAAATATCCTTTATAAACAATCACTTATAGTCTTATAACAATGCCTTAGTACCGACTGTTTGTGATGGGTTACGGCCAAGGGCCAGTACCCATCCTACAGATGCGTCCGTAGGATGGGTGAAACCCATCACAAAGTCTATTCCAATGGCGGCAAAGTACGCAGCCACGCCACCAGCGCATTCAAGTCTTCGTCGGTCAGGCGTTTTAAATACTGCGCGTAAGTCGCCATGGTAATCGCCAGCGGGCGGCCGTCGCGCGACACGCCTGCGGTGAGCGCGCGTTTTATTTCGGCGTCGCTCCACGCACCGAGACCTTTGGTGCGATGCGAGGTGATGTTCGCCGCCGTGGAAAAACCCGTGGGCGTCTTGAACACGCGCCCGCCGCGGCCAGCACCCGTGCGATAGTTGGGCACATCGTCTTTGCTGCGTTCGGCGTGGCATTGCATGCAGTGACCAAGATTCGCGAGATAAAGCCCGCGCTTTACCGGATCACGCAGATCGGCTTCGCTCATCGGCTTTTCAGCGCCCGGATACGTGTATGCGATCTGCTCCGCTTTGTAGAGCGGCGGTGGCACCTTGGCATTAATCGGCTTGATCAAGCGCATATACGCCACCACCGCATCCAGATCACGCGGCGTCATCACGCGATACAGCGGATACGGCATCACGAACGCGAGCTTCACGCCATTGGGTCGCACGCCTTCGGTCAGCGCGCGCTTGATGTCGGCGTCGCTCCACTTGCCAATGCCCGTTTCTGCATCCTGCGTGATGTTCGACCCACTGGCGGTGAACGTCGCTTCGTCAAAGCGCTGTACGCCGCCGGCGAATTGACGCGCCATGATGGGATCGCCTGCCTTGTCTTTGGGCGTATGACAATGATTGCAACTCATGATGCCGTTGACGAGATAGTCGCCGCGTTCGAGCAGAGACTGCGTGCGCTCGCGGGTTTGCGTTTGGCTGCATGCCGAGAGCGTTATCGACAACAGCACACCCGCGGCCAATTTCAGCAAATTCATGCTTCCCCCGGACATGAGTTCATTACACAACAGGCCGCATACTACACAAAATGTAATTTATTCGACCGGTATCCCCGCCTCGCGCACGATGCGCCGCCAGGTGTCGAGCTGCTCCTTGACGTAGGCCGCAAGCTCCGCGGGCGTGGAGCCGCGCGCAAGAAACCCCTGGCGTCCGAGCGTTTCGACGATATCCGGCCGCGACAGCACGGCGCGAAACTCATCGCCGATGCGCGCGACGATGGGTGCTTGCATGTGCGCCGGCCCGAACAACCCCGCCCACGACGTGGTGGATACGCCTTTCACACCCGCCTCCTCCAGCGTGGGCACCTCCGGCGCAAGCGCGCTGCGCGCGGGCATCAGCGTCGCCAGCATGCGCAGCTTGCCCTCGCGCGCTTGCGCAACACCCGGCACGGTGCTCATGAAGCCGAACTCAATGCGCCCGCCCAGCATGTCGATCGCCGCGGGCGCGTCGCCTTTGTACTGAATGCGCACCGCGTCGAGTTTGTGCAGCAATAACAGTTGCGCTGTTGCGATCATCGGCGTCGCACTGCCCGTGCCATAGTTCAACTTGCCGGGATGGGCGCGGATATGGCCGATCAGATCGAGCATCGTACGCACCGGCAGCGACGGATGCACATACATGAAAAACGTAACCCTGCCGACATCCGTGATGGCGGTGAAGTCGCGCACGGGATCGTACGGCGGCTTTTTGCTCATGGCCGGCACGGCTGACATCGCGCCGCTGGTGGCGAAGAACAGCGTGTGTCCATCCGGCGCCGCGCGCGCCGTGATCTCGCCCGCGATCGCCCCGACGGCACCAGGGCGGTTGTCCAGAATCACGTTCTGGCCGAGCCGCTGCGACACGGGCTGCAAGATGATGCGCGCCACCACATCGGACAACCCGCCCGGCGGAAACGCCACGATCATGCGAATCGGCCTGGCGGGGTAGCTCTGCGCGGCGGCTGGCCACGCACAAAAGTTACTGCTCGCCAGAATTAAAAACGCAAGACCAGCGACACCTCGCGCGCGCAATTTCACCGCCCTTGAAATTTTTCAGATGCGGCATTCTCCCTTTGGATCGCCCACGCCGCAACTAATTCACCTTCGCGCCCGACACCCTGACCAGATTGCCCTTGGACACGATTTCGGCCTTGATCTGCGCGGCGAATTCCGCAGGCGAGTTGCCGTCAGTGGCAGTGGGCTTGTACACACGCGCCGACACACCGCTCACGCGCGTTGCCGCAGCGGATGGTGCGGCGCCTGAGCCGGTGGTGCGGGAAGTGGCGCGGGCTTGACGTCGGCCCACCACTGCGTTCAGGTCTTGAGCGTAAGCCCGGCAGCATCAGCCCATCGCCTTTTCCAGCAAGGCTAACCCCCTCTTGACTTTGCTAGCGCCGCGCTTTGCGCGCGCTCGAAAGCGTGTTTCCGCATCGAACTCGGCCAGCATCAGCGTAGTCATCTCGTCTATCAGGCGATTAAGCGGCGTGCCGCGACTTCTGGCCAGCGCCTTGAGCCGCCGGTGCTTTTCGTCGGGTAAACGCACGGTAAGTGCTGTCATGTCATATCTCCCTCAAGAAGGTCGCCGGCGCGGCGATACGCAACCGCGGAAAACGTAACTGCATGTCTTGCAGATGACGTAAATTTCGCGTCACGATGAACTCTGCCCCGCCGGCCACGGCAAGTTCCACCAGATGGTTGTCAGCCTCATCCGGCAGGTTGGGCCGCCATAAGTAATAAACACGCGTCCATTCGCAGCAGGCAAAAAATGCATCAAGCACTTCGTCTCGTTCACCCCGGCTCAACTTGCACTTTTTAAACAAGTCGCCCCGGTCGAATACATCCTCGTACTCGTTAAATAGCGCATTTCCGATGAGCGGCACGCATCGCCCGTTCAGACAGGCTGCGATTACGGCATTTGCCGCACCAGTGCCCAAACAGGCGCCAACCAGCACATTGGTATCGACAACAATCCTCATAATGAAATGGTAGCACTTCTGCCACCAGATTTCGAGTTTCCCGAAACGCAATCAAGTCTGGTTTTAATCGGGGCATCCTCAACTTTTACTGCGCCACTAATTCACCTTCGCCCCCGACGCCCTGACCAGATTGCCCTTGGACACAATTTCAGCCTTGATCTGCGCGGCAAATTCCGCCGGCGTGTTGCCGACGACGATTCCGCCATTCTCGGTGTATTTGTTACGCACATCCGGCATTGCGAGCACGCGCGCGGAATCCTGCTGCAACTTGGTGAGTATCGCCGCAGGCGTGCCGCTCGGCGCCAGCAGGCCAAACCATGCGACGGCGCTGAAACCCGGATAGCCGGACTCAGCGATGGTGGGTAGTTCCGGTACCACCGGTATGCGCTTTAACGAACTCACCGCAATCGCGCGCACCTTGCCCGCACGCACCTGTGGCAACGTGAACAGCGAACCGCCGAAAAACATCGTCACGCGCCCGCCGATGACGTCCGACATGGCCACGGCCGCGTCCTTGTAGGGAACATGACTCAGATCGACGCCCGCCCGGTTCGCCAGCAGCGCGCCGCCGAGATGCTGCGAGGTGCCCGCGCCGGAAGAGGCATAGGTGATCTCACCCGGACGCGACTTCGCCAGCGCGACAAGCTCCTTCACATTCTTGGCCGGAAGGGAAGGGTGAACAATCAGAATATTGGGCGTCTCGACAAAATTCATGATTGGCGCAAAGTCGCGCAGCGGGTCGTAGGCGAGTTTCGAGTAGACACTCACATTGGTGGTCATCGCCGCGTCGCCGCTGAACAACAACGTGTAGCCGTCGGGCGCGGACTTCGCCACGCGCTCCGCCCCCACACTGCCGGCGGCGCCAGGCACATTCTCAACCACCACAGGTCTACCCCACAATTCGCCTAATTTCTGCGTGACAATACGCGCGCTGATGTCCGCCCCCGAACCTGCGGGAAACGGCGCCACGACGCGCACGGGTTTTTCCGGATAGCTGGTTTGGGCGGATGCGCTGAGTGCTGTTAATAACAGACTGATCGTGCCGAGCATGCCGCTGGTACTGAAAATGTGTTTCATGATTTTCATTGTCCTTGTTTTATGGCGACTGTCGATTTCCGCAGATAGTCTCAAGCAAAAATTGCATAGCATTCTCCCCCCCCCCCTCTTCCTATTGTCAATTTATTGTTACAGCGCGTAGCTGCGATAACGCAAGCGCCTCGACGTGAGGTTGTAGGGCGTCAATAAGCGTAGCGCATTGCGCCGAATGCTGTGTGGCCGAATCACATGCGGTGCAATGCCCTTCGGTTATTGCACCCTACGCTGGCTAAGGCTTGGGTTTCGGCTTCGGCGCGGGAATATTTTCCGGCACGCTCAGCGTTCTGAAACTGAACACGTCGGGGTCGTCGGCATCCACGTTGACCATCACGCCCTGCACCTCGGCGGCGCCGAACACCATCAGCCGCGTTACGTTGTAGATCAGTTGCCGGTTCTGGTAGAGGGGTTTGTCGATGATAAACAGATGCTTGTCGCCGTGAATCACCAGCACCGGTTTGCCGAAGGCGCGCGCGTGTTGCCGCAGCGCGGCGAGCGTGTCGGTAAAGCCTGCGCGGTAGTCTTCGCGCGCATCGTGCTCCCAGCGCGGATCGGCCTGAAACGCAAGCACCACGGCCTTGGCGTTGCGTGATTTCGCGCCGGCGAACGTCGCCTGCATCCACGCAAGATTGGCGGCGTTGCGCGCGATGTATTCATTGACCGCCGTTTGATCGCGTTGCAGATTGTTGTTGCTGGCGACGATGTGCAGGGTGGCGAACACCACGCCGGCGCGGTCCCAGCGGCGGTTTTCAACAAACACGTCCTGATGTTCGAGCGCGATTTTTTCACGGCCCAGACTTTGGGCCGGATTGGCGAAAAACTGTTCCCGTATTTTTGCCAGCCGCTCGATCGGATCAAAGCCGCCGTTGTCGGCGCGATGGCAATCCGTCCACTCGTTATCGCCCGGCGTGTAAATGAGCGGTGCGTTGAAGGTTGCAAATTGCGCCGAGATTTTCGCGAAATGCTCGTCGCTGCACGGGGTATTGCCGGGCTTGATGTCGCCGACGTGGATGGTGAACGCGGGGCGCGCGCCGTTGATGCGTTCGATCAGGCGGTCAACGCGCTCAAAATCGCCCGGCAGGCTGTACGGTGTATCACCGATGGCGGCGAAGCTAAAACGCTGCGCGCCGGCGGCCGTGATCTGCCCAATCTGCCAGAGTGCAATCAGCGTCAATGCGATTAAGTTATGTAAGTATTTGTTTTTAGACATTATTTAAACTTCGTGACTCGAGTATTGTGTAAGCGCTATGTTACGTTACGATGACACCGTGCCGCGCCATGGAATCAGGCACAAATCGGGCCGAAACTTCTCAACTAAAAGTTACCTCACTCCGGCTTGGCGCCGGAGAACTTGACCACCTTGGCCCATTTCGCGGTTTCGTCTGCGATGAGTTTTGCAAATTGATCTGGTGACCCCGGCATCAGGGTGCCGTCGAGATCGGACAGCCGCGCCTGCATTTTGACGTCGGCAAAAGCAGCGTTGATCTCTTTGTTGAGCTTGGTGATGATGTCGTTGGGTGTGCCTATGGGTGCGCCGATACCCCACCACGTGCTTGCCTCGTAGCCCGGCACGGATTCGCCCACGGTTGGGAGGTCCGGCAGCTTCGGCAAACGCGCCGCCGTGGTCAACGCCAGCGCGCGCATCTTGCCGGCCTTGATTAACTCGATCACTGCGGGCACCGACGTAAACAGGAGCTGGACGTGTCCACCCAGCAGATCGGTGTTCGCGGGCGCGGTGCCGCGATAGGGGATATGCGCCATGCTGATGCCGGCCATCAGCTTGAACAGTTCGCCGGACATATGCGGCCCGGTGCCGCTGCCCGGAGAGGCCGCGTTGATTTTGCCGGGATTGGCCTTGGCATGGGCAATCAAATCAGGGAGCGTTTTGGCCGGCATCACGAGATTCACGACGATAATATTGGGCACGCGGATGAGGCTTGCCACCGGCGCGATGTCGCGGATGAAATTGAAACTGATTTTCTGATAAAGCGTCGCATTGATCGCGCTCGACGTGGCGGCCACCAGCAGCGTAGACCGTCCGGGGTCGCTTTCACGACCGCCTCTGTCGCAATATTGGTACCTCCACCCGGCCTGTTCTCGATCACGAATTGCTGGCCAAGCCGCTCCGTCAGCCATTGCCCCATCAGGCGTCCGATCATGTCGGTGGAGCCGCCGGGGGCTGTTCCGACGATCATGTGCACTGGCCGGTTAGGGTAAGCCTGCGCCACAGCCGATCCCGGTATCGTAAATACCGCAACCGCTCCTGCGGCAAGATGGAGCAGTTGACGTCGAATGAGATTCATAACGTCCTCCGTTGGTTGGTTGTAATAGTATCCGCTTAGCGATATAGGAAGAAGCTGGAAATCAATATAGGTGATATAGGAAATCGCTATGGATAAACCAACCCAACACTGGGAGAGCCGCATCGGCCGGCGCCTGCGGTTGCGCGATCTGCATATTCTTTTCGCTGTGGTGCAATCGGGCAGCATGGCCAAGGCGGCCAGGCATCTTGCGATGTCTCAGCCGGCCGTTTCCGAAGCGATAGCCAATCTGGAGGACGCACTTCAATACCGCCTTCTTGATCGTACCTCGCGCGGGATAGCACCCACGATCTACGCGGACGCGCTGCTCAAATGCGGCAATGTGGTGTTTGATGAACTTCGGCAGGGTATCAAGGAACTTGAACACCTGGCCGATCCCACCGGGGGAGAGGTACAGATCGGTGCTGGAGAATTGTCGGTGTCCGGCTTGCTGCCGGCGGTTGTCGATCGATTATCGCGCAAGCACCCCAAAATCGTTGTCCGTGTGCACCAGGTAAGCACGTCAACGCTGGATTTCCCGGAACTGCGGGAGCGCAATATCGACCTGGCGCTGGCGAGACTATCCGGGCCTTTTGACAAAAGCGATCTCAATATCGAAATGCTCTTCGACGATCCGTTACGCGTGGTGGTGGGCGCGCGCAACCGCTGGGCACGCCGCCGCGATGTCACCCTTGCGGCTCTGGTGAATGAATCGTGGATTTTGGTCCCCAATCAGGTCATGAGTACACAGATCACAGCGGCGTTCAATGCGCAGGGTTTGGAGGCTCCGCGTGAGCGGGTACACGCTGGGTCAAACCTGATGCGCATGCAACTGCTCGAAACCGGGCGATTTGTATCGGTACTGGCTAATTCCGTGCTCCACTACAACGCAAAGCGCTGGTCGCTCAAAGCATTGCCTATCGATTTTGACCCGCATCCTCTGCCGATTGGCCTTGTGACGCTAAAGAATCGAACCGTCAGCCCGGCGGTTCAGCTTTTTATTGAGCATTTGCGCGCGGTCGCGAAAACCATGGTTGCGCCGGCCCAGCGAAGCGCGTGAGCATTACGCCTTGACATACCTATGGCCGTCCGGGGCCAAGTCCCTTCATGACCGCCTCCGGTGCAACCTTGCATCGCAACATGAGAGCAAACGGATATTTTTGGCTATCGCACAAACACGCCGGGGAAGTATCCATTTGCAAAATGGATACAAATGGATACAGTTATGGCTATGCTGAACGTTCAAACCCTCGCCATCAGCGCCGAAATACTGTCCCTCATATCGTCTATCGACGAATTCAAGGGTGCCTGGCGCGCCTTTGGCACGATCTCGCCACAACGGCTCGATGCCCTGCGGCGTGTCGCGGCCATCGAGAGCATCGGCTCGTCAACCCGCATTGAAGGCAGCAAACTGTCTGACCGTGAGGTGGAAAAACTCATGGCCGGACTTTCCAGCAAATCGTTCGCCTCATGCGATGAACAGGAAGTGGCGGGCTACGCCCAAGTAATGGATTTGGTGTTCTCGTCCTGGGAGCACATACCCTTTACCGAAAACCATATCCAGCAACTGCATCGTGACCTGTTAATCCATGTCGGCAAAGATGCCTCCCATCGCGGTCGCTACAAAACCCACACCAACAGCGTCGTGGCACGCAACCCGGACGGAGAAATCATCGGGGTGGTGTTTGAAACCGCGACGCCTTTCGACACCCCGCGCCTGATGGCTGAGTTGGCCGCCTGGTATCGAGCCGAAAAAGAAAGCCGGACACTGCACCCGTTGCTTGCGATTGCTATTTTTGTGGTGACGTTTTTAGCCATTCATCCGTTTGAAGACGGCAATGGCCGCCTGTCGCGTATTTTGACCACGCTGCTGCTGTTACAGGCGGGCTATGCCTACGTGCCCTATAGCTCGCTGGAAAGCGTGATCGAGCAAAACAAAGGCAACTACTACACGGCATTTCGGCAAACGCAAACGACGCTGAAATCCGATGCGCCTGACTGGCAACCGTGGGTGCTTTTTTTTCTGCGATCACTGCACACGCAAGTGACACACCTGGAGCAAAAAGTCGCGCACGAAAAAATCATACTTGCCGTGCTGCCCGAACTGTCGCTTCAAATTCTCGAACTCACGCGGGAGCGCGGGCGCATGACCATGCAAATCGCCGTTGAACTCACCGGCGCCAATCGCAGCACGGCAAAGAAGCACATTCAAAAACTCGTCGATGCGGGGCATCTTGCAAAGCATGGCGCGGGCCGTGGCGTTTGGTATGGGCTGGCATGATACCGGCAGCGCGCTGCTTGAAATGGGAACATCTTATCCAGTAGGAACAACTGATCTGAATAGCGGCGCTACTGCGCAGCCAATCCGCGTTCCGTGACGATCTTGCCCCAGCGCTCAAGGTCTGTGTTGAGACGCGCTTCAGGCGTTGAGCTTTCGGGCTTTAGCCAGCGCTGCGCGAGCTTCTCGCGCATATCGGGGCGCTTCAACAGCAGATTGACTTCCTTACCGTGGTGCCGGCGTCCTACATGGGCTTCAGATCCGACACAGATACCCTTAGAATCGTGCCGGTCGATTTGCAACTCAGCGCGCCACCCATAGGGATCGCGACCTTGAGACATCGTATGGTCAGCCCGGCGACAAAATTGTTTATCGAATGCGTACGCGCGGTGGCAAAAGAAGTCACGCTGTCCGCACGTAGTAATACCAAGGCTAAGTGAGCAGGGCGAAGTTGCGACGGCCGTTCACGCCACCCGCCGCGTAAGGCGCGACAACAACTTGTCGTGGATGCCGCCGAAGCCGCCGTTGCTCATGATGAGCACATGATCGCCCGTGCGTGCGGCAGCGGCGATGTCTTCGACGAGTTGCGCGAGGTCGTCGCGCACGCTAGCCTTTGCGCCCAAGGGTGACAACGCTTCAGCCGGATTCCAACCCAGGCCGCCGCTGTAACAAAACACCAGATCGGCGGCTTTGAGACTCGCGGGCAGCGCGTCTTTCATCACGCCGAGTTTCATGGTGTTGGAGCGCGGTTCGAGCACGGCGAATATGCGCGCGGCGCCGACCTTTTTGCGCAAGCCGCCGAGCGTGGTTTCGATGGCGGTGGGGTGATGCGCGAAATCGTCGTAGACGGTGATGCCATTGACCACGCCGCGCGTCTCCATGCGGCGTTTGACGTTTTTGAATTGCGCGAGCGCCGTGATTCCCACGTTGGCGGGGACGCCCGCGTGACGCGCGGCGGCGATGGCGGCCAGCGCGTTGGCGATGTTGTGTTCGCCGAATAAATTCCAGAGCACGCGGCCTTGCGGCGCATTGTTGAACGTTACGTCAAAACCGTCTGCGTCGCGTGCGCTCGCCTGCCAACCGCCGGCGATGCCGAAACGCTCAATCGGCGTCCACGCGCCGCGTTTCAGCACGCGTTCAAGATTGCCTTCAATGCCATTGCTCACGATCAAGCCGTTGCCAGGCAACGTGCGCACGAGGTGGTGAAACTGCGTTTCTATCGCCGCGAGGTCATTGAAAATGTCCGCGTGGTCGAATTCAAGGTTGTTGAGCACCGCGGTGCGCGGGCCGTAGTGTACGAATTTGGAGCGCTTGTCGAAGAACGCGGTGTCGTATTCGTCCGCCTCGATGACAAAAAACGATGAGGGTGTCAGCCGCGCCGAGATGCCGAAATTCTCCGGCACGCCGCCAATCAGAAAGCCCGGATTCAGCCCCGCGTATTCGAGTATCCACGCCAGCATCGACGAGGTGGTGGTCTTGCCATGCGTGCCCGCCACCGCCTGCACCCAGCGCCCGCGCAACACATTCTCGGCAAGCCACTGCGGGCCGGAGATATACGGTAAGCCGCGATTGAGAATCTCCTCCATCAGCGGATTGCCGCGCGTGACCACGTTGCCGATCACGTAGACATCGGGATTCAGATTGAGCTGGTCGGCGCCGAACCCTTCGATGAGTTCGATGCCTTGCGCCTGAAGCTGTGTGCTCATCGGCGGATAAACGTTCGCGTCGCAGCCGGTAACTTTGTGCCCGGCTTCGCGCGCGATCACAGCAACGCCGCCCATGAAAGTGCCGCAGATGCCGAGGATGTGGATGCGCATGGAGGGAGGGTACCGCAAATTGCGTGAACGAGTGAACGGTTGAATGGGTGAACGAGTAACCCCCGTTCGCGGGACACTGTCCTCTGCGTTTTTGCGGATCTGCGGTACACCTTTTACTGGATAATGTAACGATGCCTACACACGTCGCAACGCACTTGATCATGGGCGCCACGGCTGCCGGGAAGACTGCGCTGATTCGCGGTTTTCTTGCAGAGCGTCCGGCGGACGAACACTGGGCCGTGCTGATGAACGACTTCGGCGCGGCGCGCATCGAGACACGCGACGCAGTGACCGTGCGCGAAGTCAGCGGCTGCGCGTGTTGCACCGGTCAGGTTGTGCTGCGCGCGGCGCTGGTGCGGATGTTGCGCGACGCGCGGCCCCGGCGATTGTTCATCGAGGCCTCGGCGGCGGCGCGTCCGGCGTCAGTGCTCGCGGTGTTGCGCGAGGAGGGCATTGCTTCCGCCATTAATCTGCGTGCAAGCGTGTGCGTGGTGAACGCACTGCATTTCGCCGATGCGCGCTGGCATGAACGTGAAGACTATCGCGAACAGATTGCCTGCGCCGCGCGATTGATCGTCAATGAGGGCGACGATGCGGCTATAAGCGCGCTTGCGGCCTTGCACAAAACCGCGAAGGTAATCGACGCACGCGATGGTCCGGTGTCGCTTTCGGCCATCGAATGATCTCGTGCATCAATTGAAAAAACTTGACGCAGATTAACGCGGTTTTTCAAGCATTAAGCCCATCACAGGTTTTCATCTGTGAAAATCTGCGTGAATCTGCGTTTGTCCGTGGCGAATAGCCTTTGACGTTCAGCGCCGAACCCTCAATCAAACGCCAATTCCGTGCGTATGCGTTCGTAGCGTTCGAACAAATCCTGTTCGCTCTTGC
This sequence comes from Bordetella parapertussis, assembly GCA_945901405.1. GTDB lineage: Bacteria > Pseudomonadota > Gammaproteobacteria > Burkholderiales > SG8-41 > CAMDLH01. The sequence goes on along the minus strand of CAMDLH010000070.1, from coordinate 1,350 downwards.
CGCCGAGGTTTAACACCGCGTAACGGTGGCTGCCCAGCCATTTCATCTCGCGCGCGAGACCGTTGCCCTTCTTCATGTAGAGCATCAGGCGCGCGTCGGGATAGCGCTGGTGGATAGCGTCGATCTGCGCGCGGCTCGGCACGCTGTTCACGCCGCGTCCGTCGAAGCGGCGGAACACGAAGCTTGCCGCGGTATTGAATTCGCCCTGCCCCGCCTCGAAGCGAGGCGCATCACCCAGCGCCAGCGCGACCGCCATTTCATAGGGGTCGCAGCCGTCCACGCGCCGGTAGAGATTGGATATCTGCGAGGCCATGCGCGGATTGATCTCGATGACGCGTATCGCGCCGGTTTCGGGTTGATACATGAGCTCGATATTAAAAAACCCGTAGTCGTAATCGAAGCCGGTGAGAATTTTCTCGGTCAGCGCGCTGATTTTCGCGCGCGCATCCAGGGGCAGGCGCGACGGATACTCGAAGCGCATGAAGGCCTGCGTGCCCGGATACATCACCTCATCGACGATGCCCAGCACCTTGACCTTGCCGTTGTGCACATAGCCATCGACGTTAAGCTGTACGCCGTCCATCATCTCCTCGGCGATCATGTGCGCGGCGTTGATGTCGAACGGCGTGTAGAGCGGCATCAGGTCGTTAAACGGCTTGATCAGCCGGTCGAGCACGAGTTTTTCCAGCCAACTGAAAGTGAGATGCGTTTTCAACTGCGCGAAATTATCGATGCGGCGCGCGAGCACGGAGTACGTCGCCTTCACCGGCTTGACGAACAGCGGAAAGTTGATGCCCACTTCTTCGCGCCGCTCAATCGCATACGGAAACACCGAGTAGCGCGGCGTCGCCTCGGGTGCTACTTTTTGCAGGATGCAGCGCGCGTAGTATTTATGTTGTGCGGCGATCACCACCTCCGGCGCGGTGCCGGGCAGGCCGAGACGCCGCGCGAGCGCCGCCGCGATCAGCGCGCCAAAATGCTCATTGTTGCTGATGACGCCATCGATATGGCCACGATACTTGGCCGCGAGCCGGTCGATAAAACGGCGCGCGTCGAATGCCAGCAGGCGCGCGTTTTCGGGGAACTTGAAAAGATCAAACCCTTCGTAAACGAAACGAAACCGCCCCTCAAATCGCGGGTGTGCCAGTTCGTCGCGATCCCAGTCCTTGGGAAACAAAATCAGTATGGTCTTCACGATCGGTACCACCGGGGACAAGCCGCGCACCGGGATATTCACCACCGGCATCGTCTCTACCTTTAAGAAGCATACGATTGCACTGTTCTTCACCGGACGCCAGCACGCCGGGGAGAACCTGGCTAAAGTACTCAAGCACCGGGACCCGGCACTCG
>CAMDLH010000069.1 GCA_945901405.1 Bordetella parapertussis | reverse complement strand
GTCGTATTCGGCTTTCTCGCGTTGATACCGTTCCTCGGCCCGCGCCTCGATCTTGACCTTGGCTGCCGCCATCGCCGCCAAGCGGTCTTCGCGACGCTTGATTTCATCTGGCAGACTGACCCCGTCCGGGACGTTCGCCTGATCGGCTGCCCTCGGCGACGGCGCATTCCGGCATCGGCTGCGAGATCGTCCCAGTGACCTTCGCTATTACGCCCGAATCCATGAATGAAGTGGAGGATCGCTCAGGCGCGTCACGGGCCGCGACGCAGTGTGGCCAACTCATCGCATATTTGTCCGAGGTGGCGCTCGCGTACTTTGGTGCTGGATGGGTGCAGGGCGGGCGGCTCGATCTGTCACTGATTAAGCCCGTTCACGCGGGTGACTCAATTACCGTGCGCGGCATGGTCTGCGATTTTCGCGCGGTGGCGGGTGGCACACGCATCGCTCTGGATGTTTGGATGGAGAGCCAGTCTGGCGAGCGTATTGCCGCAGGCTGGATAAGCGGCATGGCGCAGCCGCAATGTCAGCTCGCGCTGAACGTGCAGATTCCGTTGCCGCCGGCTGCTGGCACGCGGCACGTCGAATCGCGAATTCAAGCGTGACAACGCTCATGCACATTCGAGGGGGTTCCAGTTCGCAATTGATGCCGTACGCTGTTCTCTCCCTGACAACCTCCAGGGTTCACGCGTCTACAAGGCATAACCCGGGAATCAGGAGGGAAAAATCATGACCGCAGTCGCTTCCACTCATGGCCTTACGAGCTTTTTCATGCAATCCGATAACAGAACGACACGCATTAACGCAGATGATCTTGAACACATGAATTGCTTTCCCGTCGGGCGAAAGCGTGTATTGATGGATAAGATCATGGCGCACACGCCGGCTGCGAGCCACGCGTTCACTGGGAACAATCATTACGAAAAAGCAATACTGAGGCTGCGCAAGGACGGTTATCAGTTGATTGACTTGCAGCCGCAGGAGCATGTGTTCATATCGGTCTGGCGTCGCCAGGCCAGAACGCTGATAGGGCTGCCGCGCGTCGAGGTTGCGATGTTGTTGTGGATGACCGGTGAGGAATCGACCAACCTGACGTTATGGCGCTTGTGACGCGGTTAAGGTGTTTTGCGTCTTGATGGGGGTATTGCCACGAGCGTCAGCACCACCATCGCTGCGAACAGCACGTAAGCCACGGTAAACACCCACTCCGGCAACTGAAAAAACATCAGCCGGTGCACCCAGCGCGCGATGAAGCTTTTTTCACTCGCGGCGCCGCGCAGCGCGTCTTCCCACACGGTGAGCGGGCACCACACGCCGGCAAGTGATTCGAGGGCGACGAACACGATGGCCGCCAGATGTGCGATGCGAAACCAGAAGTTGCGCACCCACTGCCAGCCGGCCGCGGCGCCGATCCAGATCAACACCAGCCCGCCGGTGACGAACAGCACGAAGGCGAAATGAATCAGCAGTATTACATCGGCCAGCAGGCTGCTTAACATCAGTGTTGAGTTTTTAGTGTTTAGTTTTGAGTATGATTTTTCACGCGCGGCGCGCGTCACTATTCAACTTAACACTAAAAACTCAGCACTCAAAACTCATCTTTCAACCGGCCTCGCACGATCGCTCACCCACTCGCTCCACGATCCTGGAAAGAGCCGTGAGCCCTGCAACCCCGCGATTTCCATCGCTAGCAAATTGTGGCAGGCGGTGACGCCGGAGCCGCATTGGTGCACGATGCCGTTGGGCGCATGCGCGTTGAGCAGCGATGCGAACTCCTGCTTCAACACATCTGCCGGCTTGAAGCGCCCATCCGCGTCGAGGTTTTGCTTGAAGAAGCGATTGGCAGCACCTGGTATGTGTCCAGCCACGGGATCAAGCGTTTCGTTCTCGCCGCGAAACCGGTCGGGGCTGCGTGCATCGAGCACGCGGATGTCGTCGCCGCCGATGTTTTTCAACACGAGTTTTGCGTCTACCGCGAGTTGCGGCGTGTGGTGCGGGTTGTAGCTCGCCGGTGAGTACTTCGGCAACGCTGCGGTCACCGGGTTGCCGGCACGCGTCCATTCCTCCCAGCCGCCATCGAGCACAGCCACTTTGGCGTGGCCCACCCAGCGCAGCATCCACCACAGCCGCGCCGCGTACGGGCCGCCGGCGGAATCATAGGCGACGATTTGTTTGGTGTTGTCGATGCCGAGCGCGGCGAGCCGCAAGGTGAAGGTGATCGGATGCGGCAGCGGATGCCGGCCGTTCATGCCGGTCTTGGGCCCCGACAGGTCTTCATCCAGATGCAAAAACCGCGCGCCGGGGATGTGCGACTGTGCGTAGGCATTGCGCCCGAAGTGATAATTCGCGAGATCGTGCCGGCAGTCGCAAACGATCCAATTCGCATCGTCGAGATGCGCGGCGAGTTCAGCTACCGAAACCAGTGGGGTGTGGGTCATGGCGGCGTCCGGTTAAGAGCCGCGTAAGGTAATCCAAATTCCCGGCGTTGCAAAGATCGCCGCTCGGCGCTGGCGTCGCAAAGGACACATAACTAATTGTTTTTATTGAATAATTTATTTGACGATCAAAGGCCGAGATAAGGCGCGATTTCGCGCCGCAAAAACTCGTGAAAGTGCTGCATGCCGTCTTCGAGCGGTGATTGATATGGCCCCACTTCACTCGTGCCTTGCTCATAAAGCGCGCGGCGGCCCGCGGTCATGCGGTCGATGATCTCGCGGTCTTCGACGGCGGTCTCGTGATACGCGGCTTGTTCGGTCTCGATGAATTCACGCTCGAACAGCACGATGTCCTCGGGGTAATAAAACTCGACAACATTGGTGCAGGCCCCGGGGCCGCGCGGAATAATGTGGCTCACCACCAGCACGTGCGGGTACCACTCGATCATGATGTTGGGGAAGTAGGTAAGCCAGATCGCGCCGTGCGCGGGCTGCCTGCCCTCGGCGCGTTGCAGCACTTGCTCGTGCCAGCGCTGATAAACGCCGCTGCCGGGCTTGGCCAGCGCTTGCTTGATGCCGCAGGTCTGCACGCTGTACCACTCGCCGAACTCCCAGCGTAAATCACCGACGTTGACGAACTGGCCCAGCCCCGGATGAAACGGATCGACGTGGTAATCCTCGAGATAAACCTCGATAAATGTTTTCCAGTTGCAGGCGTATTCCTCGACCTCCACGCGGTCGAACATGAAGCCCGCGAAATCAAGATCACGCGTGACGCCGGATTCAGCACCCAGCCGCGCAACGTCGCGCGCGATGTCGCGCCGGCCCGCGAACAAGAGTCCGTTCCAGTTCGTAAGCGGTGTGCGCGCGAGATCAAGGCACGGGTTGCCCGGAAACTTCGGTGCGCCCAGCAGTTTGCCGTCAAGGGCGTAAGTCCAGCGATGCAGCGGGCACACGATATTTTTTGCAGTGCCGCGCCCGTTGAGAATCACCGCCTGGCGGTGGCGGCAGATATTGGACAGCAACGAAATGCCATCCGTATCGCGCACCAGCGCCCGCGCGTTGCCCTGCCACGACAGCGCGTGATAGTCGCCCGCGCTGGGCACCATCAATTCGTGGCCGACGTAGCCGGGGCCGGCGTCGAACAGCAGGCGCTTTTCGACGTCGTAAATGCGCGCGTCGAAATACCACTCAACCGGCAAAGGCACCGTGGCCGTGCTGAAAGTAGCGGCGTTGGAAAGGTCTGACATGCAATGAAATGTTGGCTGATCAGCGGGGCGGCGCTGGGCGGTGCGCGACACCGGGCTGAATGGTCTAAGGGGTTGATTTACAAGACTTTATCCGCCAAGGGAGGGGCTATTCTTCCGCAACTCACCGGCAAAAGCAACCTAAAATCCCTCACTGTCGGCTAAGCGTTTGTTTATGAAAGGAAATGTCGCCGTAAAACGCCGTCACCGACTCGCCGGTATTGTCCGTATCCGTCGCCACCGCGATGGCCGTGATCGGCGGCGCGTCCTCGCCGAACGCCGCGCGAAAATCGGCCGCCACGTTGCGCTCGAACGCGAGCCACTGGTTAACGCGCGCGGCGCCGCTTTCGACGACAATCATGCGCACTCTATCGGTGTAGCTGCTCGGCACGATCGTGCCAACGGGCGCCTTCGCATCCCACACATAACAAATCGTCGCAGCCGGCAGATTGGGGTCGTGCAGCGTTCGCGCAAGCTGGATTTTCATGCGCTCGGAAAACGGCAGTTTCTCCAGCGGGTAATCGAACATCACATAAATGCGCGCCGGGTAATCGTCGCCTTCGCGCGTGCGCACGTCGCCCGCCTTCACGATGTTGCTCGCCTTCCAGCGCCATTTGAGCAGCGGATATTGCACGGGATCAATCTTCATCCTGCGCGTAACACCAGAGGCGGCGGCATTCGATTCGGCGCGCAGCACCGTGACGCCCGCGTCATCCACCAGTATGTAGCGCGTGAGATTTTTTGCGCTTGTTACGCCCAGCGGTTGCCAGTTTTCCGGCAGAGCCGTGCCCGGTTTTGCGGCAGAGAACGCGCCGATGATAATGCTGTCGGATTGCGCGAACACTAGCGTGGCGGCGAGCAGCATCGTTGCCGCAAAAATGTTCCTCAGCTTCATAACACGCATTCCTTTACAGCACTGTCGTTCTCGCGCAGGCGGGAACCCATGCAATATCTCAAGTGGCACTGTGATATGGGTTCCCGCCTGCGCGGGAACGACAGGAGAGGTAGACGACGTGCGCGAAGCCTCATAAACCTTTGCCCGAAGAGCGTTTAACGTAATCCTGTAGCACAAGTTGCCAGCGTTGATAGTCTTCCGGGCGGTCGATATCCCACAACGTTTCAAGTTCTCGCCAGCGCCATCCCAATTCGCGCAAACGTTCGCGCGTGGTGGCGAGCACGCTATCGGTTCCCCACTCAATGTCTTCAAACAACCGCGCATCGCAGCGTGCAAGGCCGATCAACGCATAGCCGCCATCCTCACTGGGGATCAGCACCGCATCGTGATCACGCAGGGCGTCGCGCGCCTCGCGCAGATGGTAGGTTTTTAACACCGGACAATCACAGCCGATGATTATGATTTGCTTGTGGCCAAGTAGCCCTTGTTCGAACGTGCGCTGCAAACGCGCCCCGAGATCGGCGCCGATCTGCGGATAGAGCGTGACGCGATAACGGCTCGCGCAGGCGCTGAAAAATGTGTCGAGCGTATCCGGCGCGCAGTGCAGCTCAACCGGGCCGACGCGTGCGTTTAACGCCGTGCCCAGCGTGTGCTTCACCATGCTGGCGTGAAAGCGCGCCGCGCCCTCCGCGCCGATCAACGGAATCAAACGCGTTTTCGCCACGCCGGGTTGGGGCGCCTTGGCGAACACGATGACTGGCGTTTCAGTTTTTGTTGACGGCATATCGCGGGGCTAGTTTTTCCGGATCGGCGCCCAGCCAGTATTCAAGGCGCAGCCGCCACATCAGCACGATCGTGCGCAGCACGCCGTGTTTCTCCCAGCGCCGGCCCGACACCCTCATGCGGTGGCGCAGGCATAGCGGCTTGCCGTAGCGCTTGAGCCGCTTGCTCATGGCCACGTCTTCCATCAACGCGATCTCGGGGAATCCGCCTGCCGCCTCGAGCAGCGAGCGTGTGACGAACAGGCCTTGATCGCCAGTGGCCACGCCTGTAAGCCGCGAACGCAGATTCATCATCGTGCCCACCACCTTGAGCAGTGGATGCGCGCCGGTGAGGGTGACATCGAAGCGGCCCCATCTGGCCTGCGCACGATTCAGGCCATCGGTGATGGCGGCATCCGCCGACTCCGGCAGCCGGCAATCGGCATGCAGAAAAAGCAGAATGTCGCCACGCGCATGTTTTGCTCCGGCATTCATTTGCCGCGCGCGGCCGCGCGCGGCGCTGATCACGTGATCCGCATGCGGATGCGCGATTTCAGGAGTGCCGTCACTGCTGCCGCCATCCACGACAACGATTTCCGCGCCGCGCGCGCGCAGGGCGGCAAGCGCTTGCAGCGTATCGGCAATACCTTCGGCTTCGTTCAGGCAGGGGATGATTACCGATAACACACGGAGTTATTTTCTAGCGTCGTTAAGGCCCCAATCATAATCCAGATGCTTGATCTCGGCTTTGCCGTCGCGGACAATTTTTTGGTGCTCGGCGTTGTCGGTGAGCAGGCTGGCGTACTTAGCGAAAAAACTATCGAGCGTCTTGAAGCCCTTGTGCCCCTTGCGAAAATCGTTGCCATACCACGGCGACGAATCGAATATCTTGGAGACTTCAAGTTTGCCATCGGCGCTGACCCGGTTGCGCGAGCGGTCGGACATGAAACGCACGGTTTGCTCTTCAAGCTGCGCGTCGACACGTTCACCGGTGTACGCTTCCTCGCGCAACATCGGGCAACTGATCGATGCGCAATTGACCGCGAAATGAATGCGCGGGTCGTCGTGCACGCCGGGCGCGCGGATGGTGTCGTGCTCGATGTTGTCGAGCGTCATCTTGCGGCCGAACAAGTCGATGAAACCATCCTTGAACGGGTTGCCGATGAACTTGCCGTAATCCCACACCGATTTGATGTTGGGGTAACGCAGCAGAATTTTCTCCACCATGTTGGCGTTGTAGGCGTTGATTAAAAACGCCAGTTGCTGGTTTTTGTTCCAGCCCTTGAATTCGGCATCGCTCACCTTGGCGAGTGACTCGCGATAGGCCGTCAGTTGCGCGCGGTCGGCGGCGATGCCCGCGTAACGCAACTGCGAGGCCTTGCCGCGGTCGAGCAGCACCAGGTGTTTTTTGAGCAGTGCAGTCCATGCGGCGTGCGTTTGGTCGAACTGCGCCAGCGCCGCGCCACTGGCGAGCAGCGACAGGCTTACAACTACAAGTGAAATCAGTTTTTTCATGATTGATCCATTTCAAAGAAATTTCTTCTCCCTTGCCGGGGAAAGGGGCAGTGTCGTTGGGAGGCGTAGTAACCCAGCTAAGTTTGAATACTGCAAACCAATACGCTTAATGTTTGCCGGCGGATGCGTGCTCTAACGCATGAGCCTCGGCAACGGGATACGCGCGCCGCTTGTCGCCGAACAATCTGCTCACGCGGCTGAGCACCGCGCCCACGCCGCCGTCTCCGCGCCGCCAGTCGTTGAACGCGGCGAGGAAATCCATTTGCCCCTGCGTGACCTGCGCGCGCTTCCACACGCCGGCGGCGTACTTGTTGGCTTCGCCCAGCGTGGGGTAAGTGTGGATGGTGCCGAGTATCTTGTTCAACCCAAAGCCGTGTTTCATCGCGGCGACGTATTCGACCAGCAGATCGCCTGCGTGTTCGCCCGCGATGGTGCAGCCCAGTATCTTGTCGCTGCCCGGCGGCGTGATGACTTTAACCATGCCGTGCGCCTCGCCGTCGGCGATGGCGCGATCCAGATCGTCGATGCCGTAGACGTGCACCTCGTGCGGGATTTTTCTTTCTTTCGCCTCGGTTTCATTAATCCCCACGCGCGCGACTTCGGGGTCGGTAAACGTGCACCACGGCACCACCGAGTAATCGACCTTGAATTTCTTGAAGCCGCCGAACAGCGCGTTCACCGCGCAGAACCACGCCATGTGCGCCGCCGTGTGAGTGAACTGATACGGCCCGGCCACATCGCCCGCGGCGAAAATGTTCGGGTAAATCGTCTCCAGATAGTCATTGACCTCAACCACGCGTTGCGCGGGGATGCCGAGTTCCTCCAGACCGTAGCCCTTGAGATTTGCGACGCGGCCTACGGCGCACAATATCTCGTCGAAGGCGATGTGCTTGTCTGCGCCGTTGTGTTCCACCACCAGATACTTCTCGCCGTTCTCGACCACCACCTGCTTTGCCTTGTGGTTGAGCAACACGTCGATGCCTTCTTCGCGAAAGCGCTTGACCACCAGTTCGGATACTTCCGGGTCTTCGCGAATCATGATGCGTGGCGCCATTTCCACTTGCGTGACTTGCGAGCCGAGGCGCGCGAAGCATTGCGTGAGTTCGCTGCCGATCGGCCCGCCGCCCAGCACAACCAAGCGTTTGGGCAGCTTGCGGATATTCCACACGTTATCCGACGTGAGTGGATTGATTTCAGCCAGCCCCGGAATTGGCGGGATGAACGGACGCGCTCCGGCGGCGATCACGATGTTCTTTGTTGTCAGCGTTTTTTTCTCGCCGTTCTCATGCGTGATTTCAACACTCCATGGTGACGTGATGCGCGCCGTGCCCTGCACGCAATCCACACCGAGGCTGGTATAACGCTCGGCTGAATCGTGCGGTTCGATGGTCTTGATGACGCTTTGCACGCGCTCCATCACCTCGGCGAAATCGAATTCCGCGCTCGCGGAGCGGATGCCGAATTCCTTCGAGCGTTTGATGTGCGACAACAGTTTCGCCGAGCGGATCAGCGCTTTGGAGGGCACGCAACCAGTGTTCAGGCAATCGCCGCCCAGCTTGTGTTTTTCGATCAGCGTGACCTTGGCTTTCACCGCGGCGGCGATGTAGGACGTGACCAAACCCGCCGAGCCGCCGCCGATCACCACCACGTTACGATCATAACTCGCGGGGCGCTGCCATTTTGCATAGACCTTACGCGACTTCAACGCATCAAGCACCTTCTTCGCGATCAGCGGAAATACGCCGAGTAGCACGAACGCAAAGATCAATCCCGGCCCGATCTTGAACTCGCCGAGCTTGGTGCCGGCGTAAACAAACACGATGGTGCCGGCCAGCATGCCCAACTGGCTCACCCAATAAAACGTGCGTGTCTTGATCGTGGTGAGGCCCATCACCAGGTTGACGATGAAAAACGGAAACGCCGGCACCAGCCTCAGCGCAAACAGATAAAACGCGCCTTCCTTCGCCACGCCGTCGTTGATGGGCTTTAACTTGTCGCCGAATTTGCCCTGCACCCAGTCGCGCAACAAAAAGCGCGAGGTGAGGAACGCCAGCGTTGCGCCGATGCTGGAGGCGAACGACACCAGTATCGTGCCCCACAGTAGACCGAAGATCGCGCCGCCCGCCAGCGTCATGATCGCGGCACCCGGCAGCGACAGGCCGGTGACCGCGATGTAGATCACGAAGTAAATCGCCGCCGCCTGCAGCCAGTGGGTTTGCACGTAGGCCGCGATCTCGGCCTGCTTCGAGAGGAAGAAATCCTTGGTGAGAAACTGGTGCCCGCCGAGCGCAAAAAACGCCGCGATCAGCGCCGCGATGATGATGAAAACCAGCAGTTTGTTACGGTTCATATTCTTATCCTCGCGAAGTTCATCATCTTGGTCGGACAGAACGCGCTTAAATTACAGTCATCACAGTAGTATCGCGTGCTTAATGTCGTAGTCCGGGCCGTTGCTAATGCGCCGGTGGTAGGACTGGTGGGCCGCCGAACCCTCCGGCCAGGATTGCAGAAACTCGATTTGCCAACGCAGTCTATCGTATTCCACCGCCACGGCATCCACATACACACCGGCAATACGCGTGCCGTAGAGCGTTGGATGCGCGCTGCAAGTTGACGTCGCGATGCGCGTGATCACGCCGTAGTGCGTGTCGCGAAAATTAGGCATGCCCGCCGCGCCGTTATTGAAAATCGCGCAACGTCCTGATTCGGTGTCGAGGGCGAGCGCCACCGGCAGGCCGGTGTGGCTGCTGGCGACGATGCGGCACTGTGATGTAAGTATTTGTTTATAAACACTATTTTTAGATTCTTCAGTGGCGAGCGTTTCCTGCGACAACGACCACCCGGCAAGCGACTCCAGATCGCCATGCAGCAGCCCCACGCGCACGCCGCCGACTTCGGCCAGCAGATTCATCGGCAGCCTTGCCAGTCGCGTGCGTAAATCGGCGTGCCGCCGCGCGGTGTCGCGCAGCTTGACGATGATTGCGTTTGAGCGTTCGACTTCGGCGGTGCTGACGTAATCAGGGTAAGCGCAGCCGCAACCCGCCGCGTCGTCGTCACCCGCGAGCTCCGTTTCGACATTGCCGCGCAATGCGTGGTGGAGCAGCACCTCGCCGTTGATCGCGCGAAAAGCCTCGTCGCCGATGTTGAACCAGTTGAAGTCGCCGTTAAAGCACAGCGTCACCGGCGACGCTTCGCGCGCGGCCATGCCGAGTATGGTTTCAAGCGCGGGCACGTTGCCATAAAGCCCGCCGATCACATACAACGTGTCCGCCTGAAAATCCGCCGCGCGTGCGAAGTCTTTGGGCGAATAACGGTAGTGCAGCGGACAGCTACGTCCGGGTTGCATGCGCGGGTGCGTTGATTCGTTGCCACGCCAGCGGTAGCAAAAATCCCACGAAGCAAATCAAAAGGCCGTAAAGATTGACGCCCAGCAGCAGCGCATATTTGCCCGTGCCGATGGCCCACGACGCGGGGATCGCGTTGGCCGCGAGCGCTATGCCGAGCAGCACGCCGGGCCAGAACGCGAGATGAAAACTCCATGGCGATTTGTCGCGCACCAGCGGCGCCAACAGAAAGATGGGCGCGAGCCCCATCACCATGGTGCCGCTCAAAGTGGTGGCCTTGAGAATGTCGGTGCCCGCGATCATCGGCAGATTGCCGAGCAACGCGAAGGCGAGCATGGTCCACATGCCTATCATGATCGCGCGCGGCCCCGGCGCGCGGCCCGCCAGCAGCGGCAATTCCTGGCCGATGGATTTGGCCACCGATGAAAACGTGGAGTCGAGTGTCGAGCCCGCCGCCATGATCATCACGATGGTCATCAGCAGATACGGCAGCACGCCGAACGCCAGCGCCACCGCGCCGGGCATGTTGTCGCCCGCGGGCAGGCCTTCGAGCTTGGCGTGCACACCCACCAGACTGAAGGCGAAGATGCAGATGAAGCCGAGCACGCCGGCGGCAATCATCGCGCGCAGCATGTTCTTCTCCTTGGTGATGAAGCCGCGGTCGGTGAGCACCGGGTCGTGAAACGGATACGACAGCACTTGCAGCAGCGCCACCAGCAGCAGATCCAGCCCCGCCGCGAGTTTGAATTCACCCACCGTCAGGAGCTTGCCCACGCCATGCGTGGGCAGTATCACGAACAGCACGATCACCATCACCACCACGAACAACACTGCTTGAATCACGTCGGTGAAAATCGAACTGCGCAAGCCGCCTTTCAGGCTGTAGAACAGCGTCACCGCGGTGAACAATAGCGCCGCCGCAATGAACGTCCACTCGCCCGGCTTGCCGTAGTAGGCGCCGACCACCGCGGTGTTGCTCCACACTTCGTTGTAGAGGCGAATCAGTATCGCCAGCGTGAACGACACCGCCGCCAACCGCCCGTACTTCGCGATCAGCAGCGGCACCAGCCCAGTCGCGCCGTGGCGCGTGCGCAGCCAGTAGATGACGATGCCCGCCACGGGTATCGACAACCAGTAAGTCGCGTACGCAAGCCCGCCGACGATGCCGTGCGCCGCGCCCAGATTGGCGGCGTTGGTCACCGACTTCGCGAAGATCCAACTGATGAAGATGCTGCACATCAGCGCCCATTCGGTCGCCGGTTTGCCCGCGTCGTCGGTGCCGGCGAAAAACGCCGACACCGTGGTGGCCGGCGGCGAGATCACGTACATCACCGTGCCGTAGAGCAGCAGAAAGCCCCAGAAGTAAATGGCGAACGACGGATCGATCATATGTAACTAACGATAACTAATTGTTTTGATTGATATTCTTACGACGCCAGAGCGCCGCCGCAGCTTGACCCTTGGCCGGCGGTGCAGCCGTAGCAATGATCTTTCACCACGATCGCATTGTCCGTTACATCGGCGCCAATCAGTTCGCGCAGGTGCGTGCGCGGCTTCGATTTCCACGCCAGCGGCAGGCCGAGCATCTGATTGAAATCGCAATCGTAAACATAACCTTTCCAATCCACCGACAACAGCGTCTTGCACATCACCGCGTCGAGATTCTGCGGCTGATACGCGTTTTTCAGCAAATCCATGTATGGCTCGAACTGGCCCTTCGAAATCAACATGCTGCCGAAGCGTTGTATCGGCATATTTGTCAACACGAAAAGCTGATTGAACACGATGCCGAATTTGTCGCCGAGGTGTTTGCGGTAATCGAGTTCGAGCGGCGCCTGCGCGGGCGGCAACACCGCGCCCTGCGGGTTGAAAACGAGATTGAGCGTCAGGCCCGAATCCGCCTTGCCGTAGCCCAGAGAATTGAGTTTTTGCAAACCGCGCATGCTGGCATCGAACACGCCTTTGCCGCGCTGGCGATCGACATTGTCTTCAAGGTAACAAGGAAGAGAAGCCACCACTTCAACCCGGTGTTCGGCGAGAAACTCCGCGAGCGTTTCCTGCTCCGGTTGTTCAAGTATCGTCAAATTGCAGCGGTCGATCATGCGCACGCCCAGATCGCGCGCGGCCTTGGCGAGCATACGAAAGTGCGGATTCAACTCCGGCGCGCCGCCGGTGACATCCAGCGTGCGGATATTCGCCGCCTTCAAAAATGCGATCACCTCGAACACCGTCTCGCGGCTCATCTCCTCGGTGCGCGTGGGGCCGGCGTTGACGTGGCAATGCACGCAACTCTGGTTGCAGCGATAGCCGAGATTGACTTGCAGCGTGTCGAGCCGCGCGCGGCGGATCGCGGGGAAATCCGTGATTTCCATCAACGGCAACGTGGCGTGCATTTATTGTTCTCCGAACCCTTGTTGTTGCGGCGGGCTAACGTCGATGGGCCTACCTTCTAGGTCGATACTGCGCGAAAATGCTTACAATTCATTTACACGCGGCGGGGCAAAGAATCATGGCCTGTCGTTCAGACGATACGCATTGTCGCCCAAACCGGATGGCAATACTGTAAATCATTGTTTTTAATCGCGATTTGACGGCATGGGCAAACAACAAGGGCAATCGCCATGTGGCAATGGCTGACATCGAACTGGGGATGGCTGTTCGCGGGCCTGCTGCTTGCAGGCTACTTCGCGCTCTATGTGCTGGCGATCAGACACCAGCGCGCAAACGGGCCGGATGGCAAATCAAAGCTGCCGTGCGACCGCTGTTGAACTGTTGTTATCGCGGATTGATCTGGAGAATCGAATTTTGGTAGGGTGGGCAAAGCGCAGCGTGCCCACGAGCATCACGTTATTGACCATATTGACTATATGCGCTGGCAGTTTCTTCGACAACATGAAATTCCGCCGATCAATCACCCGCCGTTGTCCGCGTGTGCACGCTGCGCTTTGCCCGCCCTACTCTCGCTCTCGCTGACTTAATTGTGCGCCCCGCTGTAGTGGTTATAAATACTGCCGGAGTTTTTCACTTCAATGCGGAACGGGCCAGTCCAGCGCGGATTCCATCGGCAGACTTCGTGGTCGCCGGCGTTTTGCGAGGCGCAGACCACATTGCCGCTTTCGTCGCGGATGATGAGGTCAAGATCGGAGTCGCCGTCGCCGGTGATCGTAACCATTGCAGGCTCGGTGCCGCGGAAGGTGACGACTAACACATCGGTGGTGCGTGCCTTGACCGTCCCGCGCCAGCGGCCCGCGCCTTTGCTGCCTGTTGCGCCACGCGAACCGCTCTTCGCTGTTTCGTCGGCCATCGCGATGATGTCCTTGCGGCCGCCGGCATATTGCCTGGCGCGGTCGAGCATGCCGTTCACCGACATGTCGCGTGCGGGTTTGCCCTCGGATTTCCCGTCGGCCTTGATATCCTGCGAGCCCGCTTGCTGCAGGATGCGCGCAGCGGTAATCAGCGCCAGCGAGTCCTTATGGGCATCGCCATGACGCGCGAGCTGGTCGGCAAGCGCAGTGCGTGCAACCGCGTCAGTCTGCGGCGAGGCACCGCGCTTGTCTTTATCCACGTTCTCGCCTTTTTTCTCGACGGTCGCCGCGGCGGGCGCGCCTTTCTTGCCGGCGCTTTTGTCCTGCGCGCCCGCAAACACCACGCCAAATATCAAGGGCGTTGCGATCAACGCCGCGGCAATCACTTTTTGCAACATCGTTCTCTCCATGTTAACGGTGAAGGTGCGCGGATTCGTTTTTGCCGCACTAGCGCTTAGCGCACGAGCCGCCGGCGCTTCAAAATTTATTTCTTCGACGCATCCCAACTGAACAAACGAAACGCCGTGGTGCTTAACGCGGCCGCGGGTTGCGACAGGCCGCGCGTACGTTCCGGTTGAAAGCCCGCGGCTTCGAGTAAATCCTGCAAGCCGCCGCCGCCCGCGCCTCGCGTGGCGAGCAGCGTGGGCTGGCCGAGGAAACTGAAATCCGCCTGCGGCATGCCGGGTTGCGCTTCGCTCACGATCACCAGCACGCTTTCGCGGCCCGAGGTGGTGCTGGTGTTGATGGTGCCCAGTTCCTTTGCTTGCTGGCCGTTGGCCTCGATGCGTTGCGCGCCCAGATGGGTGATGCCGTAGCGGCTGTCGACGAAGAGGATGTTTACATCCACCGCCTGATTCATCTTGTTGCGCAGCGCCACCGCCAGCTTGTCGCCATCGCGCAATTGCGGCGAGGTGCTGGGCGCGATGTCGCCGGGTTTGCCGCCGCGGGTGTAGTTCATTTTTATTTCCACGCCCTGCGCCACGGCGGTGGAGCCGGTCATCGCCGCGAGTTTGATGAGGTTGATGGCGCGCGCCATCTTGCGCAACGTGTCGATGGTGAGTTCCTTGACCTGCGCGTCGGTCTTGCCGGCGAGGTCGATCGACGGCGATTTGCCTTCGCCCTTCATCACGATGTCGCCGCTGGCGGGCAGAAACCACAGTTGTCCTTCGCGCAGCGCGAGACGCACCTCGCCGGCTTCACGCGCGGGTATCCACGCGACCGCCATGCCGTCGATTTTCTCTTTGGCGAGTTTTTCCAGCACGCCGGAAGCGGCGGCTTCGGCGCCGCCTTTCGCGGGCGCGGGCAGCGACACGCGCAGCGCCAGCGTGGTGTTGGCGTTGACCAGCCGCGCGTACGCTTCAGCCGGCACCTTGGCCGCATCCAGCGCGGGCTTGCCATCGCGCGCAACCGGCGCCACGTTCGATTGCAGTAGCTCAACCTTGGATGCTTGCAGGAAGCCCAGCGCCGCTTTGTCAGGATCGCCGGGGTTGGCGACGATGGAGAAGATCGCGCCATCGGCCAGGCGATGCAGCAGTCCGGCGGGCACTTTCAGCGCGCCGTCGGCTTTTTCGATTTTCCATTGCAGCACTTGCGGGCCGGGCTTCGCGCCAAAAAGTTGCGCGTCCATGCTGGCGCCTTCGCCCTCGAACAGCGGTGTCGGGTTACCGCGCACCGCCGAGCGGTAGCGATGCAGTATCTGCTCGCCGGCCTGGCGGTAGCTCATCGCCGGGTTCATCGCGATCACCTCGGCCAGTGAATACGTCAGCACGCCGTGGCTGCGTTTGTTGGGGTCGCCCGCGGACAGATGCGTGGGCTGCGGCTGCTCGGGTGCGCGCTCCCACGATTGCGCGGCGTAGAACGCGACAAAGCCGCCCGCGCCGGGCGCCACCTTGCTGCCTTGCAATGCTGTCATCGGCGAGGCTGCCTCGGGGCCGCCGCGCGTGCGCACGCCTTGCGCCGCGAGCGCGGCGCCCGCCTTGGCGGCCTGCGCCATTTGCGCGTCGGGGATGCCGAGATCCGCGGGCTTGGCGTCGCGATAACGCACGCCTTCATCGTCGATGCCGCGCGTGATGGTGCCGGAGTGGCAGGTGTCGAAGATCGCCCAAACGAACGCGCCCTTATTGCGAATCGCGGTGACGATTACGCCGAGTTCATCGTCGACAATGGCGTTTTGCACGCTGTGCGCGCCGCCATCCCATTTGCCGATATCGCGCGGCAGAAAAATTTCATCCAGGCCGTCGGGCTCCGGGTTATTGGGGCCCAGATCGCGCGCCGGCTGCTGCGAGCCGTGGCCCGCGAAAAACAGAAATACGTAATCGCCTTTTTGCGTCTTGCCGGTGATGGCTTTCAATTCGTTAAGTATGTTCGCGCGCGTCGGGTCGCCGTGCGAGATTTTCGAGCCGTCGGCCAGCACGCGTATGTTGGTTGCGGCAAAGCCGCGCCGTTGCAGCAGGCCGTGCATCAACTCGACATCGTTCTTGGGGCCGGTGAGTTGTAGCTGCGGCGAGAGCGAGGGGTAGTTCGACACGCCCACCAGCAGCGCGTGATTGGCTGCGCTGGCGGCAAACGACAGCACGCTGAACAGCAGTGCGATCGCTGAATGATGAAATTTCACAAGTATTTGTTTATATTGACTATTTTTCATATTCGCCCCTTCGGCATTACGTGTAAAAAAACCGGCTGGTTCGCCGCACACGCCGCGATTGTAGCGGCGGGCGCGATGAGCAGCCGGCTTGGTTCTCACGAGTTACCAGACCGGCTGGCGCCGGCCTGGCGTGGTCACGTGTTAGTTATGAGCCGCGCGGTAGTTGTTGTGGACGTTGCCCAGGTTCTTGACTTCAATGCGGAACGCACCAGTCCAGCGCGGGTACCAGCGGCACACTTCGTCGTCGCCAGCGCTTTGCGAGGCGCAAACCACGTTGCCGTTTTCATCGCGGATGATGAGGTCAAGGTCAGTATCGCCGTCGCCGCTGATCGCAACCATCGCCGGCTCGCCGCCGCGGAAGGTGACATTGTAATAGTCGAGGGCGCGGCCACGTACCTGCTCCTGCCAGCGGCGCGGACCAGACGAGGCGCCACGCGAACTGCTCTTCGCGGCTTCATCGGCCATCGCGATGATGTCCTTGCGGCCGCCCGCGTATTGTTTGGCGCGGTCGAGCATGGCGGTGACGGAAGGGTCCCGCGCCGGTTTGCCGCCGGCTTTTGCGTCGCCGCCTTCGGATTTCTTGTCGGCCTTGGTTTCTTGTGCGCTGACCTGTTGCAGAATGCGCGCGGCGGTGATCAGCGCGAGCGAATCCTTGTTGGCGTCGCCGTAACGCGCGAGCTGGTCGGCCAGTGCCGCGCGTGCAACCGCGTCGGCCTGCGGCGAGGTGCCGCGCTTGTCTTTATCAACGTTATCGCCTTTTTTCTCGGCCGTAGCTGCCGCCGGGGCGCCCTTTTTGTCAGCGCCTTTGTCCTGCGCGCCGGCAACCATTACACCAAAAGCTAATGGCGTTGCGATCAACGCCGCGGTAAACATCTTCTGCAACATCTTTTCTCTCCTTGGGGTTAGTGAAACAAAAAATACTACAACTGCCTGACACAAAACGATTTTTATGACTTGTGATGCCGTGATTCTATCAACTTTCGGGCTAGTTCAAACGCGATTCCGGCAGGCTCGCGGCCACGCCTTGAACTGCGCGTCCGGCGACCGATTCCACCCGGTCAATGCGGATTTGCCGTTCAAGGTATGTAAAAACGCGATGCCCGCCGCTGTAACGCTTTAACGTCAGTGTTGCCATGCCGCCGGCTTGCGCCAGCGCCTGCCGCAACTCATTGACGTTCGACACACTCTGGCCGTTGACCGCCTCGAGAAAATCGCCGCGGCGCAGCTCCTTGGCGTCGCCGTCCGAGCCGCGATCGACAAAATGCACCATCATCGCGCCCACCTTGATCTCCGCCGCGTCGCGCAACGGCGTGGGCGCGAACAAGATACCGGCGGTGACAACGCCTTGCGTGTCGAGTGCGGTTTGTTGCGGCTGCGCAGAGCCGCGCACGACAATACGCTCATTGTTGCGCAACACGTTTAACTCAAAACCCTCGAGCCGCCCGCGCAAGGCGTGATTCAACTGTGTTTCGTTGCGTAGCGTGCCGGGCACGCCCACCACGCCTTCGATCACATCGCCCGGTTGCAGTCCGATCACATCCATGCCGCCATAGTTGCGCGCGACTTTTAACTGCGGCGAGTCTTCACGTTCGTTGAAATACACAATCGGCAACGAGGGCGGGGAGGGGTCCGCGCCCGCGCGCAGCAAATCCAGCACGCGGCACGCATACGGCATCGCCACCGCGAAGTTGGTATTTTGGGAGCCCTGGATGCCGGCGGTGTTGATGCCGACGATGCGCTGTGTTGCGAGGCTGATCAGCGGCCCGCCGGAGTTGCCGCCATTGATCGGCGCATCGGTTTGCAAGAGTTCAATCGAGGTGCGCGAAGTCACACCCGAGATAATGCCGCGCGTGCCGGTGTAGCTCAAATTCCAGGGATGGCCAAATGCGCCCACGGTGTGGCCCACGGCGGGCGTGTCGCGGCACTCGATCGGCGCCTGCGTCACGCTCGCGCGCTGCGACTGCGGCAGGCGAATGATCGCGAGATCGAGATGCGGATCGACATAGATTTTCTCGGCTTCGACATATTCGCCATTGCGCAACGCCACTTCAACACGCGAAGGCGAGCGCGAAACCACATGCGCGTTGGTCATGATCCAGCCGCGTTCAAGGTCAACCACAAAGCCCGCGCCGCGCGAGGTGCCCTTGGTGTCGCCTTCGAGCGGAGTGGTGACGGCGGTGCGGATCTGCACGGTATAGCCCAGCGCCGCCTTGAACGCGGCTTCGCTGCTGTCAGGCTGCTGGCTTTGTGCATTGGCCGCGCCCGGCATTGCTGCAAAGGCGGAGAAGATCAGCGCGGCGATGGTGGTTTTTTTCACTTGTGTTCCTTGGGTTGGGTGGATTATTTGCTGCCGTAAATGGGTAGACGTGGCGTGCGCGTGGTTGTCAGGCGGGCGCATCAAATCGCCACGCATTTATCGCAACCGGGGACGGCATCTGTGCGGCGGCCATTGTCCCTGGGGCTTTCGGCGGGCAGGCCCGCGGCTTCGCCCACGATGTTCGGGCCGCTGCGGCTTTCATTGCCTTGCGTACCCTGGGCACCCTGCCCACCCTGTGACAATTGCGGCGCGCTTTCAGGCGCGGCAGGCGAGCGCTCCGCGCGCGGCGTGGCGCGTGCCTGCGGCTGCGACTCCGGCGCCTGCATCACATTCGCGCAGCGCCGTGATTGCGCTTCAGACCTATCGTAAGTGTTTGTATTATTGTAATAATTTCCATTTCCTTGCGGGGCGGGCATGACGTTCGGGCCGCGCCGGTCGTAATCCTGCGCTGACGCAGCGCCGGCAAAACACGACATCGCAACCATCGCGGTAAGTAACAATTGTTTCGTTTTCATCGCCATCTCCCGTTTTGCTGTGCGGCGGCATTGCCGCGCAGTTATCGGTAAAGACGGTGGTGGGGCGCGGGTGTCAGGGTGCACCCTGTATGTGCTACGATTTCGACACCTGTTATCCGACTCGAAAGAGGTGTGCAATGGCTAAAACTACCGCGGCGGAACGCCGCTACGCGCACGAGCAGGCGCTGGCCAACACGCGCATCGAAGGGCACGTGCCCACGGCGGAATTTCTTGCTGATTGCGAGGCGGTCATATCGGGTTCGATGACGCGCGAGCAAGCGCGCGCCGCAAGCCTTGCCAGGGCATTGGCCAAAGACCGCGCCGCAAACGGTGCGGTGGCCGATGCGGCGTAGTTTCACCGATCCGTACTACTATCCCGGAACCACTGTACTACGCAATAAGCCGGGACTGCGTGACAAAGACGCGCTCGGCCTGTTCGAGTACGAGCAATCGGAACTGCGTGGCGAGGAATTGCGCGAGCGCCCCATCACCGGCAAGTTTGATCTCGGCCACTTGCAGGCGATTCATGCCTACCTGTTCCAGGACGTGTACCCGTGGGCCGGCAAAATTCGCACGGTCAATATCAGCAAGGGCAATTCATCCTTTGCGTTCCACGAGTATATCGAGAGCGAGGCGAAGCGCCTGAGCCAGTCGCTGGTGAAAGAAAACCGGCTTCAAGGCATGGAAAAACCGCGCTTTGTCGAGCGCCTCGCGTACTACCACTCTGAATGGAATGCGTTGCATCGCGTTTCGCGAAGGCAACGGCCGTGCGTTGCGCGAATTCGTCAGCCAACTCGCGCGCGCCACGGGCTTTGAGCTCGACCAGACACGTATCGACAACAGCAAGGGGCGATGGAACAAAGCCGCGGAGTCGAGCTTTCTCGGCGATCTCGATGCCTTGAGGCAGATTTTTTCCAACGCTGTGCGCCCGCTGCGCGCGGTGGCATTCGAGAAACTTGCGGAGCGGGACGCGCTGGCGCGACATCCTGAACTCAAGGACGCGTTCGAAAGCCTGCGCGCGGTGCGTGTCTTGTTGACAGGCCGCTTCCCCGCTGACGAAGCGGCGCGCAACCGCGATCTGGAATTGGCGCGCGCGCAAATCATCCAGACGCTCGACGCGGATGAGTTAACGTTGCCGCGACCGCCGAGCCAGCGAAAACCGCCCCGCGTTCAACAGCCCAAAGCCGCCTACCAGACAAATCGCAAGCGTGCGAAAAAGCGGCAGGCCGCGCCGTGATGTATGCAAGCGCGCGGCAGTGGCGTTACGGGACACGCGCGATTTTCCGCAAGCCATTTGGAGTGCGGCGGCTTGCCGCCGCTTTTAGCGTCAGCGGCTGACCACAAATCGTAAAGCGGGAGCAAGCTCCCGCACTCCATACTAAGTGCTCGGTTACGTAAGCAACCCGTTGGGCGCATCATCGCCATCCGGATCCCTTGAAGAAAATCCATCGCCCTGTTGCCGTGTGTGGGAATGGGTGGCGCCGCGGTAAGCAGGTTCCCTGACGTTCGATTGACCCGCGAAAAGCGTGGCCGCCAATGCCGCTGCGTGAGGCAGAACGTGCGAAAAGTCACATGGATGGCGGCGCGGCGATGATCGCGGAGTAACCGCCAGCGCCACCAGCGTGGTCTAAAGCGCGGCCTCGACATGCTGCACGCAGGTAAGATGCCTGGCTAGTCTAGCGTTGCAATATTAACGGAACATTTGAAACAGCGGCATCAACGGCTCACGGCTCAACACCAACATCGTCATTCCGGCGAAGGCCGGAATCCAGTACGTTAATCCGATCCGCAGGATCAAGATTTTAGACGCTTCGCGTTACGACACGCTCTGGATTCCGGCCTTCGCCGGAATGACGGGGTGGGAATGCTTCTGTTTTAAGTGCCCGATAGTCTGCAACACTACACTAGCCAGCCGAGCGGTACGGGAGATGTGGGTTCGAACTCCACCGCAGGTGGCTGCTTCGGGTGTACAAACCCCGTTTGTTACACCCCATACAACACAAATGGCGCCCAGAAGTACGGATTACGTTTGTGCGGATTGTCGTGGTTCAAAGATTCGCGTCTGGCGCCAGCGGCCCCCATGGCCGGTAACCCTGGAAACGGCGGTTGACCGCTTCCCGCGCGTCCAACATCTTGACGGCTACAAACTACGCGGCCTGCCGTCAGAACATCACGTACATTCCTTCGGCGTCGATGTTTAGTCCAGAGCGCCCGGTGTATTCGGCTTGCGGTTTGAACTGAAAGCGTTTCTTCGCGGCATTCCATGCCATCGGCTTTTCGCCATAGGGATCGTGCAGCCGCACGGCCGATTTCGCGGCAAACTCCGCGGCTTGATCGACGCCTACACGGGCTGCCAGCGCTTCCATGCGCAGGGTCACCAACCGGTTAAAGCCGTCGAGGTCGTGTATGGACATCGCATATTCACTATAGCCTACGCTTACCCGCGAGTAGACCAACATTTTGCCGATAGGATTGCGAAGAGAGTCCCATGCACTCCATGTTTCGGATTCACGCAAATCGCGATCCGCGGCAACAACGCGGTTCGCGGGCTGATTAAGTACGGCCACCGTCCTGACGAAGCGCCCGTAGGCGCGGTTAACGGTCTCTTTGCGGCTGTAAAGCAGTAAACAGATGTAGTCGGATAATGCGGTATTGCCATAGTCCAGGCTTACCGACGCGGCGGCGGCCCGGTTGGCCTTCAGCGTCATGTATTCGTGTTTGTGAATGGCGAACTCTGTTTCCATCGGCGCGTCGAATTTTAGCGCGGCGCCTTCGATGGGTTTGAGCATCGCCCGCAACCGCGGCATGTGCGGTTCGAGAATGGCGGATTTTTGATGCAGCAAGTCAGCAACAAAAACCAAATCGTACCGATACCGCCGGATCGCTATCATTTTGCCGTGCAAAGTGCGCGTGCCGGCAAGCATGACCCGGTTGAAGGCGAAATCGCCTTCCAGTGCGGCAAGAGCCTCTTCAATATGGCCGGCCTCGATTGCCATTGCCGCCCGCGTTAGCCAGGCAGACTGCGATTGCCCTTCTTCAAAAGAGTGAGGCGTTTCAAAGTAGCCGCGTAGTGTGTAATCGAACACTTCTTCATAGTGCGTGGCGGCGATAAGTGTCGAGTAGCGCGCGAGGTCTTCCTTGTATGCTTGCAGTGCCGCCCCAAGTTCGGCGCGCCTTTCACGCACCGCGGTCAGGCACGACGCCTCGGTGAACTCGCACACCCGGGGACGCGCGGCGCGCGAATCAGCCGCCTGCTTTTCGTTGCGATTTTCCCTCGCCGCTGCCCTTGCCTCGGCAACGCGTGCGCGCGCATAAGCAATACCGTCTCCGCCATCAGGGGCGCCTATGGCAAGAAAGGCATGGTAGCCGTTGCCGGTTTCGGGCGCCGTGCTGGGGCGAGGCGCCCCCCAAGCCATCGCATTTGGATCCAATTGTTCATCAAAAGCATTGATCGCGATTAGCGCCAGTATCGCGGCAATCGGCAGCAGCAATAGGGAATAAATGGCCCAGCGCAATTTATGCTTCACGAACGCTCCTTTAGTTTTTGATTCTTGGGTCAGGAAGTCACTGCTCTGACTCGAAAAAAGAGTGCTCCGTTAGTAGCAAACACAAAGCTCCACTTACCGCTTTAACTGATTGTGCCGGGCAGCGCAACTGCTTGAACGTCTTACACGCCGTACAACACAAACGGCGCCCAGAAGTACGGATTACGCTTGCGCGGATTGTCGTGATTGAGAAACTCACGCTTGGTGGCCGTGATGGCCTGCGCGTGCGTCTGCCCGGCTTTGATTTTGGTGAGCAGACCCGATACAAACTCGGCGGTTTCTTCATCGGCCACGGGCCACAGCGTCAGCACGGTGTTGGTGTTGCCAGCCACATACAAAGCGTAGGCCAGGCCCATCAAACCTTCGCCGCTGATGTTCTCGCCGCGCGCGGTGTTGCAGGCGGAAAGTAATGTGAGTTCGCTCTTCAAATTCATGCCCACCCATTCACCCATCGTCACGTAACCGTCACGCTCCGGCTCCGGGCCTTCGGGGGCGAGCACCAGGCTGCTGTAGGCGGGGAAGTTCGGGTCGAAGTAGCCGTGTGCGGCGAACAGCAGGTAACGGTAGTTCGCCAACTCGCCATTTGTTGAAAGACTACGCAGCGTGGTTTCGTTGGCGGCACGGCCAGAGATGACGCGGCTTTGACCGGCGAAGATTTTTGCCGCGCGATCCATCTCGACTTGCGTGCCGGGCAGATCGGCCCACTTGAGATTGCGCAGCAATTCCGCTGGATTCGCATTGCCACGTTGCGAATTGAACGGGCTGCGCGTCATGGTCACGCCCTTGCCGCGATCGGCCGCCACGCCGCCGCTGCCGTAGAGCGGATTGCCCATTGCGAGTAGCGAGTCGCGGGTTTTGTTCTTGCTGTAGTCGGCTTGGCGTTCCTTCAACAGTTTCAACACCGAAAGGCTTTGCACCTGGCTTACTTCAAACTGTGCGATCAGCGGTTTGCCGTTCAGCGGCAGCACGTCCCATGGCACGAGGCCGAGTGGACCGTCGGGCGAAATGATCAGCTGCGTCTTGCCGGCCAATTGTGACTGCAAGGGATCGAGCAGTGTCTTGCCCAAGTATGCAATCAGTTCCTGATACTGCGCTTCGCGGCTGACGAAGGCCGCACCCGCGGGTATGCAGTCCGCGCCGGCGTTGCCGGATGGCGCGGCGGGCGCGTCCAATCCACGCGTCGGCTCCAGCCCGCGCGTGGCGGCGGATGCGTTTTGCTGTTTGTCTTCTTGCATTTGCTGTGCGCTACATGCCTGGCCCGCGACCACCACGCGCCAGCGCGGGGTGTTGCCTTCGCTCCAGCGCAGAATCTGTATCGTGCGCCCGCTGTCGTCAACCATTGCGCCGCCGCCGAGATTGGCACTCCACATGCGCAGCGCCTCTATGGTGTCGGCGAGGCCGGGCAGCGTGGCGATATCGAACCATTTGACTTCGCCGGACGCATTCAGTGCAAGCGCCTGCACGACGTTGCCTGACATCACGACGTAGCTGACGAACACGCCGTTGGCCGGCAGTAGCGTGCGTGCGTCATCGGCGCCGGCAAGCCGTATGTCGGTGATCTGGCGAAAGCGTGGATAGCGCGACTGAAGATCGCGTTTGAGTTCGGCAAGCGCTCGAGACGCGGTGTTGCGTTCGGCCTTGAGCGCTTCGCGTTCCGCGTCGCGCGCGGTTTGCGCGATGCGGGTGTCGAGGGCGCCGATGCGATTGGCGGTGTCGGTCAACTTGTTCGCCTCGGCTTCGGGCAGGCCGCTGCCGGCGGCGGCCGAACGCAGCGCCATTTGTTCGAGCAGGGTGCGCGCCTTGGTGCGCTCCAGCACGTTCAGTGCGTCGCGCGCGCGCCCGGCGGCAACCCAAGATCATTCAGATTGATGCCCACATCGGGATGATTGGGGCCAAGACCTTTTTCGGCGATGGCCAGCGCGCGCTGAGACAGCGGCTCGGACTTCGCATACTGCCCCATCAGTTGATACAGCGCCGCAAGATTCTGCAAGCGGATACCGGTGGAAAGATGATTGGCGCCCAAAGCCTTTTCCGCTATCTGCAATGCACGCAGGTAAACGGGTTCGGCTTTGGCGTACTGCCCCATGGCCTGATAGGTCAGGCCGAGATTATTGAGGCGAATGCCGGTTGCGGGGTGATCTACCCCTTGCGCTTTTTCGCTGATGGCGATGGCGCGCAAATGCAAAGCCTCGGCTTTCGCGTAATGCCCGGTTTGCCAGTACAGCAAACCCAAATTGCTGATCCTGGCGCCGGTGGTTGAATGGGCAGGTCCCAATACCTTTTCGTCAATGGCGATTGTGCGCAGGTAGAGCGGTTCGGCGCGTGCGTATTGACCCATATCCCGCAAAATTCCGGCCAGCAGGTCAAGCGAGGCGGATGTGTTTTCGTGGCTAGCGCCAAACGCGCGTTCTGCCGTCGCAACGGCGCGCTCGGCGTGAGGTAGTGCTACGGCAGGCTGTCCGTTTCGCCGCAATGTGCTTGCCCGTTCGCGTGCAAAGTTCCATCCCAGAATCTCTTCCGAAATATCGCCTGCCGCAGCTGCGGGTTTTGAGGGTGTGCTTTGCGGGGTTTGAGCCAGTGCATCACTGCTCAAAGTTGTTATCGATGGCCCGCCAACGAATGAGGCGCATGAGATTAAAATGGAATATAAGTATTTGTTTTTAATCATTATTTTACCTATAGTTATTTTTGGATTTCTCCCGCCCCGCAAAAAAAGCGCGCCGCGCTGCTATTTTGTACGGGCCACCGGCTGAAGTTCAATCACCAGCGATCCGCTCGCCGGTTGTTTAAGCGCATGCCGCTTGAGAAACGCCGCATGCTTTGCATCCGGCTTGGCGGGCCAGTCGGCGCTGATGGTGAATGTCGCGCCAAAGCGCGTGACTCGGGGTTTGATGCCGAGCCCTTCGAGTTCGGCAGTGATTGCGGCGGCGAGTTTTTCGGTGTCTGGCGCGCTGATCGTTTGTGCGCCGCCGCCGCGGTAGACGGGCGCATCGTCGACTGGCGGCGGTTGCAGCACCACCATGCCCACCGCCAGCACCAGTGACGCTGCCAGTGCGAACGCGCCGTAGGCTTGCCACGATTTTTTCTTTTCCGCGCCGGCGAGGCCTTCGCGGCGCAGTCTGAACAGCAGTTTTTGCGCGCCGGCTTCAACGTCGAAATCCTGCGCGTCTTGCTCCGGCTTTGTTGCGAGCACGGCGCGTCTGATCGCTTGCGCTTCTTTCAGCGTGGCTGCGTCGGCACCAGTGGCATTGCGCCCGGCGAGTGCGTCGATCCAGTGTTGGTCGTCTTTTTCAGCCATCGCGTCAGCCCGCTAAAAATTCACGGCAGGGTTGCAGGAAGTCTTTCAGCTTTTTGCGGCATTGCGAAAGATACTCGCGCGTCGCCCCCGGCGTGCGCTTGATCATCGCGGCCACGTCGTCGACGGCCCAGCCCTCGAACGCGACCAGCGACAGCACCTGCGCGCGGTCGTTGTTCTCGGCGGCGAACGCGGCGAACGCGCGGCGCACGCACTCGTCTATTTCGGTGGAGTCATCCGGCGATGTGTCAACCGCCGCGCCCGCGAGGTTGATCAGGTCATCGTCCTCAACCGCGAATTCAGGCCGCTGGCGGCGCGTGTAGTCGATCAGCGCGTTGCGCAGGATCGACCACATCCAGGCATCGATGCGCGTGTCGCCGCGAAAGTTGTTGCAGTGGCGTACGATGTTGATGAACACATCCTGCACGATTTCCTCGGCGTGTTCGCGCGGTATGCGGTGCTTCAACAAATACGCGAGAAAGCGCCGTGCATAGCCGCGATAGAGCTGGGAGATGCCATCCGCGCGGGCCTTGCCGCCAAGGCGAATGTTGTCGAGGCATTGTTGGTCAGTCACGTTGACTCACGGATTTTTGTTATCAAGATGGTATTTTACTTGAGCGCCGCACCCGCGGACTTTTCAAGTTCAGCGATGCGGCTGCGTATTGCAACCACCGCCGCGTGATCCACGGGCAATTGCGGCGCCGCTATGGCGAGCGCGCGTTTGTACACCGGCAGCGCGCTCGCGGCTTGCCCCAGTTCTTCGTGCAGTGCGCCGAGCGCGCGCAGGCTCTCGGCGGTTTGCAGCATGTTGGGCCAGCGCTTTTCGCCGATGGCGGCGGCCTGTTGATAGGCCGCCAATGCCTCGTTGCGTGGGCCAGCCGCGAGGTGCGCACGTCCCATCTTGTAATAAATTTCGGAAAGCGCGCTGTGATCGGCTTGCAATCGCGTTACGTAAATTGCCGCCGCGCGTTGCAGTTCGGCGGCCGCCTCGCGATAGCGCTTTAACTGATACAACGCCTCGGCGATGTTTTCGTGAAACTGCCGTGCTTCGAACGGATAGACATCACGCGCGGCCACGTGCAGAGCGAGGCCCTTGCGGTAATGCGCGATGGCGTCCTCGTATTTTTGCGCCTTCAGGGCGATGTTGCCGTCGTCCTCGTGCACCTTCATTTGCGCTTCACGTTTTTCCGCCGCTTTAAGCGGGGGATGCAAGGTGACTTGGGTGATCTGCGCCAACTGTGTCTGCTGCGCGGCGGTCAACCGCGCGGCGGGGGGCGGTTGCACCTTGCCGCCGGCAGACGTCAGCGCCGAGGCCTGCACCGCGGTTTGGCTTTGCACGAGCAGCGGGTGGCCGGCGGCGTGCAGTTTTTCGCGCAGCGCCAATGCGCGCTGGTGAAATTGACGCGCATTGCCAAGATCACCATTGATGCGATGCGATTCGCCCACGAGATATAACGCTTCGGCGTATTCGGTGGATTCGCGGCGCTTCGCGTCATCGGCCGCATCGAGTATTTTCAGATTGCGCAGCGCCAGCGCCAGTGGTGATGCGCCGCGCGAACCCACGGCGTGATGCAGTTTGATCAGCGCCACGTCGCTCTTGAAGCTCGCAGCGGCCTTGTAGCCCATGCGGATGAGGAAGCGTTGAAAACCCTGCGCCACCTGTAGCGCGCGCGCATAATTTTTGTCAGCGATGAGGAATTCCATATAGCCGATACTGCCGCTTGACACCACACCGGGCTCGCCGTGCCGCAGCGCAAG
>CAMDLH010000068.1 GCA_945901405.1 Bordetella parapertussis | reverse complement strand
GATGCTCCGCATGCGCAGTGTTGCGGCAACGGGTGGTTGATGGTGGTGTCCACGCGCGTGGAGCGTTCCAGGGTCTTGCCCGCGCGCCCAGGCTGTGCGCCGGGTTTCTTGCCAGAGGGTATGTTCGCGGATGTGCTCTTCTTGGCCAACCCATCGCTCGATGGGGGCTTGCTCGAATTGTGGCTGTCCTTGGACAGACGCGCTTCCAGTTGCGCCACGCGTGCCGACAATCGGCGAACTTCCGCGATCAACGGAAACAGCAGGCGGATACTCACCGCGGTGATTGGCGGCGAGGTGCCGTCGGCGTTCTTGAGTTCGACCTCCGCCGGCAGCATGCGCAGCCGCGTGCGTGTGCTCGCGGTGACGAGCTTTAATCGTGATCCGAGCTTGCCTGACGTGCCGTCGATGCACGAAGCGGGTGTGAAAGGCTACGACGCGACGTTCTGGTTCGGATTGATGGCGCCCGCGGGCACGCCGTCCGTGATCGTGCAGCAATTGAACAAGGTGTTGCGCGACGCGCTGGCCGATGCGGAGGTTGCGCGCGCCGCACGCAGTCAGGGTTTGAACCCGGCGCACAGCAGCGCGCAGGAATTTGCCGCGGTGATCAAGGCCGACTATGAACGCTGGAAAAAAGTCATTGGCCGTTCTTGAGCAGACACTGGCTTGACCCCATATACGTGCTGACGTAATCTACTCGAATAGTGCATGATATAAGTTATTGTTTATTAAGGAGTTTTTATGGATAGCGTAGACCTGCAAGTGCTCAAATCCGCGTGCGAATGGCAGAAAACTGGGCATCGCGTGGTGCTCGCCACCGTGGTGAAAACCTGGGGCTCGGCGCCGCGCCCGATCGGCGCGCTCACCGCGATCCGCGACGATGGCATGGTGGAGGGCTCGGTATCGGGCGGATGCATCGAAGACGATATGATTTTACGTGTGCGCAATCGCGACTTGGTGCAGGACAAACCCGCGACCACGCAATACGGCGTGTCGGCCGAGGAAGCCACGCGCTTCGGCTTGCCGTGCGGCGGCACGATCGAACTCGTGCTGGAGCCTTTGAAGGCTGAAAGCGGTCTGGACAAATTGCTCGCGCATGTCGAGCGGCATGAGTTGGTGAAACGCACGCTCGACATGGAAAGCGGTCTCGCCACGATTGAATCCGCGGTAAATTCAGATCAATTGACGTTTGACGGAAAAAATTTCATCACCGTACACGGCCCGCGCTGGCGTTTGCTGATTATCGGCGCGGGACAATTGTCGAAGTATCTCGCGCAAATGGGCCAGGCGCTCGACTATAACGTCGTGGTGTGCGATCCGCGCGAGGAATATACCGACGGCTGGGACGTGCCTGGCGTGGAAATCAAACGCGGCATGCCCGACGACGTGGTGACCGAACTCAATCTCGATGGCCACAGCGCGGTGGTGACGTTGACGCACGATCCAAAGCTCGACGACATGGCGTTGCTCGAAGCACTGAAATCGCCCGCGTTTTTCGTCGGCGCCATTGGTTCAAAGAAAAACAACGACGCGCGCCGCGAACGCTTGGCTGGATTCGACTTGTCGCAAGGCGAGATCGCGCGCCTGCGCGGCCCGGTGGGTTTGAAAATCGGCAGTAAGACCCCGCCCGAAATCGCCATCGCGATCCTCGCCGAAATGACGGCGGTGAAGAACGGTGCAAAGATTGTTGAAACCGTAGAAATGCCCAAGGCGACGGTGGCGGGTTGCGTTGTTACTTGAGCGGCTCGGCATTTGAACTTTCAACGCACACGAATCCTGGCTCTCGCAGCCGGGATTTTGTTTTTCTCGACGCTACTTCATCAAGCGGCGCACGCAGCGGATTTGACGGTGCGCCCCGAACGCGTGCTGGCGGTGGTGACTTCCGATTGGAACGGCGACGGCTCGTTTGACCGCGCGCTGCTCCTGGTGTCCAAAAAAGAACCCGATGAGGTAGATCTGCTGATCTATCTTTCGTCATCGGACAAGCCCAGCGATATGCGGCTGGCGGTGCGCAAGGCAAATATCGCGTGGCGCGGTGCGATGTGGGGCACGCAGCCGTCGCTCGAAGTCAATGAGCGCAAATCGCTGATCATTACCTCGGCCAACGAAGCGATAGGGCGGGGCCGCTGGACGAAAAAACTCACACTGGTGTATCGCGACAAATCCTTTGTTGTTGCCGGCTACACGCATCATGAACGCGACACGCTGATTCCGGATTCGCAATCGAGTTGCGACGTCAATCTGCTCACCGGCGGCGGAATCAAGAACAACAAACCGTTTAAGACCGCGGCCAGGGCGGTTGCCGTGGCGGATTGGAACGAGGCCGCGGTTGCGCGCGAGTGCAAGTGAGCCGCGGCGTACACCGGCATGTCGCGATTTCGTTATAGTGTCTCAATCTCCTGCCATAGGGTACACGAATGAGCATGCGTAACTATTTGTTTATATGGAGTATTCTTGTTTCCGCCTCAGCGTTCGCACAAGACGCGAAGAAGGAAAAAGATGACGGCGTGAAGGTCGGCAAGTCTTCGGTGCTGCGCAACCTGGTGCCCGCCGAAGCGCTGGAAAAACAAGCCTCGCAACAATACCTGCAACTCACGCAGCAGGCCGCGTCGAAAAAAGCGCTCGCGCCGGAAAATTATCCGCAGTTGCAACGCCTGCGCATGATTGCCGCGCGCATCATTCCGCACGCCACGCGTTTTAATCCGCGCGCCATGGACTGGAAGTGGGAGATCAATCTCATCGGCTCGAACCAGATCAACGCGTTTTGCATGCCCGGCGGCAAGATCGCGTTCTACACCGGCATCCTCACGCAACTGAAACCGGTACTGACTGATGACGAAGTGGCGATGGTGATGGGCCACGAGATCGCGCACGCGCTACGCGAACACGCGCGCGAGCAGGCGGGCAAAAACACACTCACCAAGCTGGGCGCGGTGGGACTGTCGGTCGCCACCGGCGGCAAATACGACGGGCTGGTGAGCACGGGCGCCAACCTGTTGTCGCTAAGTTACTCGCGCAGCGACGAAATCGACGCCGACCTCGTGGGCCTCGATATTGCCGCGAGGGCCGGCTACGACCCGCGCGCGGGCATCACGTTATGGAAGAAAATGACTGCCGCGAACAAAAATGCGCCGGTGCAGTTGTTGTCCACGCATCCGTCGGGTCCCAACCGCATCCAGGAAATAGAGCGGCAGCTGAAGGAAGCGCTGCCGCTTTACGAGCGCGCCGAGAAGCCCAAACCCTGGGTGCCGCCGGTTGCAGCGGCGAAGCAGCAACCCCGATAAGGCGTGGAAGGGCGTAACGAAATTACGCCCTGATTTTTATCGCCAGGCGTTCCGCAACTCTTTCATGTCCGAAGGCAGCGGCGCCCGCCAATGCGCGGCCTTGCCGAATCTGAACACCCACCTGCACGCACTGGTGTTGGATGGGGTTTACCGTGAAGCGCAAAGCGCAGCCGAGGACAGCGCGCCAGAATTCATCGAAACCGCGGCCCCCAGCAAACAGCGGCTACAAACCCTGCTGGACAAAATCATCAAAAGAATCATGAGGTTATTGACAAACCTCGACCACCTGATCGAAGAAGACGGCATCGTCTACCTGGCGCGCACCGACAGCACCGACCCGGACAATATACTGGCCCCGCTGCAAGCCGCATCCAGCACCTGGCGTATTGCCGCAGGGCCGAGGGCGTGTTTCGCGCCGTGTTTGCCGGGGCGAAAAAAGTGCAATTAAATCAGCTATTTATTTAAATGGTCTTCCAGATGTCGTGTCTGACGCCATACGGCTCGCTCTTCGTTATCGTGCTTACAGTATTTTCCAATCCAGGTATGAGCCTGAACGAAGTGTAATTTAAGTGGTTGAGCGTTCAGATTGATCGGTTGTTAAAAGCGGATTCTAAGCGCCCTGCGGCGGTGTTTGGAGAAATACTTGCCGGGTAGCGCTGTTCATTCTTGCGCCCGCCGTTTTTTGGATTTGCAAATCCTTTGAATAATGCGCTTTTGGCACGCTGCATTTGCTGTGCTGCCTTGAGGTCTGTCATTTGATTGGATTGAAACAGTAACGCAGTCAACGTGGCGCTCGTTTTGAAGTTCACCAGACCTTGCTTATCCAACAGCACCAGACACTCCAACGGCGTTTTTACATCCTTGTGGTCATAGCGCTTGACGATCTTTCCCTTGGGGCTGACGATCTCGGTGGCGAACATACTGGGGCGGTGTAAATTCAGCCACGGATTGAAACACTGCTGGTAGAAGTGGTTGATCGGTTCGGCATGCTGTTGCGGGATATGACTGTATCCCATGTGTTTGCGTACAACGCTGGCGTTTTTGCTCTCCGCCAAGGCGTTGTCATTGCTGTGCCGCGCCCGTGATTTGGTTTGCTCAATGTGCAGCTTGCTTAGCAATTTGGCCACTTTGGTGTTGATGTATTCGGAACCGTTGTCGGAATGAAAGCCGGTGATCTCGAACGGAAATTGCGCCATGACCAAAGCCAGCACCGGCAGCAAAAATGCCTCGCTGATGCCTTGCACACAAGATTCCACCTGCCACTGGCTGACCTCATCAACGCAGGTGATGTGGTAGACCCCTTTGAGGCCATCCTGATCGCCTTGATGAACGCTGTCGACGCGGATAAACCCGGCCCGTCCGTTGGGGCGTGGCGCCTTGCGCACGCCGATCGGATTGCGCACTGGATGGGTCTTGGTGAAATGCGAGCGTTTTGTCTGATAGCCGTCACTTTTGCGCAGGTTATACAGGTGTGAGACCGACAGGCTGGCCAGACGCTGGTAGCGCTCGTCACCGTAGGTTTGATAGGCCCGTTTGAGCAGGTGCGCCGTGGCCGGTCCGCAGACGTTGTCGTTGGCTTTATCCATCTCGACGAGCAGTGCGATATCCGCGGCCAGATACTTGCGCTTAAACGGGGCAATCGGGGCGCTGTAGCGCTTCGAGAGCGGCGTAGCGGCCTTGCGGTTGGCGTGCCAACGGGACACCAGCCGGGTGAGTTGGGCGCGGCTGTAGCCGCTGGTACGCCGCAGGTATCGCAGCAATACCCCTCGTTCGCGTTTATTTCGCCTGGGGTAATCGAAACGCTTGAGCACCCGGCTCAGGTGGGCATACCGTGCGAGGTCATTCTCATACCCCGAAAACTCGACATCACTATTACCCGCTAGAAAACACTCGATTTGCTCAATCGTGCGTAGTTTGGATTCGTCCATGTTGATGATCATCCCGTGATGATCAACCCAAACGCCAATCCCTCCTAAACTACCCCTTCAGGCTCATTCCTCGTTGGAAATACGCCCGCCGCTCAGGCTCATACCACGTTGGACAAGGCTCTTACTTGACTTTTACCTTACCTAATATAATATATTACTTCAAAATAAGTAAGTAAATTTCGGAGGTAAGCATGCGCGCAGACGCTATTGTTTCAAGCAAGGGGCAGGTCACTTTGCCCGCCAAAATTCGTGCCCAGTTGGGGATTCAGACTGGGACCAAGCTGCATTTTGAGCTGCGGGGGCAGGAGATTGTGATCAAAGCCGAGCCGCCTATGAGCGCCTATTACGGCATGCTCAAGGACTACAAGCTTGATCCTGCTGATCTGGTGATTGAAAAAGAGCCGGATCGGGAGTTTTGATGAACGTTGTTGATTCGTCGGGTTGGATCGAGTTTTTTACCGCAGGCGCAAGTGGCCCATTGTTCAAGTCAGTGATTGAGCAGCGTGACCAATTGCTCGTTCCCGTTATCAACCTCTACGAAGTCCACAAAATCATCAGCCGTAAATTACCTGCTGCCGCAGTCACCTCGTGCCTGGACGTGATGCGTCTAGGCCGCGTGCTCGACGTCACTGACCGTCGCGCCGTTGCCGCTGCCGACATCGCTGTAAAACACAAACTCGCCTTGGCGGATGCTGTGATTTACAGCATGGCCAGAGAGTTTGCAGCGACACTTTGGACGCAGGATGCGGATTATGATGGCCTGGAAGGGGTTAAGTTTTTTGCAAAACCCTACTAACCTGAATGTGACTTGGTGCACTACGCATACTGAAAAAGCTCAATCTGAAATTGGATTGAGAGCCTTTCGCTCGGCCGGGGCAACAGACAAGGCCCTCGCGGGGTTGACCGGCAGAAAGGCAATAGACAAGACTTGACCCCTTTCGTTCGTCGTTCGCAAGACGCCAAAAAGGAAAAAGATGACGGCGTGAAGGTCGGCAAACCATCCGCGCTGCGCAACCTGATGCCCGCCGAAGCGCTGGAAAAACAAGCTTCGCAACAATACCTGCAACTTACGCAGCAGGCCGCGTCGAAAAAAGCGCTTGCGCCGGAAAATTACCCGCAGTTGCAACGCCTGCGCCAGATCGCCGCGCGCATCATTCCGCATGCCACGCGTTTTAATCCGCGCGCGAAGGACTGGAAGTGGGAGATCAATCTCATCGGCTCCAACCAGATCAACGCGTTTTGCATGCCCGGCGGCAAGATCGCGTTCTACACCGGCATCCTCACCATACTCAAACTCACCGACGACGAAGTGGCGATGGTGATGGGCCACGAAATCGCGCACGCGCTGCGTGAACACGCGCGCGAGCAAGCCGGAAAAAACGCATTGACCAAGCTGGGCGCGGTGGGCTTGTCGGTCGCCACCGGCGGTAAATACGACGGACTGGTGGGCACGGGAGCGAACCTGTTGTCGCTGAGCTATTCGCGCAGCGACGAAACCGATGCCGACCTGGTGGGTCTCGACATCGTCGCGCGCGCCGGCTACGACCCGCGCGCGGGCGTCACGCTGTGGAAAAAAATGAGCGAGGCCAACAAGGGCGCTCCGCCGCAGTGGATGTCCACGCATCCGTCGGGCCCCAGCCGCATCAAGGAAATCGAACGGCATCTTAAGCAAGCGCTGCCGCTTTACGAACGCGCGGAGAAGCCAAAACCCTGGGTGCCACCGGTTGCAGCGGCGAAGCAGCAACCCCGATAAGGAGTGGACGGCGTTACGAAATCACGCCTTGATTCTTATCGCCAGCCGCTCCAGCAATTCTTTCATGTCCGAAGGCAGCGGTGCCCGCCAATGCACGGCCTTGCCGCTCGCCGGATGCATAAGCTCCAGCCGCTCCGCGTGCAGCGCCTGGCGCGAAAATTCGAGTTCCTTGATTTTACGTTTCGCGCCGTAGACCGGGTCGCCCACCAGCGCGTGGCCGATCTCGCGCAGGTGCACCCTGATCTGGTGCGTGCGTCCGGTTTCAAGGCGGCAGCGCAGCAGCGTCGTATCTTCACCGCGCGCGAGAATTTCATAATGCGTGACCGCCGGCTTGCCGCGGCTCACCACGGCCATGCGCGTGCGCACGGTGGGGTGGCGTCCAATCGGTGCATCGACCTTGCCCGCGCGCGCCACGTTGCCGTGCACCAGCGCCAGATACTCGCGCTTGACGCTGCGCGCTTGCAGTTGGCGTACCAGCGCGGTTTGCGCTTCGAGCGTTTTCGCCACCACCAGCAAGCCGCTGGTGTCTTTATCGAGCCTGTGCACGATGCCCGCGCGCGGCACGTGTTGCAGTTGCGGCGCATGTTGCAGCAGGGCATTCAACATGGTGCCCTGCCAGTTGCCGCTGCCCGGATGCACCACCAGGCCCGCGGGTTTGTTGATCACCAGCAGCGTTGCATCCTCGTGAAGAATTTCGAGCGGGATGTCCTCCGGCTGGTAGGCCAGCGTCTCTGCGTCGAGCGCTGGGTGCACGATGAGCGATTCGCCGCCCCATACTTTTTGCCGTTGCGACGGGGCCGTGCCGTCGAGAGTCACGCGCCCGTCCTTGATCCAGGTACTGAGCCGGCTGCGGGAGAACTCCGGCAACAAACGGGCCAATGCCTGGTCTAAACGAAGGCCAGCACAATCGGGTGGCACCACTTGTTTGATGCCATCAAGCGCCGTTGCGGGCGTGGTTAAGCTATAATTTTTCAGACTTTTTTCAGCGGCAGGCATGATATGCGACATAGTGTAACGGTAATTTTGGCATTGGCGATGGGCTGGTTTCTCGCTTCATGCGGGCTGATGGCCGACAAGAGCGACGAAACCAAGGGTTGGTCGGCGCAAAAACTGTACGCGGAGGCGCGCCAGTTGCTCGACGAGAAGACCTACGAGAAGGCGATCAATTATTACCAGAAGCTCGAGGCGCGCTACCCGTATGGCCGCTTCGCGCAGCAGGCGCAGATCGAAGTGGCGTATGCGCATTACAAGGATAACGACCCGGCGGGCACCATCGCCGCGTCCGAGCGTTTCATCAAGATGTATCCGAATCATCCTAACGTTGATTACCTGTATTACCTGAAAGGTCTGGCCAATTTCAACGAGGATCAAGGCATCCTTGGCTTCGTCGGCGGGCAGGATATGTCGGAGCGCGATCCAAAAGCGGCGCGCGACGCCTTCGACGCGTTCAAGGACCTGGTGGCGCGTTACCCGGACAGCAAATACGCGCCGGATTCGGTACAGCGCATGAATTACCTGGTGAATGCATTGGCGTCACATGAGGTGCATGTCGCGCGTTATTACTTCAAGCGCGGCGCGTATGTGGCGGCCGCCAACCGTTCGCAATACGCGCTGAAAACCTATCCGCAGGCGCCCGCGAACGAAGAGGGCCTGCTGATCATGGTCAAGGCCTACGACGCGCTGGGCATGACCGATCTGCGCAACGACGCCGAGCGCGTGATGAACAAAAACTTCCCTAACAGCAAGTATCTCAAGGGCGACGTGCGCAGCGCTGAGAAGCGCTGGTGGCAGATTTGGAACTGACTTGTGGTTCAGTGTTCAGTGTTGAGTGTTTAGTTTTGAGTTAACCGCGGATTAGCGGGCTGGCAAAGATTAACTCAACACTCATCACTCAAAATTCCATCGCGGTTACCCCGTGGCCAGGCAAACAATCCCCACTACCATAGCCGCCGCCGCCGCAAGCCGCCGGGCGGTGTGGCCTTCGGCGAGCAGTTGTGTCCCCATCAGCGCCGCCACCAGTATGCTGATTTCGCGCGCGGGTGCGATGTAGCTCACCGGCGTGAA
The DNA here is from genome assembly GCA_945901405.1 of Bordetella parapertussis. Classification (GTDB taxonomy): domain Bacteria; phylum Pseudomonadota; class Gammaproteobacteria; order Burkholderiales; family SG8-41; genus CAMDLH01. Next base: position 18,956 of record CAMDLH010000068.1, on the reverse strand, counting down.
TACCATCGCGCTTAACACCAGGATGTAGGACAGGGGGCACAGTATGGCTACCGCGATAATTTCCTTTTTCGCGCGCCGCCAGGTTGGCATCAGTTCATTTTTGCGCGCCAGCGCCATGGGCGTCATCAACGCGACGCGCCCGAGATTTGCCGCCCAGTCCTGTATCAAGGGCGGTATCAGCAGCATGCTTACCGCGACTTTGTCCACCAGCGTGTAGCCGGCGATCATGCAGCCGGTGAGCAGCGCAAAGCCGGCCGCGGGCAGGCTGCCGGATTTACGCAGTTGATCGATGCCGCCGGTGAGTATCACCGCACCCCCGGCGATCAACAGCGCGCCCGCGATCGCGATGGGGGAGGGCGTTTCGCCCAGCCACAGCACCGCGCACAGCACGGTGATCAGCGGCCCGCTGCCGCGCGCGATCGGATACACCAGCGACAAATCGCCGGAACGATAGCCGCGATCCAGCGCCATGAAGTAAGCGGTGTGCAATACCGCGGCCGCGCCCATCATCGCATAGTGTTGCCAATGAAATTGGGTCTGCGTGTGCCATACGAGCACGATGGCAAGCGGCGCGTAGATCAGCGCCGACAGCGTGGCGAACCACCACACGAACACCGTGCCGCCGCCGGAACGCTTGAGCAGGTAATTCCATGTCGCGTGCACCACCGCGGCGGCAAGCACCAGCAGCAGCGCGAGACTCGACATCAGCGCGCGCGCGGGATCAGTCTGTCATTGAGCGTCAGGCTCGGACTACGTCGTAGCCGGCGTCTTCCACGGCGGCTTTGAGTTTGCCAGCGTCGGCTTGCGCCGGATCGTATTGAACCGTCGCGCGGCCCGGTGTCAGCGATACGTCTGCGCTGGCGACGCCGGGCACTGCTTTCAACACGCGCGTGACGCTCGCAACACAGCCGGAGCAGGTCATGCCGTTGATATTCAGGGTTGCGGTTTGCATTTTTACTCCTTCACACTTTTGTTGGTTTCCAGCGCTTCAACAATAACGAATTACTCACCACCGACACCGAGGACATCGCCATCGCGGCGCCCGCGATCACCGGGTTGAGCAGGCCGAGCGCGGCGAGCGGTATTCCCAGCACATTGTAGAAGAACGCGAAAAAAAGATTCTGGCGAATTTTACGCAGCGTCGCGCGCGACAGGCGTATCGCGTCCACCGCGCTCATCAGATCGCTGCGCATCAGCGTGATGTCGGCCGTGTGGATGGCGACATCGGAGCCCGCGCCGATGGCGAAGCTCACGTCGGCGGCGGCGAGCGCGGGCGCATCGTTCACGCCGTCGCCCGCCATGCCAACGGTGTGGCCGTCTTGCTTCATCGCATCCACGCGCGCGGTCTTGTCCCGTGGCAGCGTCTGCGCCTCGAAGCGCTCGATGCCGGCTTCCGATGCGATGGCCGCGGCCGTCTTTGCATTGTCGCCGGTGAGCATGACGGCTTCGATGCCCAGCAATTTGAGTTCGCGCAGCGCCGCGCGCGAGGTGGGGCGCAGCTTGTCGGCGATGGCGATGATCCCCAATAATTTTCCACCGCTCGCCACGAACATCACCGTTTTGCCGCTGTGTTGCAGCCTGGCGGCGGCCTCGGTGTCTAGCGTAAATCCAAGCTCGGCCGCGAATTGCGGCGAGCCGAGTGCGGCCGGCGTGCCGCCGATTTCGGCTTGCACGCCCTTGCCGGTGATGCTTTGAAACGCGTGCAGCGCGGCGGGCCGCATGTTCAGCTTTGCACCGTGCTCGACGATGGCGCGCGCCAGCGGATGATTCGAGCCTTGTTCGATCGTCACCGCGGTTTGCAGTACTTCGTTCTCGCTTGCACCAGTCATCGCGATTACGTCGGTGACGACGGGCTTGCCTTCGGTGAGCGTGCCGGTTTTGTCCAACACCAGAGTGTCGATATGCCCGGCGCGCTCCAGCGCCGCTGCGTTGCGTATGAGGATGCCCGCGCGCGCGCCCGCGCCGCTGCCCACCATGATGGCGGTGGGCGTGGCCAGCCCCAGCGCGCAGGGGCAGGCGATTACCAGTACCGCGACCGCATTCACCAGCCCAGCCAGCGCGTCGCCGGCGATGAGCCACCAAGCGATGAAAGTCAGTGCGCTGATCGCCACCACCACTGGCACGAAGATGCCCGAAATCACGTCCGCCAGGCGCTGAATCGGCGCTTTGGAGCCTTGCGCCTCTTCCACCAGCCGCACGATGGCGGCGAGCGCCGTGTTGCCGCCGACACCCGTGGCGCGGCATCGGAGCAGGCCTTGCTGATTGATGGTCGCAGCGAATACTTTAGTGTCCGGCTGTTTCGTCACGGGCAAACTCTCGCCGGTGAGCATGGATTCGTCGACGCTCGAATCGCCTTCGAGCACCACGCCATCCACCGGCACGCTGTCGCCGGGGCGCACCACGAACACGTCGCCCGCGATCATGCTCGCGACTTCGATTTCAGTGAGCGCGCCGTTGCGCTCGACGTGTGCGGTCTTGGGTTGCAGCTTGAGCAACTCTTCGATCGCCGACGAGGCGCGGGCGCGCGCGCGAAGTTCGAGTATTTTTCCCAATAAAATCAATGAGATAATCGCAGCACTCGCCTCGAAGTAGAGATGCAGCGGCAGCGCTAGCACGGTCACCACGGCGCTGTAGAGATAGGCCATCGAGGTGCCGAGCGCGATCAGCACATCCATGTTGGCGCCGCCGCCGCGCAGCGCATGCCACGCGCCCACATAAAAGCGTTTGCCGATCAAGAATTGCACCGGCGTCGCCAGTGCGAGTTGCAGCCACGGCGACAGAAACTCGTGCGCGCGGCCCGCAAACATCGCCGCCATCTGTGCAATGAATGGCAACGTGAGCACGGCGGATATCCAGAAGAGTTGCGTCTCGCGCGCGAGTTCATCGGCGTGACGCTGCTTTTCCGCCGCGCGATCAGCACCCGCGCGCACGCGTGCACCATAGCCGGCCTTGGCCACCGCAGCCAGCAGCGTGCCGGGATCAACCGTGCCGGGCGTGTGTTGCACGCGCGCGGTTTCGGTGGCGAAATTCACATGCGCATTCACTCCCGGCAGCCGGTTCAACACTTTCTCGATACGGGCTGCACAGGCGGCGCAAGTCATGCCGCTGATCGAAAGCTCGACGGATTCGGTGACCGTGGGTTGATCCATGCAACTAATGATAGCGCCGATGCGCGCAGTGGGCATTGCGAAATATCAACGCGGTAACCGGGCGAAAAAAAAGCCGCGACGCATCGCGGCTTTTTTGAACTCGTGCTGCTTAGTTGTATTGCAACCGGCCTTCAACCACGCGCACGCGCTCGCCGGAGCGGAAGCCAGGTTCGTTCTCGAACGGGAAGGTGCGCACGCTGCCGTCTTCCATGCGCACGACCACATCGAAGCGCTTGCTCGACTTCACGTGTTTTTCAACTTGATGTCCGGCATACGCGCCACCGGCCGCGCCGGCAACCGTTGCGACTCTTTTGCCCGTGCCGCGGCCCACCTGGTTGCCGAGTACCGCACCGGCAACACCGCCGGCGATGGCACCCAGGCCGGAGCCTTCACCCTGCTGCTGCACGGTGTTTACGCTTTCAACGCGGCCGCAGTCATAACAGATCGCCGGTTGCGCGGGCGCTTGCGCAACCGCGGGCGGGTAGCTGGTCACGGGCGCGCGTGCCGGAGGGGCGGGCGGCGTGTCATACGTCGCCGGATAAGTCGGCGTGGCTTGCGGGTATGTTGCAGGGCCGGTAGCAGCCACGACCGGCGCGGGTTGTTGCTGCACGACGCGCGGAGCGGGTGCGGGGGCAGGGCGCGGCGCCGGGGCTTGTGCAACTTGCGGTGCGGGCATCGGCGCTTTTGCAACGGGTGCAGGTGCGGGCGCGGCGGCTACTGGGGCGGGGGCCGGGGCCGGGGTGGGCGCAGGGGTTGCCGCCACTGGCGCGGGCACGACCGCAGCAGGTGCCGCCGGAGTTAGCGCGGCGGCCGGGGCAGCCGGTTGCGGCGTGTTCTTCGCGGTCGGTATCACGCCGGTCATGACGCCCATGCCGACCAGACTGAATAGCGTTACGGCGACGGCCGCGACGGCCATCAATGGGTTCATACGGCTGGGGGCTGCTTGTGTGTCGGACATTATTCCCTCCTTGTCAAAATTGTTCGGTCGTCGCAAGCGATAAATTGCCGCGCCGAGACCTAGCTACTAACGAACAGGATACCACTTCGTTGACGCTTGGCAATACCAAAAAGGCTTTCGAAACATAATGTTACAAGTGTTACAGGCAACTCAAGTTCAGCCTAAGTGGTTGTTTTGCCGTCAGCTTTGCAACTGCGGCAGGTTGCGGTAGTGCTCCAGCGCTTCCGGGTTGGCCAGCGCCTCGAGGTTTTTCACCGGCAAATCGTGGACAACGTTGCGTACTGCGAGTTCGACGATCTTGCCGCTCTTGGTGCGCGGAATATCGGGCACCTGCACGATGCGGTCGGGCACGTGGCGCGGCGTGGTGGTGTCGCGCACCTGCTGTTTGATGCGATTGGAGAGCACGTCATCGAGCGTCAGCCCGTCGCGCAGCCGCACGAACAGCACCACGCGCACGTCATTGCCCCAGTCTTGGCCGATGGCGAGGCTTTCGATGACCTCATCAAGGCGCTCGACCTGGCGATAAATTTCGGCGGTGCCTATGCGCACGCCGCCAGGATTGAGCACTGCGTCCGAGCGCCCGTAGATCACATAGCCGCCGTGCGTCGTGCGTTCGATGTAATCGCCGTGCCGCCACACGTTGGGGTATTTGCCGAAATACGCCGCGTGGTAGCGGCTGCCGTCCTCGTCGTGCCAGAAGCCCAGCGGCATCGCCGGAAACGGCGCGCTGCACACGAGTTCGCCTTTTTCACCACGGACAGGAGCGCCGTCTTCGTTGTAAACCTCAACCTTCATGCCGAGGCCCGCTGATTGCAACTCGCCGCGCCACACCGGCAACATCGGGTTGCCGAGCACGAAACACGAAATAATGTCGGTGCCGCCGGAAATCGAGGCGAGCTGTACGTCGGGTTTGATCGATTGATACACGTAGTCAAAACTCTCGGGCGACAGCGGCGAGCCGGTGGACAAAATGGTTCGCAACGAATTCAGTTTGTGCGTTTGCGCCGGTTCCTGGCGCAGCTTGGCGATGGCGTCGATGTATTTCGCCGAGGTGCCGAACACAGTGATGCGCTCATCCTGCGCGTAATCCCACAGGATGCGTCCGCGCTTGATGAAGGGAGAGCCGTCGTAGAGCATCAGCGTGGCACGCGCGGCCAGCCCCGATACCAGCCAGTTCCACATCATCCAGCCGCAGGTGGTGAAATAAAACAGCCGGTCGCCGGGCTTGATGTCGGCGTGCAGCATGTGTTCTTTGAGATGCTGCAACAGCGTGCCGCCCGCGCCGTGCACGATGCACTTGGGCACGCCGGTGGTGCCCGACGAATACAGGATGTAGAGCGGATGATCGAACGGCAGGCGTTCGAACTGAATCTCGCGCGGCTGATAAGGCGCCATGAAGTCGCGCACGTCCACCGCGTTGGGTATGCCGTCGAGCGGCGGCTCGGCGCGCGTGTAGGGCACGACGACGACCTTCTCCACGCTCGGCAGATGCGAGGCAATTTCAGCCAGCCGCGGCAGCACGTCCACGGTTTTAAGGTTGTAAAAATAGCCATCGACGGCGAACAAAATCTTCGGCTCGATTTGCCCGAAGCGATCCACTACGCCCTGCACGCCAAAATCTGGCGAGCACGACGACCAGATCGCGCCGATGCTGGTGGTGGCGAGCATGCCAATCACCGCGCCCGGTAGATTGGGCAGATAGGCCGCCACGCGGTCACCTGCTTTCACGCCGCTGGCGCGCAAGGCTTGCGCGAGGCGCGAGACTTCCGAGTGCAGCTCGGCCCACGTCACGCGGCTTTTGAGTTGATCCTCGCCCCAGAACACAATCGCCGGGCGGCGGTCACGGCGGCGCAGCAGATTCTCGGCGAAATTAAGCCGCGCGCCGGGAAACCACTTCGCGCCCGGCATGCGGTCGCGGTTTTCTAGCAAGGTGTCGCCTTGCGTGGACGCGATCACGCCGCAGAATTTCCAGATCGCGTGCCAGAAGCGTTCGCGGTCGTTGACCGACCACGTGTGCAATTCGTCAAATGTACTTGCACCCACGCCATAACGCCCGTTCACAAAACGCATGAACGCAGCCATGTTCGACGCCGCGGCGCGTTCGGGGGAGGGGGTCCAGAGTGGCTGATCCATGGCGACTCCTGTTATGTCACTCAGGCCTCATGTGCGGAAACAATATCACATCGCGTATTGACGGACTGTCGGTGAGCAGCATCACTAGCCGGTCGATGCCGATGCCCGCGCCGGCGGTGGGCGGCAGGCCGTATTCGAGGGCGCGGATGTAGTCGGCGTCGTAGTGCATGGCTTCGTGATCGCCGGCGTCTTTTTGTTTGACCTGTTCGAGAAAGCGCGCGGCTTGATCCTCGGGATCGTTCAGTTCGGAGAAGCCGTTTGCGATTTCGCGGCCCGCGATAAACAGTTCAAAGCGCTCGGTGATTTCAGGGTTCTTGTCGCTGCTACGTGCGAGCGGGGAGACTTCCGCCGGATAGTCAACGATGAACGTCGGCTCGAACAGCTTCGGTTCGGCGGTGTTTTCAAACAACGTGAGTTGCAGGCCGCCGATGCCGTCGCTGTCGCGGTGCGCGACTTTCAACTCATCCAGCTTCGCGATGAGTTTTGTGCGGTCGTTCAATACATCGCCGCCGATTTCGGGATGGTATTTGCGAATCGCGCCGGTGATGGTCAGTCGTTGATACGGTTGCGCGAAGTCGATTTCTCGGCCCTGATATTTGACCTTCGCGCTGCCGGTCGCCGCCGCCACGTCGCGCAGCATCTGCTCGATGAAATCCATCATGCCGTTCACTTCCATGTAGGCGCAGTAAAACTCCAGCATGGTGAATTCGGGATTGTGCCGCGTGGACATGCCTTCGTTGCGGAAGTTGCGGTTGATCTCGAACACCTTCTCGAAACCGCCGACCACAAGCCGTTTCAGATAAAGCTCGGGCGCGATGCGCAGAAACAATTGCATGTCGAGCGCGTTGTGATGCGTGGCGAAAGGCCTTGCCGCTGCGCCGCCCGGTATCGGATGCATCATCGGCGTTTCGGCTTCGAGATACTGACGATCAAGCAGGAACATGCGTATCGATTGAATGATGCGCGAGCGCTTCATGAACGTGTTGCGCGTGTCCTCGTTCATGATCAGATCGACATAGCGCTGCCGGTACTTGACCTCTTGATCGGTCAGGCCGTGGAATTTCTCCGGTAGAGGGCGTAAAGATTTTGTCAATAAAAACAATGACTTACATCGTATCGTTAATTCACCCGTCTGGGTCTTGAAGAGCGCGCCAGTGACGCCGGCGATGTCGCCCAGGTCGTAGTGCTTGAACGCATCGTGCACGTCCTTGCCGCTGTCGGCGTCGGATACGTAGACCTGAATGCGCCCGCTCATGTCTTGCAGCGTCACAAAGCTCGCTTTGCCCATCACGCGTTTGAACATGATGCGGCCGGCTACGGTGACGACGATGTTGTCTTGCGCCAGCGCCGATTTTTCGCGGTCGCCATGGGCGGCGGTCAGCTCGCCCGCAAGATGCTCGCGCCGGAAGTCGTTCGGAAACGCGATGCCCTTCTCACGCAAGGCCCGCAGCTTGGCGCGGCGTTCTTCGATTATCTTGTTATCGTCATCCATGATTACAACCCTTGCTTCAAGCTCGCTGAAATAAATTCGTCCAGGCCGCCGTCGAGCACGGCCTGTGTGTTGCCGAATTCGACGTTGGTGCGCAGATCCTTGATGCGCGACTGGTCGAGTACGTAGGAGCGGATCTGGTGGCCCCAGCCGATGTCGGTCTTGGCGTCTTCGAGCGCCTGCTTTTCTTCGTTGCGTTTGCGCAGTTCGAGTTCGTAGATGCGTGATTTGAGCATCGCCATCGCTTCGGCGCGATTGCGGTGTTGCGAACGGTCGCTCTGGCATTGCACCACGATGCCGGTGGGCGCGTGCGTGATGCGTATCGCGGAGTCGGTCTTGTTGATGTGCTGGCCGCCGGCGCCGGACGCGCGAAACGTATCCACTCGTAGATCGGCGGGGTTGATGTCGACTTCGATGGTATCGTCCACTTCCGGATACACGAACACGCTGGCGAAAGACGTGTGACGGCGATTGTTCGAGTCGAACGGTGATTTGCGCACCAGCCGATGCACGCCGGACTCGGTGCGCAGATGGCCATAGGCGTATTCGCCGGTCACCTTGAACGCGGCGCTCTTGAGGCCCGCGACTTCACCGGGCGATTCTTCGAGTAACTCGACCTTGAAGCCCTTGCGCTCGCAGTAGCGCAGATACATGCGCTCAAGGATGGCGGTCCAGTCCTGCGCCTCGGTGCCGCCGGAGCCGGATTGGATATCGAGAAAACAATTGTTGGGGTCCATCGCGTTGGAGAACATGCGGCGGAATTCCATTTCCGCGACGGTTTTCTCCAGCTTCGCGGCGTCCTGCTCGACGCTCACCAGCGTGGCGTCGTCGGCTTCCTCGCGCGCGATGTCGAAAAGTTCCTGCGTATCGCGCAAATCCGAATCGAGCGCGGTGATCGAATGCACCACTGATTCGACGAGCTTCTTCTCGCGGCCTAACTCCTGCGCGCGCTTGTTGTCGCTCCAGATCGTGGGGTCTTCGGAGAGCTTGACGAGTTCGGCGAGACGTTGACTTTTAACGTCAAAGTCAAAGATACCTCCGCAGTTCAGCGGTGCGGGTTTCGACATCCGCAAGCTGCTTGGCGATGGCGTTGATGCGTTCTGCTTCCATGATGCTCACAATCTCATAAAGGCTGGATTATAACCGATGGTGGCGCATGAACCTTCGATATTCACCGCAAAGACGCAGAGGCGCAGAGAAAACCGCGCAGAGAATATCGAAGATTTTCCCTGCGTGTCCTCCGCGCCTCCGCGGTGAGATGTTGGGTTAAAGAATTTCCCAGTGATCCAGCGTCAATTGCACCGTCGATGAACCGTTGTATTCGTTCACGCCGAATCGGTACACCGCGCGTATCGAAGGCGGCAGCGGATCGTTGTGGCCGAACAATATCGCTTCATACAAACGCTCATCGCGCTTCAGGCGCAGTTTGAGATGGCGTTCGCCGACGATGCGTTGCGAGGCGACTTCAAAGGTGTCGTGAAAGCGCGGTTCGGGAAAACCCTGTCCCCAGATTTCATTTTGCAGCGCGTAGGCGGCTTCCAGCGTCGCGTGTTCACCGGCAAGCGAGCCGTCGGTGGCGATCTCGCGTTCCAGCGCCGAGGCGTCGAGTAGCGCGCGCGCGACGGCTTCAAATGTTGCGCGGAAGCGTTCGAAGTCTGTTTCGCGCAGCGTAAGACCCGCCGCCGCCGCGTGGCCGCCAAAGCGCAGTATCAGACCCGGCGCGCGTTTGGAGACAAGATCAAGGGCGTCACGCAGATGCAGGCCGGCAATGGAGCGGCCCGAACCCTTGATTTCGCCGTCGGTGCCGCGCGCGAAGGCGATGGCTGGGCGGTGAAATTTGTCCTTGATGCGCGAGGCGACGATGCCGATTACGCCCTGGTGCCAATCCGGGTCGTACAGGCTCAGACTGTAGCTCTCGCTTGCCGTGATGTTCTCAAGTGCCGCGAGCGCGGATTCCTGCATGCCGGCTTCAATGGTGCGGCGCTCGCGATTCAGTTTGTCCAGTTCGTGCGCGATCTGATGCGCGCGCGTCAGATCATCGGTGATGAGGCACTCGATGCCCAGCGCCATGTCGGTGAGCCGCCCGGCTGCGTTCAGGCGCGGCGCCACGGCGAACCCAAGATCGCGGGTGGATACGCGTGTGACATCACGGCCCGCCGCCGCGAGCAGGGCAGTGACGCCCGGCTGCGCGCGGCCCGTCTGCATGCGCTTCAACCCTTGTTGCACGAGTATGCGATTGTTATCGTCGAGCTTTACCACGTCGGCGACGGTGCCTAGCGCCACGAGGTCGAGCAGTGTGGCGAGATTGGGCAGGCCGCCGGCCTTGCGATGACGCAACTCCGCTCGCGGTTCAGCGAGCGCGCTGCGCTTACGAAGCTCAGCGCGTAGGGCCAGCATCAGATAGAACATCACGCCAACGCCGGCGAGATTCTTGCTGGGGAATCCACAGCCGGCCTGGTTCGGATTGATGATGCACCAGGCGTCCGGCAGTTCGTCGCCGGGCAAGTGGTGGTCGGTGATCAGCACTTGCATGCCCAGACGGTTTGCCTCCGCCACGCCTTCAACGCTGGCGATGCCGTTGTCCACGGTGATCAGCACATCGGGTTTGCGTGTTTGCGCGGCGAGTTGCACGATCTCCGGCGTGAGTCCGTAGCCGTACTCGAAGCGATTGGGCACGATGTAATCGACTTTTGCGCCCATCGCGCGCAGTGCGCGCATACCCACGGCGCAGGCTGTCGCGCCATCGGCATCGTAGTCAGCGACGATCAACAGTTTCTTTTCGGCGGCAATGGCATCCGCAAGCAGTGCCGCCATGCGCGCGAGATTCAACATTTGATCCGGAGCGATCAGCTTGTCGAAGCCGCGGTCTAGCTGCGCTTCGCTCGCGATGCCGCGCGCGGCGTAGACCTGCGCCAGCAGCGGATGCACGCCGGCGTTGCGCAAAGTTGCGGTGGCCGAAGCGGGAACGTTACGTGTGGTAATTACAGGCATGATCTATAAGTACTTGTTTTTACGCCATATTTTCAGAAAGTCTAATGAGTGCAAGATGAACTGTTGGACGCCTTCGCCATTGGCGCTGACTAAAGTAATCGTTCCGATGCGTCGCGATTTTTGCGCGGCGAGGAGCGGAATTATCCATTCGCGTTCTAGCGCATGCACGGCGTCACGCCACGCATCCATATCGCCGCGCGTCGCGCGCAGGGCCAGCGATTCGATGGTCACCAGAAGATGACCAGAAGCGGAGAGTTGATCGAATGCGTGCACTCGCGATGCAATTTTGCCGCCACTGTGTTGTGCCAGCGCATGCACCACGTCGTCGTCGCCGCACACATGGGTGTAGCGCGCTGCTGATCGCGGCGGCAGAGTGCCGCCGCCGGAAATCCACACACTGTTGATGGCGGGCTGGCCTTGCGCTTCGCGAGACTCGTTGACAGGATGCGCATGCAGCAGCATCTGCATTTCGGTGATGATGCGATGCCAGCGCAGGCTGTCGGCGCCTTGTGGCAAAAATTCCCGCACATCGCGGCCCAATGCCGCCTCGATTGCAAACGTTTGCATGGTCTGCGCTTGCGGCGCGCTCAAGTACCAGACACCGGGGCGCGGCGCATGCAGCGTAATCCCTTCGTCGCGCAGATGTGTTGACAGCGATAGAGCGAGCGCATCCGAGACCGTTGCCGTCAACCCGGATGCGGCTGAACCGGTAAGCATCAGCGCAGTGCGCCGCGGCTCAAGATGCACGGGTGTTGCGCGCAGCCAGTAGCCGCCATGCGCCGGAAGTCCGTCGGCGGCGGCACAGATCGGCGCCAGCGGCCAGTCGCGTTGCCGCGCGATGCCGAAGGCGCCGCACAGCCACGCCTCGGCATCCGTGGTGTTGTCAATCGCATGCGTCGCGCGCGCGAGCAAGGTTTTGAGGCGGGGCGCTTCAGGCGCACGCCACGGCGGCTCGCCCTGTTCGAGCGACGGAATCAGATGCGGAATGAAGAGTGTGCAGTCCATGGCATCGAGCATAGGCGCGCGAGTTTAGCACCGGAGCGGCCACGATAAACACCGCCGCAAAGACGCTAAGACGCAAAGAACCCCCGCAAAGGAGTTCTTGTTCTTCTTTGCGTTTCCTTTTTGTCTTTGCGGTGAGGCTTTTGAACTTAACTTGCGTTCCCGTTTCAAACGGCTGATCAAAATAAAGTAAACTCCGCGTTTTCGCCGAATCCTCTTTGTGCTCAATGTGACCTCCTACGAGATTTTTATCGGGCTGCGCTACACGCGTTCGCGCCAGCGCACGCGTTTTATTTCCGTGATATCGCTGATCAGCGTGGTGGGTATCGCGCTTGGCATGACGGTGCTGGTCACCGTGTTGTCGGTGATGAACGGTTTTCAGCGCGAGGTGCGCACGCGCATGTTGTCCGCCGTGGCGCACATCCAGATTTCCGGCTTTGATGACAAGCTTACGGATTGGACCAAGATCGCCGCCATCGCGGAGAAAAATCCGCGCGTGCGCGCATCCGCGCCGTATGTGAATTCGCAGGGCCTGCTCACCAGCGGCAGCCAGGTGCGCGGCGCATATTTGCGCGGCATCATCCCCGAGCTCGAAGACAAGGTGGATGATCTGTCGCGCAGCATGAAATCCGGCAGCCTTTCGTCGCTTAAATCCGGCGAGTACAACATTGCATTGGGAGAGCCGCTGGCGGCCGCACTTGGCGTGCGCGTGGGTGAGAAAGTGGTGCTGGTGGCACCGCAAGGGCAGGTGACACCCGCGGGCATACTGCCGCGCCTGCGGCAATTCACCGTGATCGGCACCTTTCGCGTCGGCCATCATGAGATCGACGCCGGTCTCGCGCTGGTGCACATCGAGGACGCGCAGCGCCTTTATCGCATGGGCGAGCATGTCACCGGCGTAAGGTTGAAGCTCGATGATCTGTTCGAGGCGCAACGTGTTGCGCGCGATCTTGCTGGCGTGATGCCGCCGAACGCGATGGTGTCCGACTGGACACGCATGAACGCGACTTATTTTCGCGCGGTCGATCTCGAAAAACGCATGATGTCGCTGCTGCTGTTTTTCATCATCGCCATCGCCGCGTTCAACCTGGTGTCGAGCCTGTTCATGGTGGTGAAGGAAAAGCAGGCCGACATCGCGATCCTGCGCACGCTGGGCGCGTCCCCCCTGGGCGTGATGAAAATCTTCATGGTGCAGGGCATCATCATCGGCGTGGCCGGCGTGTTCTTCGGCATCGTGTTCGGCATCCTTGGCGCGACTTACGTCGATGTGATCGTGGGCTTCGTCGAGCGCCTGTTCGGATTCAAATTTCTGCCGCAGGACGTTTATCAGATCAGCGATCTGCCCTCCGATCTGCGCCCGATGGACGTGGTGCTGACGGCGGCGCTGTCGTTTTTCATGGCGTCGATCGCGACGATCTATCCCGCGTGGCGCGCATCGAAAGTGAATCCGGCGGAGGCGCTGCGTTATGAGTGATGCTCCGGCGGTGCTCGCCTGCCATGCCCTGCGCAAAGTGTTCATGCAGGGCAAGGTTGAAGTGCCGGTGCTGCTCAATGTCGATCTCGAAGTCGCGCGCGGCGAACGCGTCGCCATCATCGGCGCATCCGGCTCAGGCAAAAGCACGCTGCTGCATCTTCTCGGCGGTTTGGATGACGCCACCTCCGGCGACATTCACATTCTTGGCAAAGATATTCGCAAGCAGTCCGAGGCCGAACGTGGCGAAACGCGCAATCGCGCGCTGGGCTTTGTCTATCAGTTTCATCACCTGCTGCCGGAATTCAGCGCGCTCGAAAACGTTGCCATGCCGCTGTTGATACGCCGCACGCCCAAGGCCGAGGCCTACGCGGCAGCGGAAAAGCTGCTCGGTGAAGTCGGCCTCACGCACCGCCTCACCCATACACCAGGCGAGTTGTCAGGAGGCGAACGCCAGCGCGCGGCACTCGCACGCGCCCTGGTGTCGCAACCCGCGTGCGTGCTCGCCGACGAACCCACAGGCAATCTGGACAGGCAAAACGCCGAGGCCGTGTTCGAGCTCATGCTGCAACTGAATCAATCCAAGGGCACGAGCTTCGTCATCGTCACCCACGATCCGCAGCTTGCGGCGCGCGCGAATCGCGTGATGCGTTTGATCGATGGAGTGCTCAGAACTGCGTGAGCAGTGTTGAGTGCTTGGTGTTGAGTTGGGAATTGTGGCGCCATGCAACACTCAACACACCTCACCCCTTCACCGCCCCGATGGCCTTCAGGAAGTTGCGCACCCACGCCTGGCGCTCGTGGAAGTAGCGGTTGAAATCCGCGCTGTTCATCCAGATGTTTTCGTAGTGGTTGGCCTGCGCGTGGGCCTTCCACGCCGCGCCGTGGTAGACCTTTTCCAGCACGGCTTCCATGTGCACGGCGGCTTCCTTGGGTACGCCCGCGCCCATGGCGAAGCCGCGCGCGGAGCCGATGTGGATGTTGTAGCCCAGTTCTTTTAACGTCGGCGTGTCGGGCACCACCGGCATGCGTTGCAGGGTGGACACCGCGAGCACTCTTAATTTTTTCGCTTCGAGCGCCGACATGCCTTCGGAAATGTTCTCGGTGGAGAAGTGCGTGTGGCCGCCCATCACCGAGATGAGCGCGTCGGCGCCGCCTTTCATCGACACCACCTTGAAGCGCGTGCCGGTTTCCTGTTCGATAGACCACAGCAGCATGCGTCCGGCGCTGGTGGGCGAGCCGATGCTGGCAACGAGCGTGCCTGGTTCTTTTTTCGCGGCGTCGATCAAATCCTTGAAGGTGCGCCAGGGCGAATCGGCGGCGACAATCACCGCCTGGGGGTCGCGCGCGAACATCGCCAGCAGGTGAAACTGATCGAGGCTCACGTTGAATTCGGGCCGCAGCGAGGCGGAGAGCAGCGTGTTGCTTACGCCGGTGAGGATGACATGCGGGTCGCCCTTGCGGCTCTTGATGTAGTTGTAGGCCACGGTGCCAGCACCCCCGGTGCGGTTGGCGACGCTCACGGGCTGATTGTTGACGAGCTTGTCCTGCATGAGTATCTCGGCGAGGATGCGCGCCACGCGGTCGTTGCCGGCGCCGGGCGCGCTGTGCGCCACGAGCTCGATGGGGCGCGAGGGGTACGCCTGCGCGCAGGCATGCGGGGCAAGCGCGCAGCCTGTCAACGCAGCACCTGCAAAGGCCAGTGGCAGTTTCGATTTTTGATTCATTGTTTGTTCTCCGGCGCGGTGGCGCATGATTCGGACACGCGCATGATGTCTGCGCGCGTTAATTCGTTAAATACGGTTTCATCCTCGAGCGCCTGTGTGAGCAAAAAGCGCGGCGCGGAGCGCTTGATGAGACGCGGCGCGATGATGCCCAGTGCGATCACCGCAAGCCCGATCCACACGTGGCCGAGCAGCGCCAGTGCGACGCCCGCGCCCAGCACCGGCAGCGTGAAAAACGGCAGCAACATGCGCGCGGCGAGATAACGGCCCGCGCGCGCGGGGTCGAAATCTGCGCGCACCGCGCCGTTGTGCCAGGCTTGAAGAAATTCTGAGTGTGTCACAACAATATCAATTAAAACAAATACTTATGATCAGTATTCGACAGGGATCGGATCGAGGCTGCGCCACATATACCAGGTGGCGACCGAGCGATAGGGCGCCCACGCGGCGCCTATGCGCTGCATCTTCGCCAGCGTGATCTTGCGGCCGCGGTTGTAATGCAGCGTCATCGCTTTTTGTAAACCAAGATCGCCCACGGGGAACACATCGGGGCGCGCCAAATTAAAAATCAAAAACATTTCAGCGGTCCAGCGGCCGATGCCCTTGACCTCGGTCAACAGCGTGATCAGCGTTTCGTCGTCGAGCGTTTTCCATCTGGCGGCATCCAGCCGTCCATCGCGAAAATGCGCCGCGAGGTCGAGCAGATAGCCGGATTTTTGCCCCGACAATCCGCAGGCGCGCAGTTTATCGGCCGCGGACGCGCACACCACATCAGGCGTGACGCCGGGGTGCGCGGCGGCGAAGCGCTCCCACACGCTTTGCGCGGCCTTCACCGAGATTTGCTGGCCGACTATCGCGCGCGACAGCGTCTGAAAGGCGTCGCCGCGGCTGCCGGTCGAGAGGTACTTGTGCTCAACGATGAGTTTTTTCATCACCGCGTCGTTCGCGGCGAGCGCTTGAGTCGCGCGTGCCCAGTATCGTGGTTTCATTTTTTTCTGTTTCGCCGCCGTTTGCGTTGATTCCATTGCCAGCATACCGACAGCCGCCATGAGCAATCGACCAGCAGGTAACTTATCACCCCCAGCAAGATCGCCAGCAGCGGCACGCCTATCAGCAGCGGCTTGCCGACACTCACCATCCAATCGATGCTCCAGGTGATCTCGGGCAATCCACTCGCCTCGTGCATCAATACCACCTGGCCTATGCGAAACGCCAAATAATAAAGCGGCACGATGGTAAACGGATTCGAATACAACGTCACCAGCACCGCCAGCGGCAGATTCACATGTAACGCGACAGCGAGAAACGCGCCTGCGGTGAATTGCACCGGATTGCTGCCCGGAATCAGCCCCGCGAACATGCCCACGGCAATGCCGCCCGCCACCGAACGCCGGTTCAGGTGCCACAAGTTGTGATGATGCAGGCGCGGCCCCAGCCGCGCGACATAGCGGTTGTTGCGCACGGAATCGTGGCTGGGCAGCACTTTGCGGATGAACTTGCGTAACATCGGTGCTATTCTATCCAACTCGCGGGGCATGCAACGGCGTGCGCCCGCGAAACCTGTCAGTGCTCATCAATATCATTCTTTTCGCGTGCGGCGCGTGGCTGCTGCAACAGCAGGCGTTGTTGCCGCCGCTGGCGTGGGGCCTTGCACTGCCGGTGATCGCGGCGCTGGCCTGGGTTACGCGCAACTTTGCGCGCCGGTCGCTGATAGGTCTGCTTTGTTTGATGACCGGGTTCGCGTGGGCCGCGTTGTTTGCGCACGTGCGCCTTGCCGATGAACTGCCCGCCGAGTGGGAAGGCCGCGACGTGCAGATTGAAGGGGTGATCGCAAGACTGCCGCAAGCGTACGAACGCGGCCAGCGTTTTGAGTTCGACGTCGAGCGCGTGTTGACCAGCGGCGCGAAAGTGCCGCAACGCATCGCGCTGACGTGGTGGGGCAGTGCGGCGAAGGATGGCAGAAGTGGATCGCAAACGGCACTGCATCCGGGCGAACGCTGGCGCCTCGCGGTGCGGCTGCGGCGGCCTCACGGCGGGGCCAATCCACATGGCTTCGATTACGAAGCGTGGCTGTTTGAGCGCGGCATCAGGGCCACCGGGTATGCGTCCCAAAAGCGGCAGCCGGCGCGTGGATGCGATGGTGCACCGGCCCGCTTATTGGGTCGAGCACGCGCGTGATGTGCTGCGCACTCGTATCCAGCACGCATTGCACGAGAAACCCTACGCGGGCGTGATCGCGGCGCTGGTGATTGGCGATCAGCGCGCGATACCGCCGGATCAATGGCAGACATTCACGCGTACCGGCATCAACCACTTGATGTCGATCTCGGGGCTGCATGTGACGATGGTGTCCGGCCTCGTGTTCACGCTGGCGCTGGCTTTATGGCGGCGAAGTTCGCGGCTGGTGCGCAAGCTGCCGACGCGCAAGGCGGCGGTGCTTGCCGGGCTGGCGGCGGCGTTGTTCTACACCTTGCTCGCGGGCTTCGAGGTGCCCGCGCAACGCACGCTCTACATGATCGCGGTGATGGCCGCGGCGCTATGGCTTGACCGATGGAGTTCGCCGTGGCGCGTGCTTGGTGTCGCGCTGCTGGTGGTGCTGTTGCTCGATCCTTGGGCAGTGCTCGCGGCGGGGTTCTGGCTGTCGTTCGGCGCGGTGGCGGTGATACTGTATGTGAGCTTCGGGCGCATCGGGCAGCAGCATTGGCTGATCGAATGGGCGCGCGTGCAATGGGCGGTGACGCTGGCGCTGGTGCCGATGCTGCTGGCGCTGTTTCAGCAGGTGTCGATTACTTCACCCATCGCCAATGCCGTGGCGATACCGCTGGTGAGTTTGATCGTGGTGCCGCTGGCGCTGGTGGGCGTGGTGCTGCCGTTTGACTGGGGCTTGCAGCTTGCGCACTGGGTGCTGGGGCTATGCATGTTGTTGCTCGAATGGATGAGCGCGCGGCCGGTGTCGGTGTGGCAGCAGCAAGCGCCGCCTGCGTGGACGGTAGTTGCATCGATGATTGGCGCGGCGGTGATGCTGTTGCCGCGCGGATTTCCGGGGCGCTGGGTGGGCGTGTGCGGGTTTCTGCCGCTGTTCCTGGTCGCGCCGCCGCCGCTGGGCGAAGGTGAATTGAAGCTCACCGTGCTTGATGTCGGGCACGGCCTTGCGGTGGCCGCGCAGACGCGCGGCCACGCGTTGATGTTCGACGCGGGGCCGGCGTTCGGCCCGCAGGCCGACAGCGGCAATCGCGTGGTGGTGCCGTACTTGCGCGCGGCGGGCGTGCGCACGCTCGATGGTTTCATTGTCAGTCACGACGATGCCGATCACTACGGCGGCGCCGCCTCGGTGTTACAGGCGATGCCGGTGATGCAACTGCTGTCATCGCTGCCCGACGCGGATGCGCTGCATTTTCATGTCGATAATGCATCGCGTTGTTACGCAGGGCAGAGCTGGGACTGGGACGGCGTGCGTTTCGAGATGCTGCACCCAACGCGCGCAAGCTACGACGACTCGAAGGTGAAGGACAACGATCGCGGTTGCGTGTTGAAAATCACTACACGTTCCGGAACAGCTTTTATTCCAGCGGATATCGAGTGGCTTTCCGAAAGCGAACTGGTCAAATCCAGCCGCGACAAATTGCGCGCCGACGTGCTGGTAGCGCCGCATCACGGCAGCCAGACGTCATCGACGCCAGAGTTTGTGCAGGCGGTCGATCCGCGCGTGGTGATTTATCCGATAGGCTATCGCAACCGCTTCGGCCATCCGCACGTGAACGTGCAGGAACGTTACCCAATGGAAGGTTGTCGCCGCCGCTGCAGAGTTGATTAAACCCGCCTATCAGGAACTGATCCGTCAAGCCGCACAAGGCGAGGTGTTGTACAACGACGACACGACCAACAAGGTGTTGGCGCTGATGAAGGAGAATACGATCAACCAGGAATTGGCGCTGAGCTCTACCACCGGGGACAAGCCGCGCACCGGGATATTCACCACCGGCATCGTCTCTACCTTTAAGAAGCATACGATTGCACTGTTCTTCACCGGACGCCAGCA
>CAMDLH010000067.1 GCA_945901405.1 Bordetella parapertussis | reverse complement strand
TAATTGAGGGTCTTAACAACAAAGCAAAAGTCACTATGAGAAAATCTTACGGATTCCGAACGTTCAGAGTGGCAGAACTCTCGCTATATCATGTACTTGGCAAACTACCCGAACCAAAGCTCGCCCACAGATTCTACTGACGAACCTTTTATATAAACCTCCAAGAGGAATAAGCGCATGCTGCATTTACTCTGGATCGCGATCATTGGTTTTGTCGCGGGCTTGCTCGCCCGTGCCCTGCACCCCGGCAAGGATAACCTGGGCTTCATTATGACCGCGGTGCTGGGCATTGCCGGCTCCTTCGCCGCGACCTACCTGGGCCAATTCATGGGCCTCTACAAAGAAGGCGAAAACGCCGGCTTCATCATGTCGGTGATCGGCGCGGTCGTTCTGCTCGTCATCTACGGCCTGGTGGCGAAGAAGAAAGACGGCGGCGACGGTAAATAGAGTCCGCGCACTTGCCTTTCAACATGGCGGTCTTTCGCGGCAAACCGAAAAAATTCACTGGCGGCGAGCTGCTGGTTTTGCCGCGCAATCAAGCCGAGCTTGCAGAGGCGATAAAGCGCTCCAAATCGCTGGTGACCAAGCGCGCGGCTGTTGCATCGGCCGCGTCGCTGATACCGATACCCGGCCTCGATATCGCGGTGGATATCAACGCCGTGCTCAAAATGATACCCGCGATCAATCTTGAATTCGGTCTCACACCCGACCAGATCGGCCGGCTAAGCCCGGGCCGCCAACTGCTGGTCTACAAATCGATGGTCGCCATCGGCGGCGTGATGATCGGCAAAATCGTCACCAAGGAAATCGCCATCGAGGTGCTCAAAACCGTGGGCGTTCGGCTGACCGCCAAACAAGCGGCGAAGTACGTGCCCATCGCCGGCCAGGCGCTGTCGTTGGCGCTGGGCTTCGCCGCCATGAAATACGTTGGCCATCAGCACATCAAAGATTGCCAGCGCGTCATCGAATTTACGCTGCAACACAAAGAGCCTTGATATGATTGAGGGATGCCTTCCCAATCACGCACCCTCCCCGCTTCCATAGATGACACGCTGGCGCTGCTGCGCCGGCACGATTACATCGCCGAGCGCAGTCTTGCCACGGCGCTATTTCTCGCGCTCAAGATGGGCCGCCCGCTGCTGCTCGAAGGCGAAGCCGGCGTGGGCAAAACCGAAATCGCCAAGGTCGTCGCACACGCATGTGGCAGCGAACTGATCCGCCTGCAATGCTACGAAGGCCTCGACATCGCATCGGCGGTGTACGAATGGAACTACCCGCAGCAGATGATCGCGATTCGTCTGGCCGAGGCGACGGGAAGCGTTGATCGTGACAAGCTTGCCGCAAGCATTCACACTGAAAAATACCTCATCCGCCGCCCGTTGCTGCAAGCCCTGCAAGCGAGCGCCGGCGCGCCGCCGGTGCTGCTGATCGACGAACTCGACCGCGCAGATGAGCCTTTCGAGGCCTACCTGCTCGAAGTGCTGTCGGATTTTCAGGTAAGCATACCGGAGCTGGGCGTAATCAAGGCGCAAACACCGCCCATCGTCATCGTCACCTCCAACCGTACGCGCGAGATACACGACGCGGTGAAGCGCCGCTGCCTGTATCACTGGGTCAACTACCCCGATGCCGCGCGCGAGCTCGAAATCCTGCGCTGCAAGGCACCGGAAGCCTCGCAGGCCCTGTCGCAACAGGTGGTGGCATTCGTGCAAAAACTGCGCGGCATGGATTTATTCAAGTTGCCCGGCGTGGCCGAGACCATCGATTGGGCGAAGGCGCTCACGGCGCTCAATGCGGTAGCACTCGATCCGGCGCTCATCAACGACACACTCGGCGTGCTGCTCAAGTACCAGGACGACATCGCCAAGGTCAGCGGCGATGAGGCCGCCAAATTGCTGGCGCGGGTGCAAACCGAGTTGGCGTAGCCCGGATGCAGCGCAGCGAAATGCGGGAATCGTTCATTGGTTAACTGACTCTTGAAGAACACCACGCAGGTTCACGATGACCACGACACCTTCCGCCAGCGCCCAACTCGCAACCAACGTCATGCATTTCGCGCGCGTGCTGCGTGGCGCGGGGCTTAAGGTCGGGCCGGATCGCGTGATCGATGCGTTGGCCGCTGTCAATATCACTGGCGTGTCGTCGCGCGACGATTTTTACTGGACGTTGGCTGCGGTGCTGCTCGACCGGCGCGAGTCGCTGGAGATATTCGATCAGGCGTTTCAGTTGTTCTGGCGCGATCCGCAATTCACTGAAAAAATGATGCATCGGTTGTTGCCCAAGGTGCGCGGCCGCGCCCAACCCGCGGCAGCCGCGATGAGCAATCGCCTCGCCGAAGCGCTCGCGCCGCGCCCGCCCGCGCATGAACATGAGGCCGAACAACGCATTGAGTTCGATGCGGCGCTTACCATGTCCGAGCGCGAAATTCTTCAACACAAGGATTTCGACAGCATGACGCTCGCTGAGTTGAGTGAATGTAAGTTATTGTTTTTAAACATGAAATTATCCATGCCCGAGATACGCACGCGGCGCCGTGTGAGCGATCCGCGCGGCGCGCGCATCGACGCGCGCGCGAGCCTGCGCGCGACGCTGCGTGCCGGCGGCGGCTGGCCAGTGCTCAAGCGCAGTGCGCCGCGTCGCCGCGCGCCGCCGCTGGTGGTGTTGTGCGACATCTCCGGGTCGATGAGCCGTTACACGCGCATGTTCCTGCTGTTTATCCACGCCGCCTGCCGCCGCCTGCACGATGTGCATGCGCTGACCTTCGGCACGCGGCTCACCAATATCACGCGGCAACTGAAACATCGCGATGCCGATGTGGCGCTCGCCGCCGCGGGCCGCGCCGCCGGCGATTGGTCGGGCGGCACGCGTATCGGCGCGTGCCTCAATGAATTTAACCGCACCTGGTCGCGGCGGCTGCTTGGGCGCAACGCGACCGTGCTGCTGCTCACCGATGGCCTTGAGCGCGGCGACACTGAAGCGCTCGCGCGCGAGGCCGAGCGGCTGCATAAATCGTGCCGCGGTTTGATCTGGCTCAACCCGCTGCTGCGTTATGAGCGATTCGAGCCGCGCGCCGCCGGCGTGAAAGCGCTGCTGCCGCATGTGGATCGCTTTTTGCCGGTGCACAATCTCGCCAGCCTCAATCAGGTCGGCGCCGCGCTTGCGAATGTCACGCGTGGCGGGATAGCATCACGCCTCTCGCAACATTGATCGACTCCCGTGGGCGCACCTTCCTTTCTAAAACGTCTGATTCGCTCGGTGGTCACGCCGAACGAACGCGCGCAAGCCGAACGCCACGCCCGGCGCGTGATCGACTTGTGGCGCGGGCTGCTGTCGGAGCGCGGCGAGGTCTCCGGCGCGGTGCTCGCGCGCGAAGCGTTAAACGCGTATCTCGAACTGCCGGAAACCGCGCTCGAACCGTTCTTTGACCGGCTGGCCAGCGACTTTTCGCCGGATCAGGCAACCGTCATCGCCGCCTGCGACGTGTATCGCGCGCAGCCCACGCCCGCCAATCTCACCGCGCTGCAACGCGCGGCCGAGTCGCCGCGGCAGGAGTTATTCCGGCGCCTCAATCAAGCCTCCGGCGGCACCTCGGCGCTGGTCGAGGCGCGGCGCAATGTGTTGTCCGCGCTGACGCAGCACCCGCAATGGAAAGCCATCGATTCGGATCTTTCGCATCTCTTTACCTCGTGGTTTAACCGCGGCTTTCTGACGCTGGAACGCGTCGATTGGCACACACCGGCGATCGTGCTCGAAAAACTCATCAAGTACGAAGCGGTGCATGAGATCTCCGGCTGGCGCGATCTGCGGCGGCGGCTCGAATCCGACCGGCGCTGCTTCGCGTTTTTTCATCCGGCCCTGCCCGACGAGCCGCTGATCTTCATCGAGGTCGCGCTGGTCAAGGGCATGAGCAACGCGATACAGCCGCTGCTCGATGTGCATACGCCGGTGGCCGATGCGGACGCCGCCGACACCGCGGTTTTTTATTCGATCACCAATTGCCAGGAAGGGCTGCGCGGCATTTCGTTCGGTAATCTGCTGATCAAGCAAGTCGCGCAGAAACTCGGCGAGGAATTTACGCGCATCCGCACTTTTGCCACGCTGTCGCCGGTACCCGGCTTTCGCAATTGGCTAATGTCGGTTGAAAGTGCGCTCGATGCACCGCCCGAAACGCAAACTGCGCTCGAAACCATACGCGACGCGGCAAACAACGAGTGGATGCGCAGCGAGCATTCCGCTGAGTTGGTGCGCAAGGCGTTGCTGCCGCTGTGTGCGTATTATTTGTTGCATGCCACCAGGAATAACGAACCCGCCGACGTGGTCGCGCGTTTTCACCTGGGCAACGGCGCACGCGTTGAGCGGCTTAACTGGCTGGCCGACACCTCTGCGCGCGGCATGCAGCGCGCGGCGGGGCTGATGGTTAACTATCTCTACCGTCTCGATCAAGTCGAGGAGAATCACGAAATCTATGTCAAGGAACACCGCGCGGTGGCATCGCATGAGATGCGCCGGCTCGCGCGCGAGTGCAGGCTGGCGCAACCCGCGCGAACACACTAAAGGAAATTCTGAAAATGGAAATGACCGGCGAACAACTCATCCCGCTGTCGCAGGATGTCACGTGGAAGGCGTTGAACGACACTGCGGTATTGAAAGACTGCATCCCCGGCTGCGAATCCATCGTGCAAACGGGAGACAACGAATACGAAGTGATCATGACCGCGCGCGTGGGGCCGGTGAGCGCGAAGTTCAAGGGCAAGATGATGCTGGCCGATGTGAAGGCGCCTGACTCGTACCGGATTACCTTCGAGGGCCAAGGTGGCGTCGCCGGTTTTGCCAAGGGCGAGGCCACGGTGAACCTATCACCCGGCGAAGGCGGCACCAAGCTCGCCTATGCCGCCAAGGCCATGATCGGCGGCAAGCTGGCGCAAGTCGGCTCGCGCTTGATCGACGGTGTTGCGAAAAAAATCGCCGGTGATTTTTTTGTCGCGTTTAACGCGCGGGCAAGCCGCAAGTAGGATGCCGGTGAGCGCGGCGAACCGCATCAAGCGATGCTGCACGCTGGCCGCGGGAATTTTGTGGTTGTACGCCGGCGCCACCTTTGCCGCCAGCTTTGATTGCAGCAAGGCTGCTACGCGTGATGAGAAACTGATCTGCGGCAATCAAACGCTGTCGATGCTGGATGACGAACTGGGCCACGTCGTCAGCCGGCGCATGCGTGAAGTGTCAGATCCCGCCGAGTTGCGTTACGCGCAGGTCGAATGGCTCACCAAACGCAAGGCCTGCGCCGATGCGGCCTGTATCGAAGCCGCGTACAAGCGACGGCTGGGCGAACTTGCCAATACGCTGACGCAGCCCATCCCTGAACACGAAGCGCGCACCAACTGCATCATGGGCGCGTGGAGCGGCGAACGCCGTTCATGCACGGTCAGCGCGGTGAAAAAACTCGGCAACGTGGGCGAACTTGCCATTTACGCGGTGCACTACTGCCTTTCCACCCCGGCACGCAAACCGGATGGCAAGAATTGTCAGAACAATGCGGTGTATGTCTTCGCGCAAAAGCCCGGCGACAAGAACTGGGCATTGCAGGTGAGCTACGACGACGTGCGCCACGAAGAACCGGCCATCACACCCGAAGGCGTCGCGCTACACCGGCACGGCGCGGCGTCGATACTTTATATTCCGGCGCGGCTAGACGGCACGGGCAATATCAACGTCAGCCGCCACTACGCGTGGCACAACAATCGCTGGGAGTTGATCGACACCGATTCGTGGATCGCTGATTTTAAAAAGCGCCTGCCGCCGGGCAGCGAATTCTGGAAAGGATTCTGGTACGAATTAAAAACGCTCACCAGCCACGCCGGCATCTACCGCAAGGGCGACGCCAATTGCTGCCCCAGCGGCGGCATAGCCAAGGTGGAACTCACGCTCAACGGCACGCGCCTTGCGTTGAAATCCTTTACAGTGGAGAAAGAGCGCGATGCCGAACCGCGCGGCGCAAGCGCGCTTTTCGGCGCCGCCGCGGTGGAAGCGTCCAACAACAAAACGCCATTCTCCGCCGATCTCAATGGCGACGGTAAACCCGATGCCGTCTACGTGTTAAACCTGACAGCGCAAGCCAAACCTGCGCCCGCCGAAAGCGGAGTCACTTTCGTCAATCCCTGGAACGGCAAGCCGCGCAGCGCACGCGCCGCCACGATCGCCATCGGCGTGCAACTCGCATCAGGTGCGCGTTACGTGGTGCACGATGACGAGTTTTTTGCGTCACCACTCTGGAAGCAGGCCAAGCTGCCGGTAGCCATTGCCAGGCGCGGCAGCAAGGAGCATCGTGAATTCGCGCGTCAAACCAACGCGGTGCGTAACGACGTTATCGTGCTTGGCACCGAGGCCGGCATCGACATCGCGCTCTACTGGGACGGTAAACGCTTCGTGTTGTTCTGGCCGAAAGAAACGCCGTAAGCAACTCGCGCTGGAAAAGGCGTAAGCTTTATTGCATTGTCGGGCGCTCGCACGATGTGTAGATCGTAACTAATTGTTATTAAAAGACTTTTTCTATTGTCACAGGAGAAAATCATGGCCGAAAAATTCAGTTTCACGGTGGACGGCAAGGCAGTAGCGCTGGAAGCCGATCCGGCAATGCCGTTGCTGTACGCGCTGCGCTCCGAGTTGGGAATGACCAATCCGAAATTCGGTTGCGGCCTCGCGCAATGTGGCGCGTGCACGGTGCATGTGGATGGCGCGCCTACGCGCTCGTGCGTGACACCCTTGAGTCTTATGCGCGGCAAGCGCATTACCACGCTTGCCGGATTGGGCACTGCGCAAAAGCCGCATCCGTTGCAACAAGCGTATATCGAAGAGCAGGTGCCGCAGTGCGGCTACTGTTTGTCTGGCTGGATCATGACGGCGGCGGCATTTCTGAAAACGAACCCCAAGCCCACCGACACACAGATACGCCAGGCCATGACCGGCGTGAAATGCCGCTGCGGCACGCACATGGCGATCATGCGCGCGGTGAAGCGCGCTTCTCAATTGATGAGCGCTTAAGGAGAACACCATGGATTCGATAACCCGTCGTGACTTTCTCAAAACCACCGGCGCGCTGGTCGTCAGCATCGCCCTGCCCGGCTCGATTGACTCCGCGCTAAGTCAAATTACCGCAGGCAAGCCTGCTCTGTTGCCGAATGAACTCGATTCATGGATCGCGATTTTACCCAATGGCAACGCCACCGCCTACTTCGGCAAGATGGACATGGGGCAAGGTGTCGATGTCGCCGTGCAGCAGATGGTGGCCGAAGAACTTGATCTCGCTTTCGAGCGCGTGAATGTGGTCATGGGCGACACCGCGCTCACGTGTAATCAGGGCGGCGCATCGGGCAGCACTGGCCTGCAGCGCGGCGGCGTGGCGCTGCGTAACGCCGCCGCCGAGGCGCGGCGCGTGCTGGTTGAGCGTGCGTCGCAAAAACTCGGCGTGCCGGCGGCGCAGCTTACGGTTAACAACGGCGTCGTCAGCGGCAACGGCCAGCGCGTTGCCTACGGCGAATTGATCGGCGGGCAATATTTTCATCACCAGATCGAGTGGAACAAGCGCTATGGCAATCTGCTCGAAGTCAAAGGCCCCGCGCAACCGAAGAAACCCTCGGAATATAAAATCGTCGGCAAGCCATTTCCGCAGGCGGTCATCACCGAAAAAGTGATGGGCCGCCAGCAATTCATCACCGACATCAAGGTGGAGGGTATGGTGCACGCACGCGTGGTGCGACCGCTCAACGCGGGCTGCTCGCTGGTGTCGCTCGATGCGGCATCGATTAAGCACATCCCTGGCGCGCGCGTGGTGCGCGAGAATAATTTTCTCGCGGTGGTCGCCGACAAGGAATGGGATGCGGTGCGCGCGGCGGAATCGTTGAAAGTCGAATGGTCGGCGCAGTGCGATCCATTTCCGCCGATGGCGACGCTGCACGATTACATACGCCGCGCGCCGGTGACGAAGAAAGAAACGCCGGTCAATCGCGGCAATGTCGATGAGGCGTTCAAGTCCGCCGCAAAAACCGTCACCGCCGAATACGAATGGCCGCTGCAATCGCACGCCAGCATGGGCCCGGCGTGCGCCATCGCAGACATGGCCGGCGACAACCCGCGCCTGTGGACCGGCTCGCAGAAACCGCACTACGGGCGTTCTGGCTGCGCGCAGATCACCGGCATCCCCATTGAGAAAATGCGCGCGACGTGGATAGCCGGCCCCGGCTCGTATGGCCGCAACGACGCGGGTGATTGCGCGGTAGATGCCGCGCTGATCTCCAAGGCCATCGGCAAACCGGTGCGCCTGCAATACATGCGCCACGACGCCACGGCGTGGGATCCGAAAGGCCCCGCCGGCGTTTACACCGGCCGCGCGTGTCTTGATGCGGCGGGCAATGTCACCGCGTATGATTTTCAGGCCAAGGGCTTTTCACGGCAGGACGTGATTCAGATCGAAGCCGATCCGAAGGACACGCTGGGCGGCCAGTTCACGCGCTTCGCACCCAAGGGCAATCCGATATTCCAGATTCCCGCCGAGGCCTATACGTTCGAGAACAAACGCTGCGGCTGGGAGACCATCCCCGCGATGCTCGAACGCGGCTCGCCGCTGCGCACCGGGCATCTGCGCGATCCACTCGGGCCAGAGACGCATTTCGCCAGCGAATCATTCATCGACGAAATCGCACAGGCCGCGGGCGCCGATCCGGTGGCGTTCCGTTTGAAATATCTGACACGCGAACGCGATGTCGCGGTGATCAAGGCCGCCGCCGTGAAAGCCAACTGGAAAACCAACGAGCGCGGCAGCCGCGGCAAGGGCGAGCTAATGCGCGGACGCGGCTTCGCCTACACCGAACGCAACGGCACGGTCGTGGCACTCGTCGCCGAAGTCGAAGTCGAACGCAAAACCGGACGCATCTGGGCAAAACAATTCTGGTGTGCGCACGACTGCGGCCTGATCGTAAACCCTGGCACCATCATCACCGTGATCGAGGGCAACATCGTGCAGGCGCTGTCACGCACTCTGCTGGAGGAAGTGAGGTTTGACAAAAATCGAGTGCTCAGCGTGGATTGGGCGACCTACCCGATACTTGAATTATCGGACACGCCGGAGAGCATCGAGATCGCGCTGATCGACCGCCCCGAGATGCCGCCGCAAGGCGCGGGCGAGCCGTCGCATCGCACCGTGCCGGCGGCTGTCGCCAACGCAATCTTCGATGCAACCGGCCTACGCATGCGCAAAGTGCCGATCACGGCACAGCGCATGCGGGAGGCGTTGGCGAAAGCCTGACGTGCCTGATGTAACTTAGCAAATACCGCCGGCGCTGGCGCGCAACAGTTTCCCGCCCGCGGCGCCGGTATGCTCGCCGTTCCTGAATGCCACTTTGCCGGCGATGATGGTGGCCATGATGCCGCTGGATTTTTGCTTCAGCCGGCGCGCGCCCGTGGGCAGGTCGTGCTCGATGGTCGGAATCTGCGGCGCTATCGTCGCCGGATCGAATACATTGATATCGGCGATGCAACCCTGACGCAGCAAACCGCGATCGGTGAAGCCCCACGCCATCGCCGGCGCCAGCGTGATCATTTTCACGCCCTCCTCCAGCGAGAATGCCTGGCGCTCGCGCACCCAGTAGGCCAGCAGGTGCGTGTGTATCGACGAATCCATGATGAGGCTGACATGCGCGCCGGAATCCGAGAACGTCATCACCGTGCGCGGATGGCGCAAGGTCGCCAGCGCCTCGGTGTCGCTCTTGGGCACGGTTGCAATGTCAAACTGCATGAACAACTGATCGAAGTTGCTTTCCAGCGCGAGGTCCATCATGACTTCCACCGGATCGACGTTGCGCTTCGCGGCGAGCTCCGCCACGGTGGGGTTGCGCGACACGGCGCTATACATCACATACATGTTCTCGTAGTTGGGCTTGCGCGGCTCGCCGCCGCCGGTGCGATAGCTGCCCTTCTTCGTGACTTCGACCAGGCGCTTGCGCTGCGCCGGATCGCTGAATATCTTGCGCTGCTCGTCGATCGGCAACGCGCGCACTTGCGCCCACTCAGGGAAATCATCGAACTGCAAGCGCCCCTTGAACGACAACACGTGCGAGATGCCGCGCGTGTGCGTCTGGCCGAACATGCGCCCGCCGGCATCGGCGGTGGAGTCCAGCAGATTCAGCGCATCCTGCGCGCCCGGACTGCCGGCGGGTATGCCGAAGGTGATGGGCACGCCGCTTTTCACCGCGAGATCAAGCAACTTGTCGTTGGCGGCCTTGCGTATTTGCGCATCGGGCGAGCGCGCTTCGCGCTCACGAGATAGCTCGAAAATGCCGCGGCCGGTCTTGCCCATCACGCATACCAACTGCGCGAGCTCATCCCACGACGCGTGATTCGATGCGACGGGCCGGTTGTCCGGCTCCGGCAGCTTGTGCCCGGTCGAGCGCGAGCTGGTGAAGCCGATGGCGCCCGCGTCGAGCGCGTCGAGCAACTCGTGCTCCATCGCGCCCATGTCGTCGCGTGACGCCTGCTGCTCGAATGCGCGCTCACCCATGATGTGCGTGCGCAACGCGGAGTGCCCGATGTTCGCGGCGTAGTTGATGGTCTTCGGCAACTTGTCGACGACATCCATGTATTCGCGAAACGTCGTCCAATCCCAACGGATCGCCGCCGCCATGGCGTCGGCGGAAATATCCTCGGCGCGCGCGATGTTCGATACGATCATGTCGCGCTGCGCGGCGGAACCCGGCGCCAGCGTAAAGCCGCAGTTGCCCATGACCACGCTGGTGACACCGTGCCAGCACGAGCAACTGCCGAGCGGATCCCAGAAAACTTGCGCATCCATGTGCGTGTGGCCGTCGATGAAGCCCGGGGTAACGACTTGACCCGTGGCATCGATTTCTTCCTTGCCGCGTTCTGCGATGCGTCCGATCGCCGCGATGCGATCACCGATCAAGCCTACGTCTGCGCGATATTTCGGCAGCCCTGTTCCATCAACTACGGTTCCATTGCGAATCACGAGATCGTACATTTGGCTTTCTCCTGTGTGGAATCAATCGTTGCTCGAATGCCTGCGAATGCTGCACTGTAATTTGCAATTCAAAAGTAGTCTATCACTGGTGGAAAACCGTGCGGAAGCATTCCGTATTATGTAAGTTATTGTTTTTATTTACTATTTTAGATTTCGGTCAATCCGCTTTCGCGCCCGCCGCTCTGACCACTTTGGTCCACTTCGCGGTTTCCGCACGCAGAAATTCACCGCACGCTTCGGCCGAGTTTCCGACAGGCTCGGAACCGAGCGCCGCAAAGCGCTCTTTCACTGCGGGACTCTGCACCGCCCTGGCAATTTCACCATTGAGCCGCATGATGATTTCGCGCGGCACGCCCGCCGGCGCGACAACCATGTACCAGCCCGTAACCTCGAAGCCCGGCACGCCGGATTCAGACACCGTGGGAATCTCCGGCGCCTGCGCCAAACGCTTTGGCCCGGTAACCGCTACGCCGCGCAGCCGCCCGTTCCTGACCGACACCATGGCGGCGCTGGTGCTGCTGATCAGCAAATCGATTTCACCGCTCATCAGCGCCGTGGACGACAGCCCCGAACTTTTATACGGCACATGCACCATCGCCGTCCCTGTCATATTCTGCAGCAGCACACCGCCAAGATGATTGGCGCTGCCGTTTCCCGACGAACCGTACGTCAAGCGCCCTGGCTTCGCCTTTGCCAGCGCGATTACATCCCTGACCGTCTTGACCGGTACACTGGGATGCGTCGAGAGCAAATATTGTCCCGTGGTCAACTGCGAGATTGCCACCAGATCCCTTAACGCGTCGTACGGCAGCTTGGGCTGCAGGCTGGAATTGATCGACAGTTCCGGCGACGCGGTCAGCAGCGTATATCCGTCCGGCGCTGACTTCGCCACGGCCTCGGTGCCAATCACCGTGCCCGCGCCCGGCCTGTTTTCAACAACCACGGTCACGCCTATTTGCTCGCTCAGTTTTTGCGAAACAACGCGCGCGGTGACATCCGTTCCGCCGCCCGCGGCAATCGCGATGATCATGCGTATCGGGCGATTAGGAAAAGCCTGCGCCGCCGCCTGCGCGGCAAACAGACACAGACAAACCGCGCCCGCCGACTGATAAACAATCCTCGCCGTTGTTGTCATCAACCCGAACTGGTGTGGCGCCATGTGCGGCTCCGCTGTTGTGCAGCGCGTATCTTAGTCCGCCGTGCCGCGACAGGGAATGGGGAATGGGGGGCTTTGTTCGGCGGCGCCCTGTCGCAACAAGGAACTTCAGGCTTTATGATTGTCCGTATGCGGCAACAACTCAAGGACGGATGTAGGTCGTTATGCAATTAGCCAAGCCTGACCTGGTTGCCATGACCCGATTGCCATCCGCCGGCCTGGTGCTGAATCATGTCAAGTCTGGCAGGCTCACTGCGCTTGCAGTCACCTCCAGCGCACGCACCAGCCTGGCACCCGGCGTGCCATCGGTCAGCGAGTTTCACCCGCAATTCGAGGCGCAGTCATGGGTGGGCATGCTCGCCCCCGCCGCCACGCCGCGCGCGATCATTCACAGACTTAACACCGAGCTCAACGAGACGCTCGCCGGCGCGGATGTAAAAAACCGCTTCGCGGAACTCGGCTACGAAATCGCCGCCAGCACGCCCGAACAGATCGCCGATTGGCTCAAATCCGAATCGGCGAAATGGAGCAAGGTGATTCGCGACAACGGCATCACCGCCGATTGAGATTGTGCAAAGCCGCTGCTACGAATAAACTCGCAATCCATACGCAGCAAATGAATCACGGGGACAATCATGCTTAAAATCTGGGGACGCAAGAATTCGATCAATGTGCAAAAAGTGCTGTGGACCTGCGGCGAGTTGGGCTTGCCGTTCGAGCGCGTCGACGCGGGCATGGCGTTTGGCGTGAACAACACGCCCGAATACAAGGCGATGAATCCGAACGGACTGGTGCCGCTGATCGACGACGATGGATTTTTGCTGTGGGAGTCGCATGCCATTGTGCGTTATCTCGCGAAGAAACACGGCACGGGCAAGTTGTGGCCCGCCGAGCCGCGCAATGCCGCCGGCGCCGACCGCTGGATGGATTGGTATGCCACGACGCTATGGAACAATCTGCGTCCGATATTCTGGAATCTGGTACGCACGCCGCCCGAAAAGCGCGACATGGCGCTGGTGGAAACCAGCCGCAAGGCGATGGCGGCGAGTCTTCTCATCGTCGATGCGGAACTGGCTAAACACGAATATGTTTCGGGCCACACTTTCAGCGTCGCTGATATTCCGATGGGCGTTGCGGCGTATCGCTGGTTCAACATGGACATTGAACGGCCGCAGCTCAAAAACCTTGATGCGTGGTATCAGCGCCTGTGCGCGCGCCCGGCGTTCAAGCAGCACTGCATGTTGCCGCTTTCCTAACCCCGCAATACACAACAATTACAAATCTGGAGCCATGATGGAACAGCGCCAACAATACAAGTACTACGAATTTGTCATGGCGGCGTTCGTCATCGTGTTGATCTGCTCCACGCTGATCGGCCCGCCAAAAGTCGCGCAGCTCGACCTGCCCTTGATCGGGCTGATTACGCTGGGCGGCGGCGCGCTGTTTTTTCCGTTCGCCTACGTTTTTGGCGACATACTGACCGAGGTCTACGGCTACTCGCGCGCGCGCAGGGTGATCTGGGCGGGTTTCGCCGGGTTGGCGTTCTCATCCATCATGGCTGCAATCGTAATAGCGCTGCCACCTGCTCCGTTCTGGAAAAATCAGGCCGCGTTCGAACTCATTTTCGGCTCGACATGGCGCATCGTGCTCGCTTCGATGTTCGCGTATTTCTGCGGCGAGTTCGTCAATTCGCTGGTGCTGGCAAAAATGAAAATTCTCACGCAAGGCAAGCACCTTTGGAGCCGCACAATAGGCTCCACCGTGGTGGGCGAGGCGGTGGATTCGGCGCTGTTCTACCCGCTGGCGTTCTACGGCTCCGGACTTATTCCCGACGACAAACTGCCGATGGTGATGCTGGCACAGTTCGTCGCCAAGGTCTCCGTCGAAGTGCTGTTCACGCCAATAACCTACGTAATCGTGAACTGGTTAAAGCGCGCCGAGAACGAGG
The DNA here is from genome assembly GCA_945901405.1 of Bordetella parapertussis. Taxonomy (GTDB): domain Bacteria; phylum Pseudomonadota; class Gammaproteobacteria; order Burkholderiales; family SG8-41; genus CAMDLH01. The sequence continues at coordinate 14,511 of CAMDLH010000067.1, read as the reverse complement.
ACTATTACGACCGCAACACCGACTTCAATCCATTCCATTTGAAGGCCTGAACGAAGCAAACTGCGGAGACCGATCATGCCGATAATTCTGGGCGCACTGACCCTCATCATCCAGGGCTGTTTCATCTATCACGTGTTCAAGACGGGACGGCCTTACTGGTGGGCATTCATCATCCTGTCGTTCCCGGTGATCGGATGCCTGGTGTACTACTTCGTGGAAATATTTCCACAATCGCGCGAGGCGCGCAAGGCGAGCCGCACGGTGAAGACCATCACCGAAAAACTCGACCCCGGCCGCAACATGCGCGAGCGCGTGGAGGAGGCCGAAATCTGCGGCAGTCTCGACAACAAGATCGCGCTGGCCGATGAATGCATGAAGCGCGATCTACATGAAGACGCCGTGCGCCTGTATCGTCACTGCATGCAGGGCATGTATGCCGAGGACGCAAACCTGATGCTGTTGCTGTCAACCGCGCTGTTGGAAAAACAGGATTTCACCGATGCGCGCACAATGATCGATCAACTGGTCGCAAAACATCCGGCCTACAAACCCAACGAAGCACGGCTGCTGCTCGCGCGCACGTTTGAAGGGCAGAATCAGCCCGAGGAAGCGCTCAAATTGTATGAGGCGCTGACGCCGGTGTTTGTTGGTCTCGAAGCGCGCTGCCGCCACGGACTGTTGCTAAAAAAAGTGGGCCACGAAAAGCATGCATACGCTGCATTCAATGATTTATTGCAACACGCCAAACGCCACAACGTCAGGCACGAAGGCGAACAGCGCTGGATCGATATCGCGAAGCAGGAATTCAGAACGTAGCCGAGAATGCGGCTACAAACGACTACAGCAAGGCAGAGAAAAGTGGTCAGGGAGGTGAGATTCGAACTCACGACCTCCTGCTCCCAAAGCAGGCGCGCTACCAGGCTACGCTACACCCTGACTGAGCCGGTATTTTAGCCGATTTGCGTGGCACGGCGCCACGCTTGCGCCTGCACGCCATTGTACCGGCGCGGTTGTTACGCTACAATCGGCGGTTTGAGCAACTCCATTCATGTCCAACAATAAAAACTGGCGCACCCCCGCCGTGGTTATTGCCTGCGGCGGCCTGGCGATGACCATCGTTCTCGGCACGCGTCACGGCTTCGGCCTGTATTTGCAGCCGATGACGATAGATCTGGGCATCAGCCGCGAGACCTTCGCCTTTGCCATCGCGCTGCAAAATCTGTTTTATGGTTTCTCGCAGCCGCTGACGGGCATGATCGCCGATAAATTCGGCGCTGCGCGGGTGATGGTCGCCGGCACCATAGGCTACGCCATCGGCCTGATACTGATGTCGTACTCCACCACGGGCATGGAACTCAATTTGAGCGCCGGTCTCATCATCGGCATGGCGATGGGCTGCTGCAGCTTTAGCACGGTCTATGGCGTGATCGGGCGCACGGTCGCACCTGAAAAACGCAGTACCGCCATGGGCATCGTCGGCGCGGCGGGTTCGATGGGGCAATTCCTCATGCTGCCCTATGGCCAGTTGTTGATCAACCATATGGGCTGGCAACAGGCGCTGTTCATCCTCGCGCTGACCGTGCTGCTGCTGCTGCCGTTGTCGGCCGCCCTGGTCGAAGATAAAAAAGCCCAGGCGCCCGTGCTGTTCAAGCAATCCATACCGGCGGCGCTACGCGAGGCGTTTCATCATCGCGGCTTTTTGCTGATGTGCTTTGCCTACACCGTGTGCGGGTTTCAACTGCTGTTTATTTCGGTGCATTTCCCGGCGTATCTGATCGACCAGAAAATGTCCGCCGCCACCGGCATGATCGCGCTGGCGCTGATTGGGTTGTTCAATACCTTCGGCAGTTATACGTGGGGCTGGCTCGGCGGGCGTTACAGCAAAAAGTACCTGCTATCCACCCTGTATTTCACGCGCGCCGTGGTGGTCACCGCGTTCATGCTGATTCCGCTGTCGCCGCTGACGGTGTATCTCTTCGGCGCGGCGATCGGGTTTTTGTGGCTGGGCACCGCGCCCATCACCAGCGCGCTGATCGCGCAAATTTTCGGTGCGCGTTACCTGTCTACATTAAGCGGCTGCGCCTTCATGTTCCATCAATTCGGTAGCTTTCTCGGCGTGTGGCTCGGCGGTTATATCTTCGATGCCACCGGCTCTTACACCGCGATGTGGTGGATCACCATCGGCGCTGGAATAGTTGCAGGATTGATGTGCCTGCCGGTGGATGAACGCACCATTGCGCGTACCGCGACAGCGCCGGTGTAAAACGCCCTCGCGCGCCAGCGCCGTTGTTAAATTATTCAGCGCGCCAGCGTGGTCGTGACACTGTTCAGCGCGCCAGCGCGCTGGGGCGCTCTGCTTCCTCTTTCAGCCAAGCGCTGAATGCCGCGACCGCTGGACGCGTGGCCGTGTGCTCGTTGGTGGCCATGTAGTAGCCGCCGGTCAGCGGCACTTCCAGCGTAAACGGCATTACCAGGCGCCCGGCGGAAATATCCTCCGCCGCCAGCACCGGCATGCTCACCAGCACGCCCACTGAATCGATGGCCGCGTCGAATGCCAGCACGGCGTGACTGAAATGCGGCCCCTTGCTCACGTCTATGCCGCTGACGCCAGCGGATTTCAGCCACAAGCTCCAAAAGCCCTCGTTGTCGTACATGTCGCCGGTGTCGTCGTGCAATAGCAGATGATGTTTGAGGTCCGCCGGCTCTAACAGCGGATGCTCGCCGGTGAGCAGTCGCGGGCTGCAAATCGGCGCAATCGTCAGGGCCACCAGCTTTTCCATGCGCACGCCTGGCGCGTTGGCGTGACCGTAAAGTATCGCTACATCGGAATCTTCGAGCCAAGCCTCGATGGTCGCGCGCTCGGCAACGGCACCGCGGCCGTCAATGGTCGGCCGCCGCATGCGTGCGGAAATGCGCACATCAATTTCGGGGTGCGCGGCGATGAAACGATGCAGCCGCGGCATCAGCCAGCGTGATGCGAACGACGGCGCGGCGCTTACGGTGAGCGCGCCGCCGCCCTGATGCGTGCGCAGCCGCGATACCGCCTGCGCCAGACAGTCGAAACCTTCCTTCAGCTTGGGCAACGCCGCCCTGGCCGCATCAGTCAGTTCCAGCGCGCGGTTGTAGCGGTGGAAGAGTTGAATGCCGAGATAGTTCTCCAACGTCTTGATCTGATGGCTAACAGCCGCCGAGGTCACGTTCAGCTCCAGTGCAGCCTTCTTGACGCTCAAATGGCGTGCGGTCGCTTCAAACGCTTTCAGTGAGTTCAGTGGCGGCAGTCGATTCGACATAGTGTTCACGATATTAATATTTAACTGAATGTTGACAACAAGTCATCTGGTTGCGATGCAACAATATCATCAACTACCAGTCTATATATGTGAAGTAAGTCATTGTTTTAAAATAATTTATAACAGTGATTATTATTGACTATGTTTTTGATTAGAAAGGAGATTTACCATGTTAAAGAACATCCAATCGAATAAAGGTTCCACAGTCAAGGAAAAGCTCGCCTTAATCAGCCTGAGCCAATCCGAGCGCGCCAGGGTATACGCCGCGCTATATACCGCCGAGCGTCTGGCGAACGGATGGCTGTGGGTCTACCGCGGCACGCAACGCCTGCTGGGCAGGGTGTTTCTCAAGCTAGGCTTGGGCGCGTGAAAGCGCGCTGAGCAAGCGCTCGCGCCACGACCTGAGTCTGCTAACGCAGCATGGGCGCGAGCCGCTTGATGACTTCGGGCGCGTCCGGCTCGACCGCCGCGCGAAAGCTATGCACGGTCTTGCCATCGGGAGCGATCAGGTATTTGTGGAAATTCCACGCCGGCGCCTCGCCGCTCGCGGTCGCGAGTTGCCTGAACAACGCGCTGGCCTTGGGGCCCGACACCGCGCCCTGCTCCATCATCGGAAACTCGATCGCGTAATTGAGCCGGCAAAAATTCGCGATCTCCTTGTTGCTCACGTATTCCTGATTAAAATCGTTTGAAGGAAATCCCAGCACGACCAGACCGCGCTTGCCATAGCGCTTGGACATCGCCTCCAGTTTTTCCAGTTGCGGCGTGTAACCGCACATGCTGGCGGTATTGACAATCAGTATCGGACGTTTTTCGTACGCACACAAGTTCACTGTTTCGCCTTGCAGCGATTTGAATTGATGCTTGAGCAAATCGGGGCATGCGGCTGCAAGCGGCGCCAACACGAACATGAATATCGCGGAACCGATTCCCGCACACAAACAACGCATCGCGTGTTTCATGTCAATCCTCGCAAACAAACGGTAATTAATCCGAGCGGCAATAAATGTATCGCATCACTGCCATGCTAGCGCGATTTTCGCGCCATAACTCGAATTGACACGGGAAAATTATTCGCATCCCGCATTCGGCATAAGTAATTGTTTTATATATACTTTTGCAGTGCACCGCATCAAGAATTCCGCAACTCATTTGAACGCATTTTAAGCCGGGCGGAACTAAATCGACCGCGAGTCCATCACATAGATGGCTGTCGTGCCTGGCGCCATGTCTGTGCATGCGACTTGCACGCCGCGCCGAACGGAAATTTTCTCTGTTTCGACCAACGCTTCAAATCAGGAGACGGCATGTTCAATACCCGCGACCCCTTGTTCGGCAAAAAAGACGACCACTCGCAGAAGGATTTTAAAAGTACGGCCGCGCCACTGCCGCGAGCCGCGGTGGTTCCGGCCGGCCTCGCCACGCCACCTGTCGCGGACACGCCGCCGCTCATGCATGCGCCCGCGATTGAAACCACCAAGGGCAGCAAACTCATCGTCGGCCCCGACATAAAACTCAAAGGTGTTGAGATCACCGACTGCGATACGCTGGTGGTCGAAGGCCGCGTCGAAGCCTCGATGGACAGCCGCGTGATTCAGATCGCCGAACACGGCGTCTACAGCGGCACCGTGGGTATCGACGTAGCCGAAATTCACGGACGCTTCGAGGGCGAACTCACCGCGCGCAAGCAGTTGGTGATACACGCCACCGGCCGCGTGTCAGGGAAAATCCGCTACGGAAAAATTACTGTCGAGGAAGGCGGTGAACTCTCCGGCGACGTGCATACACTGTCGGGAGCGCCTGTCGATGCGGCGGACAGAACCGCTCTGTGTCCGCCCTCGGGCGCATACGATGCGCTCGCCGCCAAGAACAAGGCCGACAGAAGCGCCGCGAGCATTCCTCACTAATCCAGCGCTCAACCGGTCAACGCTGAGCGGCGGGTTCGCGTTCCGTGGACTGTACCTGCGTTTTTTCGGACGCAGGCGCCGCCTGCGCGGGCGGCGGCGCGACCGCCGAGGGTTCGGCTGCCGGTTGCGCCTCCGGCAATGGCCGCGCAAACTCGGCGAGGATCATTTCGTTCAGGTCCTCCGGCAATGGCGCCATGCGCAGCCGTAGCACGCGCTGCATTTCATCACGTTCACCGGGCTTCATCTTCTCGAATTCCTCGCGCGCCTGGGTCGCGATCAATCGCTTGTCGGCGGCGGACAAGCGATTCAGTTGCTCATGCGCCTGGCGCACGGCGGAGGCCTTGATCGCGATCTCCGAAATGATGAACGGAACCTGTGCCTCGTTTTTCGGATCATCGATGATGCGCTTCACGCTCGCAAACACTTCGTCACGCTGCTGCGGCGTGAGATGCACGAAGCCTTCATCAATCAGGCGGCGCAGTTGCGTATCATCCATGCCGTAGGCGCGGCCCGGATTTGACGGCCGCACCGGCGCCAGCAGAGCGCGCTGCTTCTGACCCTCGATCGCACTTTCAACCGCGCGCGACGCAACCGATGAAATAATCTGGTCGCGCAGCAAGCGCAACAGGATCAGCGTCAATGGGTCAGCCGCGCCGGCGGGCAAGGCAAGCATCGCGATTAGCAGGCCGCTGATTACATAACGCATTTTCTTTTGCCCAGCCATCATCGCCTCTCCCCGGCCCATCATGCGCGCTTATTATGCACCGTGAGCACGATTTTGCTCACGGCACCTATCCGCTTGCCGTTCGCGAGGCGCCGCCAGGTGAATCCAAAGCGGATAACGAATATAAGTAACTAATTGTTTTTAAACGTTTTTTTATTCCCCACCATCTTCCATGATCCACTCATTGCCGCACTTGCGGCAGCGCACCCTGAACCAGCCCCCGTCCGGCGGTTGCACTGAATTGCTCACCACATGCAGCGCGCCGTACGCCTTGCATTGGGTACAAACCGATTGTTGCGCGTACGATTCGGCGCGAAACAGCATGCGAAAATAAGCGCGCACGGTCTTGAAGCAAAGTATGACACCCGCGATCATCAGGCCGAGCATGAGCAGCGGCTTCACGCCTGCTTCGCGCCAGCGAAATTGATCCAGGCAAACCGCCGCCATGATGGTGCTCAGAAACGCCGTCACCAGGTATGCGTGCGCTTCGATCAACTGGCGTTCATACCAGCGGTGAAATCCCAGCTTGCGTATGCCGTCGGCAACGGACATTGCAGCCTCCTGCGGCAAGCAGACATTGCGATGTCGCCCAGATTACCCCCGGCGCGCGCGCGAATCAACCGCCGCGCGCGAGGTGCATCGGCCTAAAATTCCTTCCATTCGCCATCGCCGGCTTCCGGCTTGCGCGAACTGGGCGTGCCCTGGTTCGCGGCGCTGCCCGCGGGCAACGCGCGCGGCGCCGACTGGCGATCCAGGCGCGGCATCGCGGTTTCGCGTGCGGCCGCGGGCGTCTGACGATGCGCGTGCTCTCCGCGTGGCGGCGCGGGTTGCGCCGTGGAGGCACTTTTCACCTTCAAGCGCGACACGGGTTCAAACAAGTCCTCGGACTGGCCCGCTATCGACTCGGCCGCGGCCGCGGATTCCTCAACCAGCGCGGCGTTCTGCTGCACCATCTGCTCCATCCGCACGATGGCGCTTTTGACCTGCTGGATGCCCGACAACTGCTCGTCCGATGCGGTGAAATATCTGCGATGATCGCGTTTACTTTTTTCACCGAGGTCACGATCTCGGACATCGTTTGACCGGTGTTCTCGACAATGCGCGAGCCTGCGTCCACGCGGCTGACCGACTCGTCGATCAATACCTTGATCTCCTTGGCGGCGACGGCGCTGCGCTGCGCAAGATTGCGCACTTCGGAGGCCACCACCGCGAAACCGCGCCCCTGCTCGCCGGCGCGCGCGGCTTCCACCGCCGCGTTCAGCGCGAGTATATTGGTCTGAAACGCAATGCTGTCGATGACGCTGGTGATGTCCGAAATCTTCTTCGAGCCGGTGGTGATCTCCTGCATGGTCTGAACCGCGTTTGAACTTTGCAAACGCCATGGCGCTTGCGGTAATTTTTAACGCTTCATATCTGCCATGCCGCGCGCCAACTGTCCGTCCTTGCGCTTCAAGGCGCGCGTCACCGCACGCGTCGCGCCGAACGTCGGAATAATCGCCGAATGTTTGCCCGCGCCGCCGATCACCGCGATCAGCAGATTGCCGGCGTTGTGGATCATCGGCACCGGCGCATCCATGCCGGCATTCTTGTAAGTCCCGGCGAAGGCCACTCGAAAGCGCCGGTCGATATTTTCCCTGGAGAACGTGCCCAGCGGAATCTTCGCGTGTTCGGTGATGAAGTTCTTCGCGTCTTTCTTGGAGTAACCGTCGTTGGCTATGGTCGCCGCGTGCTCCGGGCTCATCACCACCAGCGGCTGTGCATCCGCGTAATAAATATCGTTCGCGCCGGTGGAAATCATCGTGCCGGCTATTGTGGTGAGCACGCCGGTGCCGCTAATGCTTTCGTGATCGTTGACATTGTGCGGAGGCTCCGCGCCGATCATGGTGACGCAGGTTGCTTCTTGCGGGAAGCCGCGCTCGACATGCAGCGGCTCCCACGGATTGCCCTTCTCATTCTCCGCCACGCAATACGAATACTTGCTCGGCGCGCCGAAAGTGGCCATGTCGCCCAGCCCCGGAATCGCGCCGCCGATGTTGAGCAGGATCAGGCGTATCGCGCGCCCGACGGTGGCGTTGCAGTGATTGCCGGGGCCGAATGCGTTGTGGCCGCTGTTCATGCCCAGCTCCATCGCGCCCGGCCCGTTGACGATCATCAGCGGCGCGCACGGATGCGTGGTCGCCTGCAGGCCATAGAGATTGAACGCCTCGTCGCACATCGCCTCGACCGCCAGCACGATTATCGGGAAATACTCCGGCTTGCAGCCCGCCATCACCGCGTTTGCCGCGAGCCGCAACGGCGTGGCCTCGCCGTAGCGCGGCGCCATCTTACCCACCGGCTCATCCCATGGCCGGCTGCAATATTCGAGCATCGCCGCCACGCGCGCCTCGGTCGGCGGAATCAGTGGCAGACCGTCGCCCCAGCCCTTCGCCATGTAGAGTTCATTGATGGCGAAAAAATCATCCTTGGCCTCGATACTCGCCTCGGGCGCTTTCAACAGTTCCGACAGATCGCTCATGCCGTATGTTCCTTGATCAGTTTCACGAATTGCGGAATCGCCACTTCGGCGCGCGCTTCCACTTTCTCCAGAGAAACGCCGCCCAGCGGATGCGGAATGATGATCAGCGGCAGATCCGGCGTGCCGAACACCCGTGCCTGGGCCTTGCCCAGTTTGAGGAACGGATCGGTGCAAATCACCGCGGTAACCAAACCGCGTTTGCGAAGTTCCGACATGTCATGGACACTCCACGACGTGCAGGAGCCTCAATCGGCCATCGCGCTGATGACGCAATCCGCTTGCGCGGTCAGTTCATCAAGCACATCCTTGGTTGCCGGAATTGACGGTGAAGGTTTGCGCAGCGACACCACGGATGCCACTTTCACTTGAGCCTTCACGCCGTCGACGATGAATTGCAGCAGGTGATCGGCGTTGCCCTTGCTGTTGTCCAGAATGCCGAGGCGTATGCCATCGCGCTTGATCGAGCGCTGCGTGGCGGCGGCTTTCGCGGCCGGCGGCGGCGCTTCGGGGATAACCAGTCTTACCATGTCGCTCATGCGGCGGCCCTCTCAAAAATTAATGTTCGTTGAACGGTACGATAGCGCAAGCCGCGGCGCGTCACTGCTGCTTGCGGGCGTTGAATAACGTGCGCACTTCAAGATGGTTGTACACGCGCTGCAGGAATTCCTCGATGTTGAACGGCTTGGTGATGTAGTCGCGCGCGCCCTCCTTCCACGCCAGCAAACGGTTTTCAAGGTCGTTGCGGCCCGTCACCACCACCACCGGCATGTAGTCGCCACCCTGCAAAACCTCGCGCACCTGGCGCATCACGCCGATGCCGTCCATGTGCGGCATGTTCATGTCGAGCAGCACAAGATCACACGGCGCAAGCTGAAACATTTTTGCCACGGACATCGAGTCGCTTGCCACGTAGACGTTGGTGTAGCCGCGTTGCGTAAGCACGGTTTCCATCAGTTCAAGCGCGTCAAAATCGTCGTCCACCACCAGAATACGGGCGGCATTGATGCGTGCATCCAGCTCGGATTTATCAATCATCGGCATCTCCCTTCAGCGCCATCATGCGGGGGTGCGATTCAAACTGATGTCTAAGCCACGAAATTCATGGACCGGCAGACAGTCCCTTCCCCTTCAGGGGGAAGGTTAGGATGGGGGTGGGTTCTAGCGCTGCAACCACCCCCATCCCCGCCTTCCCCCTGAAAGGGAAGGTGTTTCTCTGTTTGCATAAAATCCCTTTCTGGGACATCACTTTGAATCGCACCCATCATGCGGCGCCTTGTGCATATTTAAAATAATCGATATAAACATATACTTAACCCGGAGTCCATCGCCGCGCAAGCAGCACCGCCCACGAGCACGATTCCCCTCATGCCTGCCGAGTCAAGAGTGTATACCGGCTGCGCGCTTGCCGCGTAACGATTGCGGCGCCAGACTTGCGCGGCGCTGATGTCGCTGAATGATGTCCGGGTCCGCCGTCTGACGTTCCGTTCACATGCCTGCTTGCAATAACGTGCCCGCCGAAGGCGAGCGATTTGCGGAATATTTTCAGGTTACTATCGCACGCCAAGCATCGCCATTTTACAAAATGGCATCGTCACAGTTCATAAATGGTTTTGTCGGCGATTTTTGCTTCCGGCAGGCCCATGCTTATCCGCGCGGCGCGATTGATCATCAGATAACGCCCCTGGATGTCGATCAATCGAACTTCGTCGGGTAGCGCATCGATCAAGGTACGCATGCGCCGGTCGGTCTCGAGTAACGCATCCCTCGCCCGGTGCATCTCGTCTACATAGGCGATCAGCCGCGCGGTCATCAGGCGCGTGCTGACCGTCAGCGACTCAATCTCACTACTACTACTACTATGCAACACGCGTTCGACGCTCGTTTCCACCTCGAGTTGCAGCGCGCGCAGCCGCGCGGCGTGGCGATGCGCCAGCCAGCCCAGCACTCCCGCGCTCAACAACCCGAGCATGAGCGCGATGAGCAGCGCCTCGCGCTTGGCCTCAAGGACTTCAGCGTGCGCTTTGCGGCTATCCACGGTTACCGTCAACACGTAGGTCTGATCGGCGATTTTATGGGCAAAATACACCGTCGTCTCGTCCGTACCGGCGTGCAGCGTATGCACCGCGTCCTGTTCCCGCAGGCTGCGCGCGAGCAAAGCCGGAGCGAGCGCGCGCTTCTCGCTTGTGCCGTGCTTCGATGCGGCGAGCACCGTGCCCCCGTGACTCAGGATTGCAATCTCCGCCTGGAGTTTTCCGGCAATGTGCGAGGCAAGATCATCGTTAAGTAGAATTCCCAACGAAAGTGCCGCGGGTATGTTTGCACCCTCGCCGAGCGGCGCCGCCAATCGGATGGCGAGGCCCGACTGGCCGGTGGGCGGTTGCCAGCGCCTCTTTTCCAGTCAGCGCCTGGGCAATTATCGCCAGAGGCCGGGTATCGCCGAACCTGTCTGACGCGTGAGCGCGATACAGTACGCGCCCATCATGGTTGACAACCTCGAGTATTTCCACACCGCTCGCCACATAGTGACGGTCCAGCAACGGACGCAGCCGCTCGCGCCGTACCGCGAACGGTGCGTCGTCGGCCGCGGCGGCGAGCAATTGCGGGTTCATGCTCAGCAGTCTCGCGGGGACAGTCAAGCGAGCGATAACGCTCCTTATTTCCTCGTTTATCGCGGCACGCATATTCGTTGCGCGTTGCACTTCAAGGTCGTGGAGCACCTCCGTCGTCAACCTTGAACTGGCACGATAAGAGACAAATGCGGTCACTACGCTCACCAGCGTGATCGCGAACACCATCTTGGCAGCCAGGCCGGGGCGGTAACGCATGCGATCCCTTAACAAGCGCCGAATGCCGTAGCAACCGCAGGGCAGGCAAAACACGGTGTGCCCACAATATACATGCCCGCCCTAACTTTTCTTCGCGGCACTCGTTTCATGGCTCACCTCGTTCGCACCACCGCATCGACTGCCAGCGCGCCGGTGCTTCCAGCGATCAACGGATTGATTTCCACCTCGCGCAAGCTATCGGCGTGATCGGCGATCAGCCACGATAACTTGCTTACCGCGTCGGCCAGCGCTTCGATGTCGCACGCGGGCTGGCCGCGATAGCCTTGCAGCATGCGCGCGCCTTTCAACGTGAGTATGAGTTCGCGCGCCTCGGCCACGCCGAACGGCGCATAGCGGCGCGCGACATCCTTGAATAGCTCAGCATAAACGCCACCCATGCCCACCAGCACCAGCGGGCCGAACGATGGGTTGTTGAGCGCGCCCACTATCAATTCGACGCCTTGCGCCATTTCTTCGATCAGCCAGCCGCGGATGCGGGCATCGGGTTTGTAGTGAGCGACATCTTGGCGCATAAACGTAAGTGATTGTTTTAATTCATCTTTTTCTTTGATGTCGATACACACGCCACCCGCCTCGGTTTTGTGCGGCAGATCGGGGCTGACGACTTTCAGCACCAGCGGGAATTTCAAACTGCACGATTCAATCGTGGCCTCTTCGCCTGCGGCAACAAACATGCGTTTCGGTGTCGCGAAGCCGTAGGCTTCGAGGCAAACTTTACCTTGCAACTCGTCAAACTCATTCGTTGTGTTCAGCGGCAACGCTTGCCGCGCGATGACTCGCGTTGCCGCCGCATGCGACTTCGCCTGCTCGCACTTGCGCGTGAATTCGTTCAACACCGACGCCGCGTACACCAGACGGCTCGGCGCTTCGAAGCACGGTACGTTCGCCGCCTCGACTATTGGCAGCCACGCCGCCGACTCCTTGACGGTTCCGGTAAGGCTGATGAGTATTGGTTTTTCGCTCGCGTTTGCAGCAGTCACAAAGTTTTGCGCCCACACCGGAGCGTCGCGTCCCGGATACGAACGTAAAAACAGCATGTCCACGTTCGCATCATCGAGCACCGCCTGCGTCGCCGCTTTGAATTCGGGTTCCTTTTGCGCAATGGCCGCAGTGACGTCAATCGGATTTGCGGTCGATGCAAAATCCGGCAGCACGGGTTTTAACGCCGCCAGCGTGGGCGCGGTCATTTCCGGCAACACGAGATTCGCGTGCTCGCACGCATCGGTGAGCAACACGCCGGCGCCGCCCGAGGTGGTGACGATGGCGACACGGTTGCCGCGCGGACGCTTGTTCGCGCGAAACACGCGCGCGCAATCGATCAGATCATAAATTTCACGTATCTCGACAAAGCCGCCCTCGCGAAACGCGTCGCGATAATAGTCGTATTCCTCGGTGAGATTCGCCGTGTGCGATACCGCCGCGCGCCGCCCCATGCGCGTATTACCCACCTTCCACACGGCGATGGGCTTGCCGATTTCCAGCGCACGCCTGCCCAGCGCACGCAGACGTTTGCCGTCTCCGATGCCTTCCATGTAAACCGCGATCAGCCGCGTCTGCTCATCGTCGAGAAAATATTCGATGAAATCCAGCGTGTTCAGACTGCTCTCATTGCCGGTGGAAACCATGTGATCAAACCCGATGCCCGCCTCCTCGCAATAGGTCATGATCGAATACGCAAAGCCGCCGCTCTGCGAAATCATCGCCACCGGCCCGCCGCGCCAGTCGGATTTGCGAAACGCAGCGCCAAACCCGGCAAACACGCGGCTGCGCAAATTCATCATGCCGATGCAGTTCGGCCCCACCGCGCGCAAACCCGATGATTTCAATGCCGCCTGCAAGCGCGCCTCGAGTGCCGCGCCACGCTCGCCGATCTCGCGAAAGCCCGCGGAGAGAATCACCGCGTGCGTGATGCCGTTTCGTCCGCACGCTTCAAGCGCGCCCGGCACTTGCTCGGCGGGCACCGCGATCACCGCCAGATCACAACGCTCGGGCAACGCATCGACACTCGCGTAACACGGCTGGCCCTCGATTTCACTGTAACGCGGATTCACCGCATACACCTTGCCCGCATAACCCTGATGCGTGAGCGAATGCAGCGGCTGCCCGCCCGCGCGGCGCGTGTCTTGCGTGGCGCCGACGATGGCGATGGATTTTGGGTTGAATAATGTGTTGAGGGTCATTGAATTAAAGTCAGAACGTTTTGGGCGTTGTTACAGCATGAATTGCAGGGTGGGCACAGCGCAGCGTGCCCACGCGCCGCGATATTAAACTTCAGCGTAATTCGCGTCGCCCTGGGGAAACTACCGCACCACATGCAAATGATCCGGCAACACGCAATATGCCGCTGTTCGATAAGCGTGACGTTCACGCACGATTCTGAATGCCCGGCGCAAGCGTTCAATTTCCTCGACCAACAGCCTGCTTTTTCGGTCAGCGAGATTCACGGTAAAGAAAAACGTGGCTCCCGCGGCGAGATTTCGGCGGTAATGAGTCATTAGGCGAATTTATCCGATTTGGTTGTCCGCGTGGGCACGCTGCGCTTTGCCCACCCTACCCATGCCTGTCAGTCCAGCTTCAAACCGATCTCTTTGCCAACCTTGCCCCACTTCGCGATTTCGTTACGCAGCATGCCTGCAAATTCCGCTGACGTGCCAGGCGCGGCGTCGATGCCCTCGGCGCTAAAGCGCTCACGATGCGCTTGCTTCGCCATCACTTTCGCAATCTCCACGTTCAGGCGTTCGATGATGGCCGCGGGGGCGCGCGCGGGCGTCATCAAGCCCCACCAGTTGAGCACTTCGTAGCCGGGTATGGTCTCGGCGATGGTGGGCACTTCGGGCATCGCCGCCGACCGCCGCATGGTGGTCACGGCAATGGGGCGCATGCGCCCCGCCGCCGCGTGCGGCTTGACCACGATCACGCTGGTTTGCATCAGTTGCACATGGCCGCCTATGAGATCGGTCATCGCGGGCGCGGCGCCCTTGTACGGCACGTGTGTCATGCGCACACCCGAGAATCGCAGCAACTCCATACCCATGTGCGTGGGGCTGCCCTGCCCAGACGAGGCATATACCAGTTGGCCAGGTTGCGCGCGGGCGAGCACGATCAAATCCCTGACGTTTTTCACCGGCAGCGACGGATGCGTCACCAGCATCAGCGGTGACACCGCGATCAGCGTCACCGGCATGAAGTCGTTGATCGAATCGTACGGCAGCTTGCGCACGCCGGCATT
>CAMDLH010000066.1 GCA_945901405.1 Bordetella parapertussis | reverse complement strand
AGGGGACGACCATGCGGATGGGTTTTGAAGGATAAGATTGCGCGATGACGGGCGCTGCAAACACCAGCGGCGCAGCCCATATTGCGGCATGAAGCAGTTGGATCCTGGTAATCAATAAATTCCCCTGTTGATACGTTGCGAGGCGCACTACGAGAACCCACGCGTACGGCGCATAATGACCGCGAATTTTGTGACAAGGGCCGCCACATGTCCATCGCCGCGCGGAATCAGAACGATACGATGAGGGCAACTCAGTCCACATCGCGATTGAGCCTTGCGTGAACACCATCGCCCACGCCCCAGAACAAGCGATGACGCTCGCCATCCTGTGCATGGGCGCGTGGCTGGTGATGACCAGCAAGGAATTCACCATCGGCATGCTGGTGGCCTTCCAGATGTTCGCCTCAAGGCTGGCGCAACCCATGCTGCACCTCATAGGGCTGTGGCAGCAGTTCCAGCAGGCCGACATCGCGGTCAAACGTCTGGGCGACATCATGAACGTGCCGGCCGAGCCATACTCAATCACCCCCACGCGCGAAGACAAAGCCGAAAACCACATTGAAATCAAACGCTTGGCGTTCAGATACGCCGACAACCTGCCGTATCTCTACAACAACCTGAACCTCACCATCAAACCCGGCCAGTGCGTGGCTCTGATGGGCAAGAGCGGCAGCGGCAAGAGCACGCTGGCCAAGCTGTTGCAGGGCTTTTACCTGCCGAGTGACGGAGCCATCCTGCTCGACGGGCTGGACATCCGCCACATGGCGGCAAATGAACTGAGAGCCGCCTTCGGTGTGGTACCACAAGAGACGATTTTATTCAGCGGCACGATCTTTGAGAACCTGACGCTGGCCAACGCGCACGCCACCTTCAAGGAAGTGATTCACGCCTGCAAGCTCGCCGAAATCCACGACACCATCGAACAACTGCCGCAGGGGTATCAAACCCAGATTGGCGAACATGGTACCGGACTATCGGGCGGGCAGAAGCAGCGCGTTGCGATTGAACGAGCGCTGTTGAAACGCCCGAAGATACTGATCTTTGATGAGGCCACCAGCAGCCTTGATGCACCGACTGCGGAAAAATTCGCCAAAACGGTGAACAAACTCAAGGGGCAGGTGATTATGATCTTTATTGCGCATCAGTTGCCGAAGGGCTTGCAGGTGGATGGGGTGGTTACGTTGGGGGTGCATGGGACGGGGATGCAGGTGGTGCAGGGGGATAACGTGGAGAGAGAAGATGGGTGACAGGGTGAATAGAGGATGTGTATTAGATCTGACACTTTTTGATTGGGCACAATGTTGCGTCGTCAAGGTTGGCAAGTTAGCGCTGATCGTATTCTTGGCATTGCTGCTTGCGGGCACCGCGCTCAAATCCGCAGCTGCTTTGCAAGCGCTAACAAAGACCGAGATTGACGCGCTGGGAGGAAAGACACCAGTCTTGATTTTCGATGTCTATGGGCGCGGCGGATGTAGCATGCACTTATATGACAATGGGCACTTTGGTATTGCGTTCTTTCGAGATGAGCACATTTTCACGGTAACGGCTTTTCGCAAGGTCGATCCCCATGTCTACCGGCTAATTATTGATAGCGTTGACAAACACAACTTCATAAATCAAAAATTTGTCTGGCGCCGGCAGCCAGATGCCATTGGCCATGTCGATGGTCCATCTCCAGCCAAAGTAACTTACTTTAAGAACGGTAAATTCAACGTCTATTACGCGGATCGAGGTTGGGATCGGGTAATGGGCGATGTATCTGCGGTAATCGAAGCGAATATTAACCCTAGTGTAATCGCAAACCAACTTTATGAAAGTAGGTTGAAGTAAACGACTTTACCTGCAAACGGAGAAAATTATGACCCCTTCGGAAAGATCTACTGCTAATTTGGTTCTCGGCTCCTCTTGGCACGGCAGTAATTTCGTTATACCAGCCACTCCAACTCCATTAGTTAAGAACTTCACCTTCCTGAAAGAAGTGCCCACGTATTATGGCAGTGCTGGGGTGACCTATACACTGCCGCCAGGTACTGTTCCGGCGCAAGCTACGTTTAATCCAAATCCTGGATTTCAAGCAAGCGTAGGGTGGGCAAAGCGTAGCGTGCCCACGCGGTCAGCCGCACGTGATAACGTCACCGCATGTCCCGTTATCGCCGAAGCCTGGCCGCCGGCGGCACCTTCTTTTTCACGGTCAATCTGGTTGACCGAAAGAGTCGTCTGCTGGTGCAAAAATATGACCGCATGCGGCAGGCCGTCGATATTACGCGCTCGCGTCACACTTTCCTGACGCTTGCCTGTTGCGTATTACCGGATCACCTGCACGTCGTTTGGCAATTGCCCGAGCACGACGTGGCGTTTGGATTGCGCTGGCGCATAATCAAGCGTACGTTTTCAGGCGGGCTGGCGCCGGCTGCCGGGCGCTCGACAAGCAAGCGCGCGAAGCGGGAAAAGGGCATCTGGCAAAGGCGTTTTTGGGAGCGCCAGATTCGTGATGAGGCGGACTTGCGGCGTCATGTGGATTACGTACATTTCAACCCCGTGAAGCACGGGCACGTCACGCGCGCGAATGAATGGCCTCGCTCTTCGTTTCGCTCGTATGTCGGGCGAGGCTGGTCGCCAAGTCATTGGAGCGCCGCAGTGAGTGTGCGTGGGCACGCCGCGCTTTGCCCACCCTACGCTTGTTGAAGTCAAGAATGAAACGCGCCCGTGGGCCGATGTGGCGAAGGGCGCGGGGATCAAGCCGCGGTAGTTGCGATTCCGCACACAAGCCGGACAGCAAACCGTCGTATGTTGTATTCTTGATTGACACCTGTCAGCAGTAAAATTGACTTTTCGCATCCAAGGGGAGCCAGCATGACACCAACCGACAAACGCAAGCGCTTGCGCGCGATATTGAATGGCAACGAACTGGTTTCGCCGGCGACGGTGTTCGACGCGCTGTCCGCGCGCGTGGCTGAGTCCGCGGGCTTCGAGACCGGCATCCTTTCCGGCTCGGTGAGTGCCGCCACCGTGCTCGCCGCGCCCGATCTCGCGCTGCAAACGCTGAGTGAATTCGCGGCTCAGGTGCGCGTCGTCACGCGCGTTTCCGATCTCTGCGTTTTCGTTGATGCCGATCAGGGCTACGGCAACGCGCTGAACGTCATGCGCACGGTGGAGGAACTCGAACACGCCGGACTCGCGGGCCTTGCCATCGAAGACCTGGTGATGCCGCATCGCTACGGCGTGCATGGCCAGGACGAGCTGATTTCCGTGCCGGAGATGATGGGCAAGCTCAATGCCGCACTCGCCGCGCGCCGCGATCCATCGCTGGTGCTGGTGGCGCGCACCGCGTCGCTGCGCCTCGAGCCCCTCGACAAGGTGCTTGCGCGCGTGCGCGCGTATACGAGCGCCGGAGTAGACGGCGTGTTCATCACCAGTCTCACGAAGCTCGAAGACCTCGATGCCATCCGCGGTGCTACGAATATCCCGATCATCCTCGGCTCCACACTCGGCCTTAATCGCGCCGATCTGGCCGCGCACGGCGTGCGTTTTTGCCTGCAAGGGCATGCGGTGCTGGCGGCAATCGCCAAGGCGATGCACGACACCTACACGCACTTTCGCAACGGCGGCACGGCCGATGGCCTCAAGCCCATCCTCGCCACGCCGGAAGAAATGGCGCGGCTGATCGGCAGGGCGGAATACCAGCGGCTGATGGAGACTTATTTGAATTAGTGAGCGGCGGCATCGGCAATGTTACAAGGCTTCGACAGGCTCGGCCCGAACGGTGTACTGTAATCCGTAGAAGTCAGTAATAATCAGCCAGAACCTTGTAACCAGGCCGCACTCATGTCCATCGCCGCGCAGGAAGCCAACGATAACATTCCGATGCATCAAGCCACGCGCAAGGCGAGCGATGCGCCGTCGCTGCCGCGCGCGCTGCGCGGGATACTTTCGCTGGATGATTTCGAGGCACCGGCGCGCGCCTATATTCCGCGCCCGATTTTCGGCTACATCAAGAGCGGCGCGGAGCGCGAGGAATCGATGCGCGCCAACCGCGCGGCGTATGAGTCGCTCGCGTTCATGCCGAGCACGCTGGTGAATACCGCCGAGCGCACGCAGAAAACCACGATCTTCGGCCACGCCTACGATGCGCCGTTCGGCGTGTCGCCCATGGGCGGCATTTCGCTCGGCGCGTACCAGGGCGACATCGTGATGGCGCGCGCGACTTCCGCAGCGAACGTTCCGATGATTCTTTCCGGCGCGGCGTTGACGAGTCTGGAGGACGTGAAGGCCGCCGGGCCGCTGGCGTGGTTTCAGGCCTACATCCCCGGCGAAGATGCCGGGATCGCGAAGCTCATCGAGCGCGTGGCGGCCGCCGGTTACGAAACGCTGGTGGTGACGCTGGATGTGTCGGTGTCGGCCAATCTCGAATTCAGTCTGCGCAGCGGCTTTCGCAAGCCGTTTCGCCCGTCGCCACGATTCATCTGGGACGTGGCGATGCGCCCGCGCTGGCTGACGGGCATGCTGCTGCGCACGCTGATTTTGCACGGCATGCCGCACGTGGAGAACATGGGGCCGCGCTCGCCGATGATTTCCGCGAGCGCGGATCGTCCGCGCGGCGGCATGGACCGGCTATGCTGGCCGCATCTGGAGCTGATCCGCCGCATGTGGAAAGGCAATCTGGTGATCAAGGGCGTGCTCAACAAGGCCGATGTGAAACGCGCGCGCGAGGCGGGCGTGAACGGCGTGATCGTATCCAATCACGGCGGGCGCCAACTCGATGGCGCGGTGGCGCCGCTGCGCGTGCTGCCGGGCATCGTGGATGCCGCCAGCGAAATGACCGTGATGATCGACAGCGGCATCCGCCGCGGCACCGACGTGTTAAAGGCACTCGCACTCGGTGCAAAATTCTGCTTCGTTGGGCGGCCGTTTTTGTATGCCGCCGCCATCGGCGGCGACGAGGGCGTCACGCATGCGATCAATATCCTGCGCGGCGAGATACACCGCGACATGGCGCTGCTCGGCGTGAACGCGCTGTCGGAGGTCACGCGCGCGCGGCTGGTGCGGGCGGATGCGTTTGACGGCTACGCACCGAATTCCATATAAGTTATTGTTTTTATTGACTATTTTATAAATGACACTGCAACTGAATTCGCGATCGATCAGGCATATGCTGCTGACGGCAATGCTGGTATCCACGCACGCATATGCGCAAAACTACCCCGCCGGCCCGCTCAACATTACGGTGCCGTTTCCGCCCGGCGGCGGCACCGACATCCTCGCGCGCGCGATGGCGCAGAAGCTGAACGAAGCATGGGGGGTACCGGTGATCGTGGAAAATCGCTCGGGTGCGAACGGCGTGATCGGCACCGCGCATGTCGCGCGCTCGGCGCCGGATGCGCACACCATGCTGTTCGTGCCGGGCGGGCTTGCGGTGAACCCGGCGATCCGCAAGGATTTGCCGTACGACACGCTGCGCGATCTGGCGCCCGTGATGCAGCTTGCGTCAAGTCCGCTGGTGCTGTCGGTGCATCCGTCGTTTCCAGCGCGTTCGGTGAAGGAGTTTGTCGCGGTGCTCAAGGCGCGTCCGGGCGAGGTGAACTTCGGCACCTCGGGCAACGGCTCGCCGCCGCATCTGGCCGCCGAATTGTTCAAGCATCTGACCGGCACCAAGATGAATCACATCCCGTACAAGGGCGCGGGACCGGCGGCGATAGACCTGATCGCGGGACACATCGCGCTTTATTTCATGAACGCGCTGCAAGTCGTGCCTTACATCCGCACGGGCCAGGTGCGCGCGCTCGGCCTCACCAGCGCCGCGCGTTCGGCGGCACTGCCAGGCGTGCCGACCATCGCCGAAGCGGGCGTGCCTGGTTATGAACTCACGCACTGGTATGGGCTGTTGGTGCGCGGCGGCTCGCCACAGGCGTCGATCAACAAGCTGCACGCGGCGGCCTCGCGCATCCTGCGCTTGCCCGATGTGGAAAAACGATTGGCGGCCGAAGGCGCGACGGTCGTCGCCAGCACGCCGGAGCAGTTCGCGAAATTCCTCGCGGCGGAAATGAACAGGGCCGCGCAGATCGTGAAGGCTTCGGGGATGACGGCAAGCAACTAGCCGTCAGTTCGCCTTCAACCCCAGCCGCTTCGCGATCTCGCCGAACACCTGAATCTGCTCGCGCAGAATTTTGTCGTGCTCCGCGGGCGTGGTCGGCGCCGGGTGATAGCCCTGCGCAAACAGTCTTTCCTTGACGTCGGCGGCATCGAAGATGCGCGCGACATCGCTTGCAATCTTGTTGCGGATCGCCATCGGCGTGCCCGCGGGTGCGATCAGCGAATGCGAGCCGTCGCGGCCGAAGCCGGGCACCAACTCCGGTATCGCCGGCACGTCGGGCAATAGCGGCGAGCGCTGCGGCGTGCTCACCGCCAGCGGCAACAGCTTGCCGTCCTTGATCAGAGGCATCGCCGAGGCCAAACCGACGATGCAATACTGCACGCGCCCGCCCGCCACTTCGAGCAGCGCATCGGGCGTGCCCTTGTAGCCCACGTGCACGGCCTTGATGCCCGCGGCGCCGTTAAAGCGCTCGGCATTCAGATGCGTGCTGCTGCCGGCGCCACCGGAGCTGAACAAAATCTTGCCGGGCCGCCCCTGCGCGTAAGCGATGAAATCCTTCAGCGTCTTCGGCCCCAGCGAGGGATGCACCGGCAGCACGCTGGTGGAAAATCCGATCTGCGTCACGCCCGCGAAATCCTTGTGCGGATCGTATGGCAGTTTGGAATGCATGGCCGCGCCGATGGTGAACTGCGCTGAGATCAACAGCAGCGTGTAGCCATCGGGCGCGGCCTTCGCCAATATCGCCGCGGCGATGGTGCCCGCCGCGCCGGGGCGGTTCTCGATCACCACCGGTTGGCCCCACATGTCGGCAAGCCGCGGCCCTATGGTGCGCGAGAGTATGTCGCTGGGGCTGCCGAATGCGCCCGACAGCATGCGCACGGGTTTGCTTGGATATTTCGCGGCGGGCTGCGCGTGCGACGCCGTCGTGGCGAAACTCAGCGCCGCCGCAGCCGCCATTTTTGTCAGTGTGTTCATGATCAATCCGCCTTCAACCCCGCGTCCTTCGCCACCTTGGTCCAGCGTGCGAGTTCGGCGCGGTACATCTGGTTAAATTCCACATGGCCCGGCGCGGTGGGTTCCATGTCCTGTTGTTCGATCTTCGGCCGCAGGTCGGGGCTTTTGATCGCTTTTACAAACTCCGCGTTCACGCGCGCGAGTACGGGCGTGGGCACGTTCGCCGGCGCGAACAAGCCTTGCCAGGTCGTCACCACGAATCCGGGCACATCGGCTTCGTCCAGCGTGCGTAAGTCGGGCAGCGAGGCGATGCGCTTCTTGCCGGTGACGCCGAGCGCGCGCAGCCGTCCATCGCGAATATGCGGCACGGCCGTTAGCACCGCGCCCATCATGAACTGCACGCGCCCGCCGATCATGTCCACCAGCGAGGGCGCGGTGCCCTTGTAGGGTATGTGCTGCGTCTGGATGCCCACGCGTTGCGAGAACATCACCGGCGCGAGGTGCGTGCTGGTGCCGGTGCCCGACGACGCAAAATTCATCTGACCCGGCCGCGCCTTGGCATAGGCAATAAACTCCGGCACGCTTTTGATCGGCAGCGCCGGATGCACGAAAAATATCAGGCAGCCCGCGCCGATTTCGGTGACGGGCGTGATGTCCTTCAGTGGATCGTAGGCGAGCTTCGAATAAAGCCCCGGCGACACCGCGATGGCATTTGATGAATACAGCAACGTGTGCCCGTCGCCCGCCGAGCGCGTGAGAATTTCAACCGCGATATTGCCCGCGGCGCCGGGCCGGTTATCCACCACCACCTGCTGGCCAATCTGCAACGCGACTTTTTCGCTGACGATGCGCGCCACCACGTCGGTCGGCCCGCCCGGCGGAAAGCCCACCAGCATGCGTATCGGGCGCGCGGGCCAGGCCGTGGTTTGCGCGTGGCAAACCATGTTGCCGGCCATGAGCAAGCCCGCGGCGCCTGCCAACGCAAGCCTTGAATTCATGTGCATCAACTTCTCCTCGTGTGCAGGGCGCTGGTTGCGCCAATTTTTTTTGATCCCAGCACCGCTTCAAGCAGCGGCAGGCTTCGGCATATGCGCCAACGCGCCATCGGGCACGACGCCGGCCACGGTGGTGCGATGCATGTTACGGCGATACTTGGCCTTGTCGAAGGTGGTTGCGCGATGCAGCGCGCAACGGTTGTCCCAGATCACCAGGTCGTGCTTGCGCCACGGATGGCTGTAGCAAAATTGCGGCTGCGTGCAAAACGCGGTCAGTTCGTCGAGCAGCGCACGGGCGGCCTCGCGCGGCATGCCCTCGATTTCCTGCGCGTGTGAACCGGCGTAAAAATTCTTGCGGCCGTTCACCGGGTTGGTGCGTATCAGCGGATGCGTGACGGTGAGGCGCTTTTTCTGCTCCTCGTCGTAGGCGGGGTCGTCAACATTGCTGGGCTCAGCCACTCGATGAATCACTGTCATGCCATCAAACGCCGCCTTGCGCGCATCGAGAAACGCCGCGTAGGCGGCGCGCGCGCTGGCAAAATCGGTGTTGCCGCCCACCGGCGGCACCTCGCGGCCCGACAGCATCGAGCACAGCGCGGCGACTTTCTTGAACGAGCTGTCGGTGTGCCACGCCTCGTTGCGCAGCCGGTGAATCATGCCCGGGTCGTCCAGCGGCAGCAGATTGCCTTTCGCATCGAGATTGGTCATCACGGCGATGTGGCCCGGCTTGTAGTTATTCGCCGCGTGCGCTTCCATCGTCTCCAGCGCGCCAAAGTTGCGGCTGAACGCTATCTGCGTTTCATCTGTGAAGGGCTGATCGCGAAACACCAGTATCTGGTGTTCATTGAAGGCATCCCATATCTGGCGAAAATCATCGCGCGCGACGGGCACGGTGAGATCAACGCCGGTGACCTCGGCAACGAACAGCGGATGCAGCGGTTTGATGGTGAGCCGGTTCATGACTGCGGACATGGGATTCTCCATTGGATGAAATGTGGCATGACAGACCAAGCCTAATGCGCGGGATATCGCCGCGTCAATCTGGAATCAAAATTCAAACCGGCATGATCGATTCTTTTCTGTCCGGCGGCAGGTCTACGTCGAATGAATTGACGAGCAGGGCAATCATGCTGTAGTTGCCAAATATAAGCCCCAGTTCGATCACGCCTTGCTTGCCGAATTGCTCGAATGCCAGTTGCCACGCGCCGCGGCTTACGCGGTGCGTGCGGAAAAACTCCTGGCCGTAGCGCACCACGGCGCTCTCGTCATCGGCGAGTTTGGGCCGATCCTTGCGGTCTCGCAGCCCATCCACCAGTGCATCGCCGACACCAGCGGCGCGTGCCGACGCGGCATGCGCGTTCCACACGTACTGGCAATCGAGCTCGCGCGCGGTGACGAGTATCGCAAGTTCCTGAATCTTTTTCAGCAACGACGAATCGTTGCGCAGATAAAGATTCACGGCGTTCATCATCTGGTGCACCTTGGGCACGTTGATCATCACCGAACCGGGGCCGAAGCGCGGCACCGCGCCGTAGCCCTTCAAAAGTTCGTCAAACGCGCAACGCTGATTTTCGGGGACGCTGTCCCGGCTTGCCAACGGTAGTCTTGCCATTGAAATCTCCTGTGAATGAAATTTTCAGTCCGCCTTGATGCCGGCGAATTTTGCCACCTTCGCGTTTTGCGCCAACTCGCGCTTGATGAACGCGGTGAATTGCTCCGGCGTGTTTGTCTGCGCTTCGAGACCCTGCTTGAAAAAAGACTCCTTCATCTCGGGCTGGTTAACGTGCCTGACGATGGCGGCATTGAGCCGCGTGATGATGTCCTTGGGCACGGCGGCCGGCGCGAGCACGCCGTTCCAGCCCGCGCGTTCGTAGCCCGTCAATCCCGATTCGCCGAGCGTCGGCACGGCAGGCAGTTGTGACGCACGCCTGGCACTGCTCACCGCAAGCGCCTTCAATCGGTTGGTCGCAATGAAAGGCAGGGCGCCGGTAACGCTGGGGAAACCCACGTCGAGCTCACCCGACACCACCGCGGTCGTTGCCTCCGGCGGCCCCTTGAACGGCACGTGCAGTATTTTCACTTCGGCCATCATCTTGAAAACCTCGGCCGCGAAGTGCGACGAGCTGCCGATGCCGGGCGAACTGTGCGTGAGCTTGCCTGGCTGCGCGCGCGCAAGCGCGATCAGCGACTTGACGTCATGCACGGGCACCGACGGATGTATGGTGAGCGCGAACGAGGTGAGCACCACCAGCGACACCGGCGCGAAATCGCGCTCCACGTCATACGGCAGCCTTGCGCGCAACGCCGGCAATATCGCGGTGGAGCCCGCCGCGTAAAGCAGAGTGTAGCCATCAGGCGGCGACTTGGCCACGGCCTCGTCGGCAATCGCGCCGCCCGCGCCGGGGCGATTTTCCACAATGACGTTTTGTCCGAGGCTCTCGGCAAGCTTCGCCGCCAGCATGCGCGCCGACACGTCGCCCGCGCCGCCGGCGGTGTAGCCGAACAGCATGCGCACCGGTTTTACCGGATACGCTTGAGCTTGTGCGCCCGCCGCGCACAGCAGCACGCAGCCGGAGACGACACAGCACACATTCAACAGGATACCTGCCGCTCCCCTCACCTTAGCTCCTTGTTCGAATCTTTATTTTCCAGCGCGCATGTCATTCTATAATGGACGGCACTCTTAAAGGAGAGAAAACATGGCACGCGTACCGTATGTAGACCGCCCCGAGATGGATGCCGAGGGACAAGAGATTTATGACCGCATCCGCCGCGACCGCAACTCGCCCGCGGTGGGCCTGCAATTTCGCGCGCTGTTGAACAGTCCCCAGGCCGCGGGTTACCTGACCTCGGTGGGCGCGGAGCTTCGATTCAGAAGCGCAATACCGGAGAACCTCAAGGAGTTCGCGATCATAGTCATCGCGCGCGAGTGGAACAGCGACATCGAATGGACCGCGCACGCGGCGCTGGCTGCGAAAGCGGGCGTGAGCGCCGCATCCATCGAGACCATACGCACCGGCAAGGCGCTGTCGTCGCTCACCGCCGACGAGCAGCTCATGGCGCGCTTCGTGCATCAACTGCTGCGCGAAAAGAAGTTGACTGATGACACATTCAACGCCGCGCAAAAACTGCTCGGCACTCGCGGCGTGGTCGATCTCACGCTCACCTGCGGCTACTACACCGCCATCAACATGGCACAAGTCGCGTTGAAGCCGGAGGTGGAGCCGGGTAAGGCCTCGACGCTGTGAGTTGATGCACTGCTGGTCGATTGCACGGTTTTATAAAATAGCGCCGGCATTCCCATGAAGACTCCTTCTCCTTCAGGCATAGGCTTCCACACAATGCCACAACGCGGCTCCCTCGCCCCGCGTCAGCGGGGAGAGGGCGGGGGGTGACGGGCAACTATCGCGACTATGGTAGTACCCCTCACCCTAACCCTCTCCCCGCACGCGGGGCGAGGGGACGGATAGCGGTGATGTGCGGAAACGCATGCCCAGCGCGCGACGCTGCTACGCAACCACTTCAATCAGTTCGCGCATGTCAGGCATCGACTCCAACGCCCACACCAGCCCACACACACGCTTCGCGCGCGCCTCGCCGATCACGGGTGTGGCGTTCGCCATGAATTTTGCCTCGATAGCCGCATCGCTCATGGGATTCGCAAATGTGCCGCTGGCGTGCGGCACGCGCACTGCTTCGCTCACGTTGCCGGCAACCACCGTTGCATGAGCCTCATCCTTGCCCAGCGTCTCGTCGATGACTACTTTCACCTTGCGGCGCAATGCAACGAGAGCCGGATCGTTGGCCTTGGCATCGGTGTATTGGGCGACACCGGCGTTGCCATCGACGAACGCAACCGCGGCCGAATGGTAAAGACTGAATTTCGACTGAAGCCCGCTTGACGGCTCCACCACGCCGGTCACCGAAAGCGCCAACGGATGCACGCGCACGGTGATTTCGTCCACGCCGGCCGCGCTGAGTTTCGTCTTCGCGCGCAACGCAATCACCGCATCGATCAGCGGATGCAGCACGAGACCGCAGGCGTACGGTTTGTGACCGTTGCTTTCGATGAGCCAGCCGTTGCCGAGGCCGGCGGTCAACTGATCGACATCCGCCGTGTTGCTGTAGATGCGGCTGAAACCTTTTTCGCCTTCGATGATTTCTTGTGTGCTGTCAAAGCCCTGCTCGGCGAGTAGTGCCGCAAGCACGCCGTTGGCCGCGGCCTTGCCGGCGTGAAAAGATTTACACATGGTGCCGCGGTTTTGCTGCATGCCGCCGGCTTGTGTGGCGGCGATTCCCATTGCATATGTAAGTGATTGTTTATTAAGGGAAATTAATTTCCCTGCCGCAACGCCTGCGGCGATGCTGCCGAGCGTGCCGGTGAGATGCCAGCCGCCGTTGTGATGATGCGGCGCGCTGCGCCCACTGCGCACGCCGGCTTCAAAACCCACCGCGTACGCGAGCATGAAATTTTTGCCGCTCACCGGCGCGCGCTCCGCCAGCGCGAACAACG
Organism: Bordetella parapertussis; assembly: GCA_945901405.1. GTDB lineage: Bacteria > Pseudomonadota > Gammaproteobacteria > Burkholderiales > SG8-41 > CAMDLH01. Next base: position 16,825 of record CAMDLH010000066.1, on the reverse strand, counting down.
CCGCCAGCACCGGCGAACTGGTGTGCAGCAACACGCCGCCCGCGTGTGTGTCGTCAAAGTCGAGCAGATGTCCCATCTGCCCGTTGGCCAGCGGAGCGTCAAGAAAGCCGAGCCTCAGTCCGCGCGCGAAAACCGTGGCCTGCGGTTTGCCGCCCGCCTCTTGCAACACGGCAAGCAACTTGTCGATGGTGGAATGCCAGCTGCCTGCAAGCGCGCAGCCCAGCCAGTCGAGCACGCCGCGTTTGGCTTCGCCGACGGCGCGGGGTGTGAGATCGCCGTATTGCGCATCGGCGAGATAGCCGCATAGTGTTTTAGTCAGCGTGATTGCGTTGGTGTCGAGTGATTGATCCATGTCGCTTCCTAGTCCCGCTGAATGCCGGCATCACGGATCACCTTGGTCCAGCGCGCCACGTCACGCTTCACCAGCGCCGAGGCTTCGTCGGGCGTGCCGCCAACAATCTCCAGCCCTTGCGCGCGCAAGCGTTCGACGAGTTCAGGCGACTTCAATGCCTGGTTCGACTCCGTATTCAATTTCCGCACGATAGCGCGCGGCGTATGCATCGGCGCGGCGAGACCATACCAGCCGGTGACCTCGTATCCCGGCAGGCCGCTCTCCGCGATGGTCGGCAACTCAGGCGCGAGCGTGGAGCGCCTGGCCGATGTCAAGCCGAGCGCGCGCAGCTTGCCGCCTCGAATCAACGGCAGCGCGTTGAGCGAAGCGGCGAACATGGTCTGCACCTGGCCCGAGATCACATCGGTGAGCGCGGGGGCGGCGCCCTTGTATGGCACATGCGTCATGTTGATTTGCGCCATGCTCTTGAACAACTCCGCCGCGAGGTGAATGGTGGTGCCGGTGCCCGCGGAAGCGAAATCAAGCTTGCCCGGATTGGCCTTGGCATGCGCGATCAACTCCTTCACCGACTTCAGCGGCGCGGCCATGTTGACGACGAGCACGTACATGCCCGATTGCGCCACGATGACGCCGGTAAAATCCCGCACCGGGTCGAACGGCAGATTTTTGTGCAACGCAGGCATCGCGGTAAAACCGGCGGTGGACAGCAGCAAGGTGTAGCCGTCCGGCACGGCGGTCTTCACGAGCTCCATGCCGATGATGCCGCCCGCACCACCGCGATTGTCGATCACCACCTGCTGTCCGAGCCGCGCCGACAAAGGCGGCGCCAGCGAGCGCCCGGCGGCATCCCCGCCACCGCCCGCGGGAAACGGCACGATCAGGCGTATGGGTTTGACGGGGAATGTATCCGCGGCTGCCGCGAGCGCGCCGCCCGAGGCAACCGCGAACAATGCTGCAACGCCCCACTTTGCAACTTCGTACTGTGCCGCCATCGCATGTCCCGGTTATGTTCGTCGATTGCAGCAATCTACCCCAGCGCGCGGCCGTTTGCCAGCGGCTTGCCCAGGCAAGTTTTTGAATGGCGCCTGGCCCGCCGATCCGCCGGCTTTTATGATCAGCGCCAGCAAGGCGGTCGAATAATGTTCAGGCGGCTTAGGCCAATCCGAAGCCGTTCGACCGGTTCGAGGCTGGAAATTGACCCGGCAATCAGGCGGGGATAAACTGGGGTTTATGTAGAAATGCTGTTTAAAAACCCTATCCCCAGAACATGAAAGCCGGTTTCGTGATCGAAACGCGCGCGGGTGCCAACGGCATGATCGGCATGGAGGCTGGCGCAAAAGCCGCGCCCGATGGCTATACGCTGCTCTCCGGCACCACCGGCACCGTCACCATCAATCCCAGCACGCAGCCCAAAATGCCGTTCGATGTGCTGCGCGATATCGCGCCCATCACCAACATGGGCGAAGCGCCGTTTCTGCTGGTGTCGCATCCCTCGCTCGCCGCACGCAACGCGCGCGAGCTGATCGCGCTCGCCCGGCGTGGGCGGCATCAACCATGTGGGTGCGCTGCTGTTCGCGCAAAGCACCGGCATCCAGATGACGCATGTCGCGTTCAAGGGCAGCCAGCCGATGCTGGTGGATATCATGGGCGGGCATGTGATGATGGCGTTTGATTCTCTGCAAGCCACGCTGCCGCACATACGTTCGGGTCGCTTGCGCGCACTCGCCATCGGCGAAGAAAAACGCACCGCGCTCGCGCTGGAGATTCCCACCATGGGCGAATCCGGCGGACCTGCAGGATTTTTATTAAGCTCGTGGTACGGCTTTCTCGCGCCCGCCAACGTGCCCGCCGACATCATCGCCAGACTCAACACCGAAGCCGTCAAAGCATTGACCAGCCCGGAGTTGCGCGAACGCTTCGCCACCATCGGCGTAACACCGATTGCCGACACACCGGAACAATTCGCCGCGACCATCCGCAGCGACATCGCGCGGTGGGCAAAAGTGGTGCGTGCGGCGAATTTGCGTATTGAATAAAAATTGGTAACTATCCAGTCGACGCTTACGGTGAGCCTCGAACGAGGTAGCGTGCGCTGTGCGCACGAGTTGTGAACGAGTCGTGCGCGCAGCGCAGGAAGAAAGTCCGTCGCCGAAGCGCTGGGCGATCAGTCGTACCACGATGCCGGTGCAGCCCCGCTATTCGACTTTCAGCCCCGCCGCCTTGACCACGGGGCCAAGCTTCTCGATCTCGTCCTGCACGAACTTGCGGAACTCTTCAGGCGTATTGGTCACGATCTCCGCTCCCTGCGTGGTGATCATGTCCTTGACTTCCGGAAGGCTCATGGTCTTGAGCAGCGACGCGCGCAGCTTGTCGAGGATCGGCTTTGGCGTCGCCCTGGGTGCGAGAATGCCCTGCCACCCGCTGTAGCTATAGCCCGGAACGAATTCCGCAATGGCCGGCAGATCGCCGAGCAGCGGGCTGCGCTTGGGCATGGTGTGCGCGATCGCGCGCAGCCGCCCCGCTTTCACCAGTGACATCACCGATGGTGCAGGGTTGATCGACCAATGTGATTCTCCCGCCGCCACCGCTGCGGTCCCAGCGCCGCCCTTGTACGGCACGTGCAGCGACTCGAATTTGCCCATCGTTTGGAGCAGCACGCCGGCGAGATGGCTTTGCGAGCCCGGGCCGGCAGAGGCCATGTTGATCTGTCCCTGCTTCGACCGGGTCAAGTCGATGAGTTCCTTCACCGACTTGACCGGAAGCGTCGGGGTGACCACCAGCACATTGGGCGTCACCGCGAACAACGACAGGAAGGCGTAGTCGTTCAGCGGATCGTACGACAGCTTCTTGTGAATGTGCGGCGAGATAGACATCGCGGCGGTGGAAGCGGAGATCACTGTGTAGCCGTCCGGATTGGCGATTTTGGCGATATCCATGCCGATGATGCCCCCCGCCCCGGGACGGTTGTCCACCACGACCTGCTGGCCCAGCACATCGCCCAGCTTGTTGGCGACGATGCGGCCCAAGGTATCGGTCGAGCTGCCCGGAGCGTTGGGCATCACCATGCGGATCGGTCTGTTGGGATAGTTCTTTGCGGCGTCGGCCGCGACAGCGGGTGCGCCGTAGCCGAGTGCCGCAAGCGCAAGGACAAGGGCGAGAAACTTGCTGGATTTCATCGGTTTCCTCTCAGTGTTGTCGTGTATGGGAAACGCCGCAACAGGGCGTACTCCTGGTGAGTTGGACACGCCAGCGCAACTTCGGTTCCGTCCGGTTGCGCCGTCCAAGGGCCGGGATGTGATGAGCGACCGCGCGAGCCGCAAATTCAGTTGCCCGCACGCAAAGAGGTCTACCATAGAATTTGTGTTGAAACGGTGGCAGCCGATCAATGGCGCGCACGTCGGACATCCGCCGGCGCCGCGCCCTCGGCATGAGCGGGCAAGGACAACGCCGCAGCGAGGAAAAGCATGTGAGCTGCTTTCAGGGGTAGGCGCGAAAGATCAAGCACTGTGACTCCTTCGCATTAACGCTAGCGCAACTTATACGCATAAAATATTTCGCGCCGCAACCGCTCAAAATCATGTGCCTCGAGTAAATCGCCCGGCTTGGCGCCCATCAAGGTTGACCCTCTGTGACCGGGCCAGGCTGTCTTGTGGCGCCTGATTTCAACGCCGGATATGGATCTGTCCGTCGCGTTGTATTTGAGCTGCGCTTTGCTCCAAAAGTTTGACTCATGTACATCCGTTTCTTTGAGATGAAACTGGTAGGCATTGCGTGAGAGCATGGGGAAATCTGCCAGTGAAAACAACCCGGATAATTTTTTCCATGCACCCCCGTCGTGCATCAGCAATTCCTTGGCGAGCATCTGTTCGTTGTTTAAAGGAGATTTTTCTTGAAGGGCATCTTGCCTGGTGCTGTAGCAATAATCTGCCTTGAAACTGTCGCGATCAGGCAAGGCCAGCCCGATTCCTGTCAAACCAATATAAGGCGAGAGCGGGTACCGGCTTCCGCCCGCGCCCGGGGGTCTTCCGACCAGAATTTTTATATGAAACTCCCTTTCATGCTGCCAGATGCGCGACAAAGCGGCATCTGCTTGATCAACGTTATTGGTAGAGCCAACGGCCAAACGAATTTGTTCGATTTGTTGTATTTGGTCATCGGCGATTTCAGCGCTGAGCTGAATAACCTTATACAGATCAGAGAGTGGGTCGATATCTTTTGATGCCGTTGATATGTTTCCACGCAAGCGCTTTTTGAGATCAATCAGGGCGTCCAAGAAGGCGAGCTGCTTCTTCAAGAAATTGAAAATATCCGCATTAAGCTTTGCTTCGGCTTTATTGTCAGCCAGATAATCTCGCCTCTTCCTGAATTCAGCAAAAGTTGCCTCAGCCTGCGGCCACAGGACAAAATCGCAAATGGACGCGCGGGAAGTCAGGGGCATTTCTATTCGGATTGAATTTTGTGCTTTCACTTGCATACCATAAACTGCAGACGTAATGACACCCAAAAAGACGCCTGCTTTTTGGATGACGTTAAAAAACCCGTGATTCAGGTCAGTCGATGTTTTCATGAATTGCGATACCTTTCTGGCTCAGCGTAATCGAACATCACTACCGCCGGTGATGAGCGCGCTCCCGCCCGGCAGACCGTCATGGATCACCCGGTATTTTTTCAGTGAAACCGTAAACTGCAAATCCAGCGTTATCGGAGTTTTTGCCGGATCACGGTAGCTGATGATCGTGCGCTTAGTGCGATAGCCCTGCATCTGCTCGAAATCTTCATCCTTACCCGCCATCTCATCGCGGATCAGACTATTGCGGACGAAGAGGTCAAGGGATGAAGAGAAGGGGTCAAGTCTTGTATTACCACATTTCTAATGTAAAATACCCCCTCATGTCCCGACCCTTACGCATTGAACTGCCCGGCGGCTTTTACCATGTTACCTCGCGGGGCGACCGGCGCGAGGACATTTACATGGGGGACGCCGACCGTCTGGCCTGGCTTACGATTCTCGCTCAGGTGTGCAAGCGCTTCAACTGGCGGGTACATGCCTGGTGCCAGATGAACAACCACTACCACCTGGTGGTGGAAACGGTGGAAGGCAATCTCTCGCAGGGAATGCGCCAGCTCAATGGCGTCTATACGCAAACCATCAACCGCACGCACGACCGGGTGGGGCACGTCTTTCAGGGCCGCTTCAAGGCCATTCTAGTGGACAAAGACAGTTATCTGCTGGAATTGGCGCGTTATGTTGTTCTTAACCCGGTGCGGGCGCGCATGGTGCGCGATACCGCGCGCTGGCCGTGGAGTTCGTATCACGCGATGACGGGCGCGCAGCCGGCGCCGGTTTGGCTGCAAACAGACTGGCTGCTAGCGCAATTCTCAAGCCAGCGCGCGCGCGCGGTGAAAAAATACATTGAATTCGTGCGCCAAGGCGCGGGCCTGCCCACGGTTTGGGAGAATTTGCGAGGTCAGGTATTCCTTGGCGATGATGCGTTCTTGAAGCGCATGCAAAAACACGCGGACAAGGCGGCCAGCAGTGAAACCCCGCGCGCGCAACGCCGTTTGGTGGTCAAGCCCCTGTCGTATTTTGAGAAAAAGCTGAGTGACCGCAATCGAGCCATTGCGGCGGCCTATGCAACGGGGGACTACACCATGCAACAAATCGCGGATCACTTTAAGGTGCATTTGGCAACGGTAAGCCGGGCAATACGGCAGGCGGAAGCGTGATCGCGTTTTGGGTTTGCTGTAATGCAAGAATGCAAGACATCTTGCTCGCCGCCGCCGTCCGCAATGACATCGCGCGCCGGGCGACAATGGTGCGTGCGGCGATGTTGCATATTCATAAAAATATATTTAAAAACAATAACTAATCACATTCATTCTATTGGCGCTGCTTCCCGCCGCTGCGCTGGCGCAGGCTTATCCCACCCGCCCGATCCGCCTGCTGGTGCCCACCACGCCCGGCGGCAGCGTGGATGCTTTGGCGCGCGCCATCGGCGTCAAGCTGTCAGAAAAATTCGGCCAGCAAGTCGTGATCGATAACCGCGCGGGCGCGGGCGGCGTGATCGCGGGCGAGTTGACCGCGAAAGCGCCACCTGACGGTTACACGCTGATGCTCGGCACCGTCGCGGCACTCGCCGCCAACGTGAGCCTGAAAAAATCATTGCCCTACGACCCGCTGCGTGACTTCGCGCCGGTGACGCTCGCCGCCGCACAAAATCTGATACTGATCGTAACGCCCGCGTTGCCCGTGAAAAACGTGAAATATGTAATCGCGCTCGCCAAATCAAAACCCGGTCAAATCACTTTCGCCTCTGCCGGCAGCGGCGCAGAGGGTCACCTATCGGGCGAGTTGTTCAAGCTGCTGGCGGGCATTGATCTGCTGCACATCCCCTACAAAGGCATGGCGCCCGCACTGGTGGATGTCATCAGCGGGCAAGTGTCAATGAGCTTTCCGAGCATCGCCACCGCGCTGCCGCAAGTAAAATCCGGCAAGGTGCGCGCGCTGGCCGTCACCGGCGCGCGCCGTTCCCAAGCCGCGCCCGACGTTGTCACCATAGCTATTGCCTGCCGGGGCGCGTGCGGGTAACCTAGCGGCCCCATCATTCAACAAGGGAGAAGTTCAATGTCCGTTCAAGTAGGCGCCCCCGCGCCGGATTTCACGCTTGACTCGCATGCCGGTACCAAGGTGTCGTTGTCGAGCTTCAAGGGTCGCAAGACCATCGTGTCGTTTCTGCCGTTCGCATTCACCGGCGGGTGAAAGAATCAAGTATCCGGGTTCCGTGCGAACTACGAAGAATTCAAGAAGCAAAATGTCGAGATCGTGCAAATCAGCGCCGACACCATCCCCAGCCTTAAAGCCTGGGCCGAACAACTGGGCGGCCTGCCGTTTCCGCTGTGCTCCGACTACTGGCCGCATGCGGCGGTGGGCAAGGCCTACGGCGTGCTGAACGAGGAAAAAGGCTTCGACAAGCGCGCGGCCTACGTGCTCGATGCGCAAGGCATCGTGCGCTACGCCAAGGTCTACGAGCCGGGCACCATTCCCGAAAGCAAGGAATTGCTAGAGCAGTTGGCGAAGATCTGATCTGGTTTTGATGTCACAACGGCCATTCCTCCTCGCGGGTGAATGGCCGTTTTGTTTTGCGCGCCGCCATGCCAACACCGTCATTCCGGGTCAAGCCCGGAATGACGGCAGTGGTGTTGTCCGCTTGTCGCTTTCCGCCGCGACTTCATCTTCCAGCAGTTCAATCAACTCACGCACCCACGATTCACGCAGGTTGCGACCGATGAACACCATGCGCGTGCGCCTGTCATCCGACGGCCAGCGCGGCAGCCACACCGGCGCGTGATACACATGCTGCACGCCGTGAATCACGGCAGGGCGTTGCGGGTCTTCCAGCACATTGACGATGCCTTTCATGCGCAACAGATCGGCGCCACAATTTTGGGCGAGTGCGGATAACAGCAACGCCAGCGTCACGGCGTGCAGCGGCGCCTCGCGCACGATGCAAAAACTGGTGATGTCATTTTCGGCGTGCTGATGAAGATGCCGGTACGCGCTGGCTTCGTGCGCGAGCCAGTTGTTTACATCCGGGTGCTTGCGCGCGACATCGTAAAAGCCGCAATCGAACAGCACGAAGGGCGAGACGTTTCCACTTACGGCCTCGACTACTTGCGCGCCGGGGTTGGCAATTGCAATGCGCTGCCTGATGGCCTCTGTGCGTGCGCCATCAAGATCAGTCTTGGTGATGACAATACGGTCGGCCACCGCCGCCTGCCGCCGCGATTCCTCGTGCTGATCGAGCGTAGTCAACCCGAGCAACGCATCGACCGTCGTGATAACACCATCGAGCACGTAGACGCCAGCAAGATCGCGATCCGTCATCAGCGCATGCAGTATCGGCGCGGGGTCGGCAAGCCCGCTGGTCTCGATCACCACGCGCTCGAACGGCGGCACCGTTCCCTGCGCACGCCGCGCGGCCAGATCGCCGAGCGTGAGCGTCAAATCGCTGCGCACGTTGCAACACAGACAGCCGTTCGAGAGTTGGATGAAACTCTCCTCGCTGGTTTCAATGAGATCGTGATCAAGCCCAATCGCGCCGAATTCATTGATGATGACGGCAGTGCGCCCCATCGCCGGATCGCGCATCAGGCGCGCGAGCAAGGTGGTCTTGCCGCTGCCGAGGAAGCCGGTGATTATTGAGACGGGGATCATGCTACTCAATGCAGATGTAGGATGGGTGAAACCCATCACAAAAATAGTTTCATTCCCGGCGTTGGCGCAAAGCGGATGGGATGTGAGCTTGCGCCGTGATGGGTTTCACCCATCCTACGGATTTTTCGTGGTCGAGCCATCATGCGTTTTGCGGCGCAACCACAACCCTCACCGCGCTTCCCCGCTCCACGGCCAGCGCCTCACGCACTGCCGCGAGCAACCCAACCAGCGAACCACAAGCGCGTGGCCGCAACTCGCGCACGCCGCCCGGTGCATCGCCTGCGGCGCGCCAGCGCGCGCACCAGCGAAACGGTGTGTCATCAGCGGCACGTTCTATCCACACGACGGCGCCGTTGCCCGCGTGGATTTCCACGCACACACTGCCCTGCCCCGTCTTCACCTCGCCCGCCATGCCCCACAGCGCAAGGCTGTCGGCGAGAAATGCGCGCAGTTTGTCAGCTTCCATGCTACAGCGCGGCGCCGCTTCTGATTTCCTCGGAAATCTTGCGCGGCAAAAACTTGCCGTCTTTCAGGTCGCCAAGAAACTGCCCGCCATCCACCACCACTTTGCCGCGCAGCACCGTAGTCGTGGGCCACGCCAGCATTTCGTGGCCTTCCCACGGCGAATAGTCGGATTCGTGCAGCATCTCCTTGGTGAGCACGAAGCGCTTTGACGTATCGAGCACACAGATGTCGGCGTCGGAGCCCGCCGCGAGCGCACCCTTGCGTGGATACAGGCCCATGATTTTCGCCGCGTTGCTTGAGACCAGATCGACAAAACGTTCGAGCGAGTAGCCTCGCCGCCCCACCATCTCGGAATACATCAGCGACACGCGCGGCTCGACGCCGACGTTGCCGCCGGTGGTGTCGTCGACGCGCTTGCCCTGAATTTTGTCCTTCAGCGAGCAACACACTTCATCGGTCGCCACCGTGTGTATGCTTTTATCCAGCATGCCGGCCCACAGTGCGTTTTGATCCGACTGCGCCTTGATCGACGGATAGGTGTGATAAATCTGGCCGTTGGGGCGCTTGTAATCCTCGCTGGTGTACATCAGGTATTGATGCAATGTTTCGCCGTACACCGGCATGCCGCGCCCCCGCGCTTCGCGGATTGCCTCCACACCAAACGCGGCGCTCACATGCATGAAGTAGAGCGCGATGCCCGGCACGTTTTTCGCCAGCCCCAGCACGCGGCGAAACGACAAATCCTCGGACATGGCATTGTGCACCTCGGCCATGTTCTCGAAGCCCGCGCGGTTTTCGCGGATCACCTTGTCGTACATGTGCATCACGATATCGTTGTCTTCGCCGTGAATCACACACAGGCCATGTGCATCGGCCACCACCTTGAACACTTCCCAGATGTCGCCGAAATCGACCATGCGCCCGCGGCGGCTGGGCGTGATGTCGGTGGTGAACATTTTTATCGTCGGATATCCGGCGCGCAGCACTTCGGCGAGCTGGCCGAAAATTTCCACCGGCAGCGCGCCTTCGACCATGACGTGAAAGCTGTAATCGCATTGACACTGGTTGGTCCAATCCTTGTGCCGGTCGTCGATGGCCTGTTGAATTGTTTTGCCATGCGTCCAGCGAACGAAGTCTATCATCGTCGTGGTGCCGCCATACAACGCCGCGCGGCCCACCACCGACGGCGGATCGGTAAACGTGACGCTGCCGTCCGGGTGCGGCGAATACCATTTCAGATGCACATGCGGATCGATGCCGCCGGGCATGACGATCTTGCCGGTGGCGTCGATCAGGCGCTTGGTGGTCTCCGCGCCGAACGATCCAGCAGCACCCACTGCAACAATTTTTTCGCCTTGAATTGCGAGATCGCACGCGGCGACACCCGCCGGAGTCACCACCCTGTCACTGCGCATCACCAGATCGAACATCAGTAACTCCTTGTTTTTAAACGTTATTTATAACCGGCGCAGCAGTGTCGTAAATTCACTGACGCTCGCCCAATCTTCACAGCGATCAATCGCCTGCTCGACTTGTGCGACACCTTGCGTATCAAGCACATGACCCGCGAGTTCGCGAAACTTCTCACGCAGCACCGCCTCGGAATACGGTTGGTTGAAATCGCCTTCGTGACTTTCACACGTTTGAGTGACCTTGCGGCCATCCTTCAGCGTCACTGTCACGCGCGCGGGTTTCAACTTCGGCACCAGCGCGCTCATCGTTGGGTCTTCGGCGACACTCACGCGCGCGCGCAACGCCGTGATCGCCGGATCACGCAGCGCGCTGTCGTCGATGTCCGCGTGGTGCGCGCGGCCGCGTACCACCATCACCGCCGCCGCGTGGGGCAGTGAATATTTGGAGGCAAAAAAATTCGGCGGGGTCGCGCCGCGCATCACCGATGCAAATCGATACGTCGCAAATTCGATGCGCTCGATGTCTTCGGCGCGCGGCTTCAATTGCGCGAGTGCCGCTCTCAGTGCATCGAGCGCAGGGTGTATCGGATTGCAGCATGCATACATGCGGAAATAATTGCGCATGATTTCCCAGCGCGTACCGAGTTCATCGAGCAGATGGTCAGTCTTGAAGCCATCGCCGACAAGTTTGCCCAGCGCTTCTTCAATCGCGTCCTCCTGCGCCTCGATACCCGCGAGCGCGAGGTCAGGCGCCAACGCGCCCGCGAAACCGCTCATGCCGCCGGCGATGTTAAGCGCCGTGGCGCCCGCACCCGTGTTCATGTAGCTCGGCGTCATCATCAGCACCGCCGAGATGCGCATGGCGCGGCTCACGCCTGCCGCATCAAGCCCGCGCATACGCGCGCCGGCGGCGGCGGCTGCGAGGAGCATCGCCTGACCGTTCTGGTGTGCGAGCGGGCGCGGCGTGAAACCCATGCCGATGCGTGCGGCGACATCGTAGCCCGCCGCGAAAGCCGCGAGAAGTTCCTTGCCGCTGGCGCGCGCGTGTTCGGCAACGGACAACATGCCGGGAAGAATCTGGATCGCGGGCTGGCCGGATGCAAGACGCAGCCCTTCGCACAATTCAATCGCGCGGCCCGCGATGCCGTTGAGCAACGCAGCAGTGCGCGGATCATGCGTGGGCCAGCCGCGCGCATACACCGTTGCACCCGTGCCCGCGGTCGCGGCCATGCGTTCGCGCACCGCCGCCACCTCGGGCCGCACCGAACCGGCGAGGATGACGCCGATGGTGTCGAGCAGCACCAGCTTGGTTTGCCGTTGCACCGGCGCGGGAATGTCCTCCAAGCGCGTTTCGGCGGCGAATTTTGCGAGCGTTTCTATTTGTTGGCCCATGTGCGCTACCTTTTAACCTTTTTTGCCACAGAGTATCCCAAACCCGCGCGCGGGTTTGGGATACTCTGTGGCTAATTTCGTTTGAAGTGTTACTCCAGCTTGATCCCCGCATCACGAATAATACGCGTCCACTTTGCAATCTCGTCGCGCACGAATCTATCGAACTGCGCCGGCGTGTTGCCCACTGGCGTAGCGCCATCCTGCAAGGCGCGCTCACGTATCGCGGGCATGGCCATGGCCTTGGCAATCTCGCCGCTGATTTGCTCGACGATTGCAGATGGCGTGTTGGCGGGTGCGAGCATGCCGAACCAGCCGATGGCTTCGTAATCCTTGATGCCAGCTTCGATTGCCGTTGGCACGTCGGGCAAGGCCGCCGCGCGCTCGCGCGTGGACACTGCCAGCGCGCGCAGGCGTTTGCCACGCAACAAGCCCATGATGGTTTCAGGCGTGTTGAATGCCACCGTCGCTTCGCCGCTCATCACCGCGGTTGCAGTCTGCGGGCCGCCTTTGTACGGCACGTGGCCCAACTGCGTCTTGGTCACCGCCGCAAACAGCGCGCCCGCCAGATGCATGGCGCTGCCCGGCCCCGCCGAGGCGTAGAGCACCTGATTCGGCCGCTCGCGCGCGAGGCGCACCAGGTCGTTAACGTCCTTGACCGGCAGTGTCGGCAGCACGGTGATCACATGCGGCACGCGCACCACCTGCGATATGGCAGCGAAATCCTTCAGCGAGTCGTAACGCAGCTTTGCATAAAGACCGGGCGTGAACGAAAACGACGCCGAGGTCATCAGCAGCGTATAACCATCGGCAGGCGCGCGCGCGACGAATTCGGTGCCGATAGTGGAGCCCGCGCCGGGCCGGTTATCGACGATGAACTGCTGGCTGTAAACCTCCGACAGACGCTGCGCGAGGATGCGCGCGAACACGTCGGTGCCGCCGCCCGGCGTGAACGGCACCACGATGCGCACGGTTTTCTCCGGGTACTTTTGTGCGGCGGCATGGTATGCAACGCACGCAAACATCAGGATGCCCGCGGCCCAACGAATCATATTCATCATCGTCACTTTGATTTGAGGCAAGGATAAAACTCCATCGCCGTCTTGCCGAGTATCCATTCCTGATCGTCCTTGCTCAAAAACGCGATGGCTTTTTTCGATTCTTCGAGCCGCCCCTTGATGCCGCCGAATTTCGGGTGCGCGGGATAGTTCGAGCTCCACATGATGCGCTTCGCGCCGTAGACGCGCACGAGTTTTTCGTAAAGTTGTTCGGGCGTGCCGCCGCCGTCACGCGCGGCGGCAATGTTGTTGATCGCGGTCTTGATGAACACGTTCGGATTTTGCGCCAGATCGAACAACGGCTGCAGCACGCTGTAATCCGGCGGCGCGCCGACCTTGTGGCCCCACGAATGCTCGAACGCCACGCGCACGCCCGGATATTTCTCCATCGGCACGCGCACCTTGTGCGCTTCATGAATACGGTCGCCGATCGCCAGCGGTATCTTCAACGCCTGCATGCGCTCCCACAACGGAAACGTCGCCGGGTTGCCCAGTGAGCTTTCAGGCAGCCGCCCGCGCATGAAGCGTATGCCGGTGACGCCCTGCTTTTCCACCAGCCGCGACAATTCGTCCGGCGATTTCGCATCCATCGGATCGAGCACCACCACGCTGGAAAAACGCTTGGGGTATTTCAACACCGAATCGACGGTGTAGCTGTTGTCGTACTCGTAAACAAAATACGCCTGCACCAGCGTGGCCATGTCGACGCCCGCCTCGTCCATCATCCTGATCAAGATTTCGGTCGTGGTCAGCGGCCATTCCGTTTGCCCGATGTCGGTGATCGTCGGAATCGCGCCCGCGCGCGGCGTGTCCTTGATCTGCGGGTATTTCTTGCGCTCGTCGGTAAACACATGCACATGGGTATCTACTATCATTTTGGCTCGCTTGTTGGGATTGATCGACCTCGATAATCTATCGCATAGCGAGCCGCGGTGCCAGATTTTCACCGTGTCAGTCTGAATCGTGGCGCGCGTTCGGTGATAATCTGTTTACTTCGACGGATGGAAAGCACTTCACGAGATTTCCGATGCATCGCCTGTTCACCGCGCTCGGCGCAACAACTCTGCTCGCGGCACCCGCATGCGCGCTCGCGCAAGCGTATCCGTCCAAACCGGTGCGCATGATCGTGGGCTTCGCACCGGGTGGCGGCACCGATGTCACGGCGCGGCTCATCGTGCAACCGCTATCCGACGCGCTGGGCCAGCGTGTTGTGATCGACAACCGGCCCGGCGCCAATGGCGTGCTGGCGACCGAGGTCACCGCCAAGGCGCCGCCGGACGGCTACACGCTGTTGATGGTGAATCTTGGCCACACGGTTAATCCCGGCCTCTACAAAAAATTGCCCTACGACACCGCGCGCGATCTGGCCGCCGTAACGCTGGTGGTCACGCTCACCAATCTGCTGGTGGTGCATCCATCGCTGCCGGCGAAATCAGTGGCGGACTTCGTGCGCATGGCCAAGGCACGGCCCGGCGCGATCAACTACGGCTCGGGCGGCCACGGCGCAAGCTCGCACCTCGCGGTGGAGTTGTTCGCCAAGACAGCGGGCATCGATCTGGTGCACGTGGCCTACAAAAGCGGCGGGCTTTCGGCGGTGGCGCTGCTCTCCGGCGAAGTCGCGATGTCGTTTAATTCAATACCCTCTACGCTGCCGTACGTGAAAGCAGGGCGGCTGCGCGCGCTGGGTGTGTCGAGCCTGAAGCGCTCACTGGGCGTGCCGGACGTGCCCACGATTGCGGAGATGGGCTACCCAGGGTTTTCCGCGAGCGGCATTTCGGGTCTGGTCGCGCCCGCGGGCACGCACGCCGAGGCCATCGGCAAAATTCACATTGAGACCGCGCGGGTGTTAAAGCAGCCCGCCGTGATTGAACGCCTGGTCGCCCTGGGCATGGACCCGGTGGGCAACACGCCCGCCGAGTTTGCGCAGTTCATCAAGGCCGATATTGAAAAATGGATGCGGCTCACACGTGAGTTGCAACTCAGCCTGCAGTAATCAAACCGGAGTTATCCCCATGGAAAAATTAAGCGTAGTCAGCCCGGCGGGACTTGAAGCCGTGGCGATCAAACTTTCGTCACCGCGCCTCGATGATTTAAACGGCAAGACCGTCGGTGAACTGTGGAATGGCGTGTTCAAGGGAGACGTTACGTTTCCGGCGATACGCAAGTTGTTGCAGGATCGCTATCCGCGCTTGAACATCATTCCGTACACCGAGTTTCCGCACCGGCCGGGCAACGATCACCCTAAAGAGCAGTGGGAGCGCGCGCGCCATGCCGCGGCACTGGCGAAGGAGAAAGGCTGCGATGCGCTGATCTCGGGCAACGGCGCCTGAGGCACGTGCGCTCCGGCCGCGGCGCGGCCGGCGGTTGAAGCCGAGAAACTCGGCATCCCTGTTGTTGTGGTGACTACCACGGGCTTTTCAAATCTGGCACGCCACACCGGGAAATCCGGCGGCGTCGAGGACCTGCACATCGCGGAATATCCAGGGCCGCTGGGCATTCACGACAGCGTGTCGATACAGCGCAATATTGAAAACACGCTGATCGACAAAATCGTCGCAGGCTTGACGCTACCGTCCGCTGGTAACGTCGCCGCTGCAACGAACAAGAACGACCCGCGCGCCATCGTATGCACCGGCACAACGGACGAAATCAACCGCTTCTTCATCGAAAAAGAATGGGGCGACGGCTTGCCCATCGTGCCGCCGACGGTTGAACGGGTCGAACAATTTTTGCGCCACACCGATCGTAAAGCAGACGAACAAATCGCGATTTTGCAATCCGCCAATCTGCGCGCAACCCCTTGGAACATCGCGGTCAACGCAGTGATGGCCGGCTGCGAACCGCGCCACATGCCGCTGCTGATCGCGGCGGTCGAAGCGCTAGGCGATGAGCGATGCAGCTTGAACAACATCGGCAGTTCATCGGCGATATTTCCATTCGTGCTCGTCAACGGCCCTATCGCGAAAGAACTCGGCATCGAGAGCGGCGCGCAGACGATTTCGCGCGGCGCGAATCCGGCGATAGGCCGCGCCATCGGCTTCATCGTCAGAAACATCGCGGGCTTTCGTCCGGGCGCGAGTTACATGGGCACCTTCGGTTATCCGCTGGCGTTTGCACTGGCCGAACACGAAGACGGCCCGTGGGAACCGTTTCACGTCGAGCAGGGCTTCGAGCGCAACGCCAACACCGTGACCATCGGCGTCACCAACAACTGGGGCGCGGCGCCCGCGCCCTACGACACGCCCGACAAAAGCGGCGCACAGGTCGCGCTGGAAATGTTATGCCGCGAGATCACTGGCAAGACACGGCTGTTTAACTTCCCTGGGCGCGGGCCGAATGCCGAAGCGGTGATGATCACGCTGCTGCTGTCGCCGCCGGTGGCGAAATCGCTCGCCGACGCGGGCTACTCCAAGCAGGACGTGAAGCGCTACGTGCACGAACACACGCGCATGCGCCTTGCCGATTTTGACTGGGTGATGAAATACACCCACATCGTGCGCACCAGCGCGCGCGAACAGGCAGAGGCAGGCGTGTTCCCGCCGGAATTTCTCGGCGCGCCGGACGACATGGTGCGCGTGCTCTCCAGCCCCGACATACTGCACATCATCGTGTGCGGCGATCCGCATCGCAATCGGCTGATGGTGCTTGAAGGCGGGCATACGCGGCCGACGACGCGGGAGATTCGGTTGCCGACAAGTTGGGATGCGCTTCTAGCAGCCTGTCGGACTTGACTTGAAATTGGAGAAGTTGAGGATTTTGAATCTCGGATTTTTTGACTGATTATTCGTTATGAATAATTAGCGCTCGTTTTTTCTCTCTTTTCACCCCGTTTCACCCGCAAGCGGCGCACTTTGGGCGCAATACCGCCATGCGTTTCACGTTCCACGCGAGGCACACCAGCGCCCACTCGCCGCTGACCTTGTTCAACCCGCGT
>CAMDLH010000065.1 GCA_945901405.1 Bordetella parapertussis | reverse complement strand
CAAGCTGACCAGCGTGCGTTATGTCTCGCGCTCGTCCACCTACACCATGGCGCTGGTGCGCAAATACAAAAAATCCGAGCGCGCCAACGCGTCCGAGGTCAAGGAATTCGCCGGTGCCATTGTCAATCAGTTCATCCGCGCGATCGAGGACGAGGGCGTCGATTCGGTGATCATCGGTTCGCCGCATCAGCAATGTTTTCTCGACGAAGTGCGCGAGGGTTTGGACATCGCGGGTTATCAGGAGATCAATCTCATCGGCGCCTTCCCCGCCGCTGTCGAGATGGCGCGCGCCATGGTCAACATGAAACTCTCGCAATCGCCGCGCGCGTATCCGAGCGACCTGTTGAAAGCGAAGCCGGCGTTCAGGTAACACGGCGCGGTCATTTGAAATCACCGGGGCCATCCACATGCAAACCACGATGTCCAAACAAGACGTATTCGAGGCCATGCGCAAGGAGATCGGACAGGATTCCGAGCCGGGCGGGTGGTTTACCGTCGATCAGAAGCTGATCAACGATTTTATCGAATTGAGCGGTGAATTCGGCTGGATACACACCGATGTCGAACGCGCGAAACAATCGAAGTTCGGCAACACCATCGCGCCCGGCAATCTGGGCATCGCGCTGATGCCGCGCCTGAGCCGGCCGATCTCGCACTACAGCCGCTACCCGCGCAAGTATTCGCTGAATCAAGGCTGGGATCGCATTCGCTTCCTGCGGCCGCTGACCACCGATTCGCGCATACGCGCGCTGTCGCGGCTGGTTGGTGTTGATGAGCGGCCCGATGGTTCGCTGCGCGTGGAAGTCGAGTTTCGCATCGAAGTCGAAGGCGGCGGCAAGCCCTGGGTTACGGCGGTGAAGGTGGGGCGGTTTTTCTTTGAATAGAGAATATTCAGCATGAGCAACATTCGCGGGATTGCGCTGGCGGGATGTTTGTTGCTGGGCGCTACAACGTTGGCTAGTGCGCAAAGCGAAGCGTATCCCAGCAAGCCCATACGCCTGCTCGTGCCCTCGCCACCCGGCGGCAGCAACGACGGCGTAGCGCGCGTCATATCCACCAGCCTCAATCAAAGTCTCGGGCGGCCCATCGTCATCGACAATCGCGCGGGCGGCGGCGGCATCATTGCCTCCGAGCTCGTGGCGCGGGCGCGGCCCGATGGCTACACGCTGCTGTTCGCCTATGCCGCGTTCACCACCACGCCGTTTCTGCAGGCCAACCTGTCCTACGATGTGCTGAAAGACTTCGCGCCGATCAGCGAAGTAGCAGATCAACCATTGTTCCTCATCGTCCATCCGGGCGTAGCGGCGAATAACGTCAAGGAACTGATTGCGCTGTCGAAATCAAAGGCCGGCGGACTGCTGGTCGGGTTCACGCAGCCCGGCAGTTCGACGCATCTCGCGACCGAAATCTTCAAGCTGAAAACCGACACCACAAAGAGCATCACCTCGATAAGCTACAAGGGTGGCGCCGCGGCACAAATCGCGCTGCTGTCGGGCGAGGTGCAGATTTCGTTCGCGACGGCGACCTCGATCCTGCCGCAAATCAAGACGGGCAAGATCAAGGTCATTGCAACATCGGCGCCCAAACGCGTGCACTACCTGCCCGATGTGGCGACGTTCGGCGAAGCAGGCGTGACGGGCCTCGAAGCGTCGCCGTGGCAGGGCTTGCTCGCGCCCGCCGGCACGCCGCGCGCCGTCATCAACCGGCTGCATGGCGAGGTCGTGAAACTGCTCAAGCAGCGGGAAACCGTCGATCGCCTCGCCGGCTTGGGCGCTGATCCGGTGGGCAGTTCTCCAGCGGAATTTCGCGCCAAGCTCGAACGCGAGTTGAAGGAGTTTGGAAAAATTATTCCCATGCTTGGACTGACACGCCCATGACCGCCGCGCAAACCTACGACATCGGCAAACCTTACAAGGTGGTCGCGCATCACGCGCGGCACAAATCACACAACCGCATGCACGAGGAAGGCCTGCCGCAAACGCTCGGATTTCGCGGCGCGTTCGTACTGGGCGTGGCCAACTACGGCAACATGACGCGCGCGCTGGTGTCGCGTTTTGGCGAGGCGTGGCTGGGCCGCGCGGTGATTGAAGCGAAGTTCATCAAGCCGGTGTGCGAAGGCGACATCCTGCGCATCGAGACGCTGCCCATCGCCGGCCGCGCAACTGAACAGGCGTATGAAGTCACCGCGTACAACGAAACCATGGGCAGCGAAATTTGCGCGCGCATGCAATCATCAATACCCAGTGCGTTTCCGGAAATCGACAATGCCGCCGCGGCGCAGCCCAACGAGTGGGTTGGCCCAGTGACGCTGCGCCGCACCTGGGACAACATCATCATCGGTCAGGCGTACCGCTCGCTGAATCTCACGCTGTCCGCAGGGGACAACGCCTACTGGAATAACGTGCTCGAAGAAGATCTTCCGATTTATGCGCAAGGCCAAAACGCGCCACTGCACCCGGCGCATGTGCTGCGGCTGGTGCAGTTGGGCTACAACAATCAATTCATCGGCGACAACGCCGTGCATAGTGCAACCAAGGCGGTGATACGCAAGATGCTGCGCGTGGGCGACCCCGTGCAGATTCTCACGCTGCCGATCGACAAGTGGGAGAAAAAACAGAATCACTGGCTGACGATTTATTGCGCCGTGCGTTCGCGCGGCGAAGTGTGCGCGGAGATTTATCACACGCAGATTATCAAGCTGCGCGGTGCGGAGACGGCGGTGACCGGCGCTTGATGCCGCCTTCCGATAAAATAAAAATAGTATTTAAAAACAATTACTTACGTAATTTCTTACTTGAAGAACCAGCCCGTGTCGCGCACCAACTTCACCCGCATGTTCAATCCGCGCGGCATCGCCATCGTCGGCGCAAACAACGATCTCTCGCGCCCTGGCCGGCAAACGTTGCTGGCACTTGAGCGTCACGGTTATCCGGGCGGCGTCTATCCGGTCAATCCGAAGTACAACGAAATCGGCGGCAAGAAATGTTATGCCTCGATCGACGCTATCGATGGCACTGTCGATGTTGCGGTTGTGGCGCTGCCCGCGAAGTACGTGCCTGACGTAATCGCGCAGTGCGGCCGCAAGGGCATCGGCTTTGCCGTGGTTGTCGGCGGCGGCTTTCGCGAAGTGGGCGTGGAAGGCGCGGAACACGAACGCCGCATGCTCGAAGCCGCGCGTGCCGGCAACGTGCGCATCATTGGTCCGAATTGTCTCGGATACAAGAACGTGCACGACAACGTGTACGCGTGCTTTGGCAGCATCACGCGCCCGCCCGATCTCAAGCCGGGGCCGGTGTCGGCCATCATTCAGAGCGGCGGCTACGGCAACAGCATGGTCATCCAGTGTGGTCATGCCGGCATCGGCTTTCGTTATCTCGTGGCGAGCGGCGGTGAGACCGACATCAAGGCCACCGAGTTGATTGACGCCTTCATCGACGACCCGGAAACCAAAGTCATCCTCGCCTATCTCGAAGGCGTGCACGATGGCCGCGCCTTCATGGCCGCCGCGCGGCGCGCGCTCGCCGCCGGCAAACCGCTGGTGGTGGTGAAGGCCGGCAACACGCGCCAAGGCCAGCGCGCGGCGGCGTCGCACACCGCGTTCATGACCGGCTCGTATGACGTGTATCGCGCCGCCTTCAAGCAATGCGGCGTGATCGAGTCGCAAGACATCGCCGACGCCGCCGATATTCTGCAAACCCTCGTTGGCGGGCGCCTCGCGCGCGGACGCGGTGTCGCGGTGATGAGTGGATCGGGCGGCTCGCTGGTGAGTTTTTCCGATGCGGCGGACGATTACGGGCTGACACTCGCGCCGCTGACCGAAGCCACGCGCGCGATATTGCGCGAGAACGTACCGAGCATCGGCTCGGTGGTGAACCCCATCGACCTCACCGCCGGCTACCAGAAAAAAGAAAACATGCCGCGCTTTACCGCCAGCATCGAAGCCGTGCTCGCGGATCCGGGCATCGATCAGTTGGGCGTATTCCTCGCCACCAGCAGCGGTGACGGCCTGGTGCAGGCCGCGCATGCAACACTAGCCGCGCGCAACCCTGGCAATAAACCGGTTTTTGTTTTCTCCGCGCTGCCGCTGGAGATGACCGCCGATGGGCGCGATATTTTCATCAAGGCAGGCATCCCCTTTTTGGGCACGCCACGCCGCGTCGCCGCCGCGATGGCGAAGCTTGCCGACTACAGCCGCGCACGCGAGCAAGCCTCACGCCTTTGCGCCGAATATGTACTCGCAAGTCGTGCACTTCCGGTGCTGCCTGCGGGCGGCGGCGCGCTCGACGAACATGCATCCAAACAAATCCTGCGTGAATTTGGTTTGAGTGTGACGCGCGATGTTCTGCTCGATGCCAACGCGCCACCGCGTGCGCCACAAGGTGCGGCATTTCCACTGGCGGTAAAAATCGTCTCGCGCGACATCGCGCACAAATCCGACATCGGCGGCGTCAAACTCGGCATTACCGGTCAGGCTCAACTCGAACGCGCGGTAGCCGAGGTAGTAGCCAACGCGAAAAAAGCCGCGCCCGCCGCAGCCATCACCGGCGTGCTCGCTTCGGAAATGATCAGCGACGGCATGGAGACCATCATCGGCGTGGTGAACGACCCTGTGTTTGGCCCGGTGGTGGTATTCGGCCTGGGCGGCATACTCGCCGAAACCCTGCGCGACACCACTTACCGCGTAGCACCCTTCGACATCGAAACGGCTCGCGAGATGATCGGCGAACTACGCGCTTCCCCCATATTCGCGGGTGTGCGCGGCCAAGCGCCCGGCGACGTGGATGCACTGACGAAAATGCTGGTGCAAGTATCCGAATTCGCGTGGCGCTCGCGTGAGCGCATCGCCGAAATGGATTTGAATCCGGTGCTGGTGCGTCGCGCGGAGGCCGGGGTGGTTATTGCGGATGCGTTGATCGTTTTAAAATAGCGGCCGTGCGGTTGTGCGCCTGATTGCGAGCCCGTCACTGCGCGCGAACATTGGCCGCCTTGACCAGCTTTGCCGAACTCACCAATTCCGTTTTGATGAAACTCGTGAATTCTTCCGGCGTGCTGCCGACGACTTCTCCGCCTTCGCCCGAAAGTTTGTCGCGCATGTCGGGCAGGCGCACGATTTTTACGAGTTCGGCTTGCAGCCTTGCGATAATTTCGCGCGGCGTGCCTACGGGCGCGAGCACGCCGTACCACGTGACGAATTCGTAACCGGGCAATCCGGATTCGGCCACCGTGGGCAATTCGGGGGCTGCGCTGATGCGCTTTGCACTCGTCACCGCGAGCGCGCGCAGGCGGCCGCCGTGCACATGCGGCATCAACGCGACCAGGTTGCCGAAACTCAGCGTCACTTCGCCGCTCAATAGCGCGGTGGTCGCGGGGCCGGTGCCGCGATACGGCACGTGTATCATTTTGCCGCCGGCGAGTGCGGCGAATTGTTCGCCCGATAAGTGCCCGGAGCCGCCATTGCCCGACGATGAAAATGTCAGTTCACCCGGCCGCGCGCGCACGAGCGCGGTGAGTTCCTTCACCGACTTGACCGGCAGCGACGGATGCACCGCCAGCAGCGCCGGCACGATGGCGATCAACGACACAGGCGCCAGATCACGCAAGGTGTCGTACGGCAGCTTGCTATAGAGCGCCGGGTTCACCGTCAGCGGCCCCTTGGAACCGAGCAATATCGTGTAGCCGTCGGGTGGCGACTTCGCCGCGAATTCGGTGCCGTTGATGCCGCCACCGCCCGGCCTGTTTTCCACAACGACCTGCCGGCCGAGACTCTCACTCAACTTTTGCGCCAGCGTGCGCGCCATGATGTCGGTGCCGCCGCCGGGTGCATAGGGCGAAATGAAGCGGATCGCACGCAATGGATATGGCGCGGGCGTTGCCGCGGACGCTGGAATGGGCAACAACATTGTGAGCGGCAAGGCACTTACGGCAAGCGTGCGTGACAGCGCACGACACCAGCGCTGTCGTTCCCGCGACGGCGGGAACCCATGCGATGTCACATAGGGCACTGTGTTATGGGTTCCCGTCTGCGCGGGAACGACAGTGTTGAGGTAACGACTGCTCAAGTTCATGCGGCGGCGCGCTCAATGTGTTTTGCGTTGCTCTTGATCGATTCCTCGATCAATTTTGTCCCGTGGCGCACGTCGCTCAGAGTTTCAAAGTTTTGCAGCATCTTGTAGACTCCGCCGATGGCTTCGGGCGCCAACGCCCTGGCGGCGCAATCCTTGAACTTTGATTCCAGGCGATCTGGCGGCGTGAGATTCGCCGGGCCGCGCAGCGGCTGATCGACGCGGGCGGACAAGCGCTTGCCGCCGGTGGTGGTGACGATGACTTCGCCCTGGAAATGTTCATGCATGTCCTTCGGCTTGTGGCCGTGCGGCCTTGCTTCGATGCGCTTCAGTAGTTGAAGCACCTCGGGGTCGCGATAGGTCTCGCCTTCAAAGTGTTCGAAGGTCACGTCGCCATGCATCAGCGCGCGCACCACGCAATACTGCACGCTGAATTTGGCATCCAGCGTGCTGCGCGGGCCGGGCCGGTTGGTATGCGCGAGCGCGCGCTCGTGCGTTATCGACTCGATGCGCGCCACCTTGTCCGGTGTGAGCTGGTGCTGTTGACGCAGCGAAATCATCGCATCGATCGCCGAGTGCGTGCTGCCGCAGCACGGATACTGTTTAAGGCCCACGCCGGGGGCGAGAATTTCGAGCGGGCTAGCCCAATTCACCAGCGGTTTCGCCGCGTCGTAATTACCCGCGCCGTTGAACACCTCGAAAAAACCATGCTTGTGCTCGAATGCTTCGGGCGACGCGGTGAAACCCGCTTGCGCGAGACGCGCGGCATACAAACCATTGCGCGAACATTCGCCGGCGTGCAACGGTTTTACCATGGTGCCGAAATTAGCCTTCACGCCGGAGGACAGCGACACGGCAATGGACAGCGCGGTTGCCGTCTGCTCCGCGCTAAGCCCGAGCAGGCGCGCGCTCGCGGCGGTTGCGCCGAAAATGCCGATGGTGGAGGTCGGGTGCCAGCCTTTCTCGTAGTGGTGCAGATGCACTGCGTGTCCCACGCGGCCCTGTGTTTCAAAGCCGGCGACATAGGCGAGTATCACGTCGCGCCCGCTGGCGCCAAGTTCTTCGCCCAACGCCAATGTTGCCGGCAACACCGCGGCGGAAGGATGGCCCGCCAGCGAGTTATTGCAGTCGTCGTAATCCAGCGCGTGCGCTGCCGTGCCGTTGATCGACGCGGCATCGAGTGCCGATGCACGCTGGTTCGTGCCCCAGATGAGGCTGGGGCCGCTGTCCTTGCCGCCGGTCAACACCTGCTGTGCAATGCGCGGCGCCTGCTCGTCGATGCCGGCAAACGCGCAGCCGATGGTGTCGACAAACGAAATTTTCGCCCAGCGAATCGCTTCCGCCGGAAGATCGTTGTATTGCATGGCGGTGATGCGTCGCGCGAGTTCAGAAGCGAGAGACATGGCGATTCCTCAAGAATGATTGAACAAATTCACGCAAGCGCGCGAATGACATCGGCGGACTGCACCACATCGGCCTGATTGGGAAATATCTTCTGGCACAAGAAGTCGTGTATGGCGGCTTCGCGATCCGCGCAGCAATCTTCAACGATGACCAGTTTGTAGTCGGCGTCGGCTGCGTAGCGCGTGGTTGAGAGCACCACGCCGCTGGTTGCAAAACCCAATAAAATCAATGAGTTAATATCATGAGCACTGAGAATCACGCCGAGGTCTGTGCCATACAACGCGTTTACGCGGTGCTTGCCCACCACCGGCTCGCCATCGCCGGGCCGCAACGCGGGATGAATGATCGCCAGCGGATCGGCAATCGCGGGCTGACCGGAACGCTTGCGCGCGCTGAAATTTTTGTTGCGCTCGCTGACCTCGACATAGCCGGGACGAAACACCGTCGCCGAGTAACAAACCAGTATGCCGGCCTCGCGCGCCGCAATACGCAGCGCGAGCGTTTTTTCGATGCAGTTGCGGCTCACCGCGTGCGGCAGCGTGCCCATCATGTCGGCGTAGAAATCGGCGATCAATAGCGCGGTGCGGCGTTTGTCCACGGTGATGTTGGGCATGTGAGTTTCCTTTGCTGATGAGGAATCAATATGGCTGGCGCGGGCGTATCAGCGAACTGGCGCCCATTTTGCACTGCCGTCCTTCGCGGTCACGACGGCGCCGCTGTCGATCAGCGCCGCGCACTGAGCTTCATCGTAACCCAGCGTGCGCATGATCTCCAATGTGTGCTGGGCCAAAAATGGCGGTGGCAACTCTGCCGCGATATCACCGAGCTGGTGCGGCAATGGCAAATTCGGCACGCTGAATTGCAGCCCGTTGAAAGGTACTGGCCCAAGCTTGCCAGGTTGTTGCGCCTGCGGGTCGTCGAGCACTTCGCCGGTGGCCTTGACCTCGGTGTATCCAAATCCCGCGCTTTGCAGGCGCGCGGCAATCGCGTCATAGGGTGATGCGCGTATCGCTTGCGTCACGATCTCCTCGGCTTTGGCGCGCTGCTTTTTGCGTTGCCGTACCGTGGCAAGCGATTCATCCTGCGCAAGTGACAGCGCTTCACAGAATTTGCTCCAATGCGCGTCGCTCAACATCACCAGATAAATCCAGCGCCCGTCGGCAGTCTCATAGGCGCCGTATCCCGGCATGCTGAATTCACCGGAAGTTGGATCGGGTGAGGACTTGACACCGAGTTGCGTCTTCAACTGCTCGCCAGCCAGATCACGGGCGGCCACGTGCAGGCCGGTTTCATACAAGCCGACTTCCACGCAACGCGCCTTGGCATCACCGCTTCTCGCACCCAGCGCCGCAAGTATGCCGATCACCGCATACGAGCCCGCGAATTGATCGTGATACGACGGGCCGAGCCGCGTCGGGCGTCCGTCGATGCGATGCGTATACATAGCACCCGTCGAGGCTTCGACCACCGGATTGGATGCCAACTCGTCCGCGCGCGGGCCGGGGCCGTAGCCCTGTATGTGGCAATACACGATATCGGGATTGCCGCGCCGGCAGTCAGCGTCGGTGACTTTAAGGCGTCGCGCGGACGCGGGCGCGAGGTTATGCACCACGATATCGGCCTTCGCGATCAGCCTGTGCAGCACGGCCTGACCCTGCTCGGTTTTCAGATCAATGCAGATGCTTTTTTTGCCGCGGCTGTAGGCGATGAAGGTGCCGCTCGGCCCGCCGCGCACCATGGTGCGCGTGGGGTCGCCCACCGGCGGCTCGACCTTGATGACATCAGCGCCGAGCTGTGCGAGCAGATGCCCCGCGAACGGCGCGGCCAGCATCGTGCCGAGTTCGATTACCGTGCGTCCGCTGAGTATCGCGTGCATGTCAGTAAATAATCTTGTCCCGCACCAGCGTGTCGATCTCGCCCTGCGCAAGACCCAACAGTTCGCCGAACACATACTGATTGTGCTCGCCGAGCTTGGGCGTCCAGGTTTCCAGCGCGCCCGGCGTGCGCGAAAAACGCCACGGCGGCCCCACGACTTTACGCATATCGCCCTCGGGGCTTGCCAGACTCTGTACCGCGCCGCGTTGATTCATGTGCGGATCGTCGGCGATATCCTGTGCGGTAAAGGAGGGAAACGCCGCCACGCCCGCGGTCTGCAACACACGAGTGACGTCTTCACGCGTACGTGTGCGTGTCCAAGCCGCGATATCCGCGTCGAGCAAGTGCCGGTTATTCCAGCGCGCCTGCACATCGGCAAAGCGGCTGTCGTTCGACCACTCGCCGTGGCCCAGTGCGTTGGCAAGGCCGCGCCATTCGTAGTCCGTGGCGACGGCAATCGAAACCCACATGTCCTTGCCCAGGCACGGATAAACATTGTGCGGCGCCTTGGGCGGCGCGTCATTGCCTTGGCGCCGCGGCGCGTAACCCGTGGCGGCAAACTGCAACAACGCCTGCCCGATGAATGAAGTCGCCACCTCGCGCGCGGCGAGATCGACATGTTGCCCGCGCCCCGTGCGTCTCTTGCGGTAGTACGCCGCCAACGCGGCGGCAGCCGCGTTAAGCCCGCTGCTGTGATCCATCACATGCCGCACTTCCACCGGCGGGCCATCCGCATAGCCAGTAAGCGTGCCCAGGCCGCCGGTCGCGCCGAACAGCGGCGCATAACCCGCGTAGCCGCGCTCCGGCCCCGTTTGACCGCAGGCGGATACCGATACCATCACGATGTCGTGCTTCACGGCTTTTAACGCTTCGTAGCCGAGACCCAGCCGATCCATCACGCCGGGCCGGAACGATTCACACATGATGTCGCTCACGCCCACCAATCGTTTCGCGAGCGCTATGCCGCGCGGCTCCTTGAGGTTCAGTTGCACCGATTTTTTGTTGGCGGCGACTTGCGCGAACGACGCGGCTTCCATGCGGCCATACACCGGATGCGGTTTGCGGAACACATCGAGACGCTGCGCCGACTCGACCTTGATACATTCCGCGCCCAACATTGCCAGCAGGTGCGTGCTGAAAGGCCCCGCCGCATGCACGGTGAAATCGGCGATACGCACGCCGCTCAGCGGTTTGTTCATGTTGTTTGCCATGGTGTTCATACGGCACGCGCGCCGGTCCAGCGCTCCAGTTCGGCTTTTGAATGACCCAGCCAGTCGCACAACACGCGTGCATTGTCCGCGCCGGGTAGCGCGGGATACGCTTTCATTTTTGCTGGAAGTGAAAACTGAAACGGCGCGGCGAGCACGGGGATTTTCCCTGTGCCGGCAAACTCAACATCGGCGAACATCCCACGCGCCCTGGTCTGCGGCGAGTCGATGACGCCTGCCGCGTCGGCATATTTCGCCAGCGGCACATCCAGCGCCTGGCCTTGCACCACAAGTTCATCGACCTTTTGTGTTTTCGCCCACGCGCGCAAGTGCTTGTTGATCTCGGCGCCGCGACGGCCGCGCTCGAGCGCATCATTGAATTCCGGCTGCAAAGCCCACGCCGGGCTGCCCATCAGTTTGACCAGACCGTTCCACTGATGCTGTTCCAGCGTGAGCACTTCGACATGGCCATCGCTGCATTCGAGCACGCCGCCATATTTGAATGAACGCTCGTGCCGCACCTCCAGCACGCCCTCCCCATATTGCTGCAACGCGAAACAACTAATGGCGACATTGGCATCCTGCACCGACACATCGACGAACTGTCCGCCCGAATCAAGTTGCACCAGCAGCGCCGCGAGCGTGGCGCACACCGCCGAGGTGCCGCCGTTGAATTCGGCGAAGTGGCCATATATTTTTACCGGCGGACGTTCGGGAAACATTTCGAGCGCCAGCCCGTTGGGCATGAGGTAGCCCTCGCCACCTGAATGAAACGCATTGAGCTCGTAGGCGCGATAGGCGCTGTGCGCGCCGGTGGCACCGAAGGGCAGCACCGATACGTAAACCAGATTCGGCCGTGCGTGGCCGATCTGCTCCGGCGTGATGCCCCATGCAACGCGATCCGCGGGATGCGTGTCATCGAGAAAAACCGATGCACGATCGAGCAGCTCACCCAGCAACTCGCGCCCCGCCTCGGCCGACAAATCCAGCGTAACGCTGGATTTATTGACATTGAGATAGGCGAACAACGCGCTGGCGTCGTAGTCCTTGTTGAGCGGCGGCGCTTCGTGGCGCAGCGGATCGCCCGCGCCGGGTTGCTCGATCTTGATCACGGTCGCGCCCATCAATGCAAGCACGCGGCCCGCGTACGAGGCTGCAACACCCTTGGCATTTTCGATGACGACCACGCCTTCCAACTGCGTGTCTTGTGACGAAGCAATTTGTTCCATGGTAGCCGGTGACATGGGTTACCGAACGGTGGGCAATTCGAGATCCAGCCCCGCGCCGTCTACAACCGGCTTGTGCGCGAGATCCTTCGACGGCAGCATCACCGTGGCCATGCCCGGCGCGGTCAGCTCGCCACGCTGGTTTTCCGCCCAGATTTCGAGATCGACCAGCGCGTAGCCATCCTTGGTGTACTTGCGCGCGACCTTGCCCTTGCACCACGTCGTGTCGCCCACGATATTGAAGCGGCGTATCTCGCCGCGCAAGCGCTTCAGGAACGCCGCATCGCCCATCCAGTTGGTGACTAGCGTGGTAAGCCAGCTTGTGCGGCCAGGGCCGTAGTCGTAGGCCGAGGGCACGCCGATATTCTGCGCGGAGGACGCGCGCTGGTGCCCAATGCCAGTGTATTCAATGCCGCCGCCCGCCTCGGGGTTGCGAAAATAATGCCCCGGATGACGCTGTGCGTTCATCAGCACCAGGCCGTGCGTGAGGCCGCGGCCCACGCCCACGTTAAAGCCCTTCAGATCCATTGCGGTAAGCGGGCCGCGCGCGATCGGGTCCATCTCCTCGCCCTCGGTGACATCCTGCCAGTAACGCACCTTGGCGCCGCGTATGCGGTTGGGTTCGTTCAGTTCCAGCTCCTCGATCCTGGCCATTTCCTCGGTGGTGTAGCTATGCGTCTTGACGCCTTCGTGTTTGCCCGACTCGCGCGAGGCGCGCCGCTCGTGGCGCGTGCACCAGCCCAGCGTGCGCGCCATCAGCAAATCATCCTGATTGAGAAAATGCGCCTCGGTGTACTGCAGCACCAGCGTGCCGGAGAGTTTGCTTTTCTTTTCCACCACGCCGACCACGCGCTCGATGCAATTCATGCGCTGGCCGGGACGCCAGGTGCGAAAAAACTCCCAGTCGTTGCCGGCGAAAAACCCATGCACGCCGGAAAAACCCCAGCGCGTGCGCCCGATGTAACCGTACGCCATGGGCATCGTCGGATGACCGGTGATCGAGGCATAGCGGCTGCGGCGGCCGTACTCGGCGTCGCGAAACAGCGGATTCAGGTCGCCTATGCCGTTGCAGTAGTTGCGTATGGTATCGACCGTCACATCCTGCACGAACGGGCCTTCCGGGCGCAGTATCGTGCCGATCATCGCCTTCGCCGCCGCGATCGATTCGTCGGTGATGCGCGCCTCGGGCGGACGCTCGTCCAATGCGGGTTGTGGATTTTTTACTGCCATGAGAACTCCTTGAGTTAAGCCGGAACGGGTAGCGGAATTGTGAAGCAGGCGCGGCGAAAATACACTCGGCGCACCCGGCACGCGAATTTACACGGAAGTTTAGCCATCGCAAACTATCTAAACAAGCACGCAGTTTGTATAATGTCCATCTGATGCCGCCCGATCTCGAAGTGACCGAACCGAGCAAGGTCATCGCGTCGTGAACGCATGATCCGCCAAGTATTCATTGCCGCGCTGCTCGTGAGCGCCTTTGCAAGCGCCGCCTTGTGCCAGGAATATCCGTCACGCCCGGTGCGCATGATTGTCGGCTTCACGCCCGGCGGCGGCGCCGATACGATCGCGCGCGTTGCCGGCGCAAAACTCGCGGAGCGCCTGAAGCAGCCAGTGGTGATCGACAATCGACCAGGCGCGGGGGGCATGGTGGGTACCGCGCTGGTGGCAAAGTCCGCGCCCGACGGATACAGCCTGCTGCTGTCGAACGCGAGTTTTGCCACCAACCCGGTGCTGTATGAGAAAACCGCCACGTACGATCCCATCAAGGACTTCGCGCCGGTATATCAACTGGGTGCATC
This sequence comes from Bordetella parapertussis, assembly GCA_945901405.1. Taxonomy (GTDB): domain Bacteria; phylum Pseudomonadota; class Gammaproteobacteria; order Burkholderiales; family SG8-41; genus CAMDLH01. The sequence continues at coordinate 16,742 of CAMDLH010000065.1, read as the reverse complement.
GCAATACCTGCTGACCATCACGCCATCGTTGCCCGCCAATTCCGTCAAGGATCTGGTCGCGCTCGCCAGGGCGCGGCCCGGCAAGCTGAATGTCGCCTCCGCCGGCTTGGGCGGTCCCGGCCACCTCGCGGCGGAACTGTTCCAGCTCCTGACCGGAACAAAAATAGCGCATGTGCCGTATAAGGGCACAGGTCCGATAGTCACCTCCATGCTCAGCGCGGAGACGCAAATGGTATTCGGCAACATGGGCGCGATGGTTCCGCTGGTGCACGCGCAAAGACTCAAGGGCCTGGCCGTATCCGGCGCGGCGCGTTCAACCATGGCGCCCGAATTTCCCACGATGGCCGAAGCAGGCATCGCCGGCTTTGAAGTCAGCAGTTGGTACGGCGTGTTGGCTCCGGCGGGCACTCCGGCATCCATCATCAACAGGCTGCATAAGGAACTCGTGCAAGTGATGGACATGCGCGATGTAAAGGAAAAACTGACCGCCGCCGGCTTGGAAATCACAGGCGCATCTCCCGAACGCTTCCGGGATTACATCAACGCCGAAATTCCCAAGTGGAAAAAAGTGATCAAGGCTTCTGGCATACGGCTGGACTGACGGCGCAGAAGCGCTCCATTTTATTAAATAAAAACAATGACTTATATTGACATTCATCGCGCCCTGCGAAATCCATTTCGCGACCCCATACGGACACCTGCATGACCGACACCATACCCAAGGCCTACCGCAACGATGCGTTTCTCAACAGCCGCGCCGGACGCGAGTTGCGCATACTCGCGGAGTACCTCGAACCAAAGAGCCGCTTCGAACGCGCGAATGTCGATGACACCGTGGTGTTCATGGGTTCGGCGCGCACGCTGTCGCGCGAACAGGCCGAGGCCGCGCTGAAAAAAGCCGAAGTCGCGGGAGGCGATCTCACCGCCGCGCGCATGGCGTTGAAGACGTCGGCTTATTACGAAGCCGCGCGCACGCTGGCCAATCGCATCACCCTATGGTCGAAGGCGCTCGCAGGCAGCGAAAAACGTTTCGTGGTGTGTACCGGCGGCGGTCCCGGCATCATGGAGGCCGCCAATCGCGGTGCGTCCGAAGCGCGCGGCATGAATGTCGGATTGACCATTTCGATTCCAGTGGAGGAATTCGACAATCAATACGTCACGCGCGAGCTCGCGTTTCACTTTCATTATTTTTTCATGCGCAAGTTCTGGTTCGCCTATCTCGCCAAAGCGGTGATCGTATTCCCTGGCGGCTACGGCACACTGGATGAATTGTTCGAGCTGCTCACCCTGGTGCAAACACGCAAGATGAAAAAGCCCATGCCCATCGTGCTATTCGGCACCGAATACTGGCGCGAGGTGATCAACTTCGATGCGCTGGTGAGTCACGGCATGATCAACGCCGCCGACGTATCGCTGGTGCATCGCACCGATTCGGTGGACGACGCCTACGACTACCTGGTCAAGCAGCTAACCCGCGACGCGCTTGGGCTGCCCGGGCCGATGCTGTAGATCACTTCGCGCCGGCGGGCGCGCCGGGATGGATCACGGCGGGCTGGAAGCCAAAAGGCACACGGATTTTTCACCCGTGCGTGACAAATTACGCACTGATGGCGTTATGATTAGATACGATCCACTATCGAACGTCCTTGTGCAGGACTCATCATGCAAGAATAAAGGAGATGCAGCCATGCTGGAGAAATTTCAAGGTGACGATGGCCGTGGCGCGCTGCTGAATGCTTTGCGCACGCAATTTCTGGTCGAGGGAAACACGGATATAGCCAAGTACATTGCCGCGGCGTGCGCGATCAAGGAATTCGCGCCCGGCGAAGCGCTTTTTTCCGAAGGAGAAAGAGGCGGCGACCTTTACCTGATTATTGCCGGACAGGTTTCCGTGCGCAAGAACGATGAGGAGATTGCCATCTGCAACACTGGGATGCACGTGGGCGAAATCGGCTTGCTGGAACCGTTCAAGGGACGCTCGGCGACGGTCGCCGCGATCGACACCGTGGTCGTGGCGAAAATAACGTTACAGAAATTCACCGAGATCGCCGAAACGTATCCCAGCCTTTGGCGGCGCATGGCGCTTGAACTCGCGCACCGGCTGGTCAAAACGCAAGACGCGGTTTGACTGAACACCGCGCCGCGCAATTTCACAACAAAACGCCGTCCGCAAATGCAAAGCCCCACGAATACTTCGCGGGGCTTCACGGGGTTGCCACATTGGGTGGCTTCATGTCGTCACGTGACCGTGACGCGTGCCGGGTTGTCGTTACCGGCTATAAGGTGGCACTGTTGGAAATTTCATCGATAAGTTGACCTCTGTTCCGGCTACACAATACGCCTATATCTCCCCTGGGGGATAACAGTAGCCAGTGACGCGCGCGCCATGGCCTTTACCGTTTGCCCGGCACTCCGGCCCGAGATAATCCTCAAACATAGTGTCGAGGTGGCCGCCGCTCTTTCGCATCAGGTACACCCGCAAAGACCGACCGTTCGGGGCGCGCACAACAGCGAAACTAAAGCAGCAACCGGATCAGTCGTTAGTTCGAAAATCCATCCCGAGCCGATTTGCCGAAGCGTTTTCAGTAAATACCTTTCGTGACTTTACGTCAAGGGCTATCGGCTGCCAATTGCACACGAGCGTGATTTATGTCATGAATTGGAGACTTTTCCGTCAAACGGCAATTGGCACGCTCCCGAACAGGCACGATAATTGTCCGGCCACGCATTGTGTGCGCACCGCAAGAGGATATGCAATGAAGAACAAACGCTTTGCCATGCTCACCGCCTCTACCCTTGGCCTCGGTCTCGGTCTCGCGGTGTTTAGCGCCGCCCACGCCGCGCCGTGCATGATCGTCACTCTTACCGGCACGCAGGGAGGGCCGTCGGCCTACGGCGGACTTGCCGGCGCGGGCACGCTCGTTCGCTACGGTGATGACAGCGAAGGCTGCAACGCGGTGAGACTGCAATTCGACGCCGGACGCGGCACCAGCATGCGGCTTTCCCAGATACCCGTTTTGCCAGGCCAACTGAATGCGATTTTTTTCACGCATGTGCACTCGGATCATGTTGATGGTCTTGCCGATCTCTTGCAGATACGCTGGCACTTCAACGCCAAGGGGCCGAAGGTGGACATCGTGTGCGGCGCCGACGCGCCCGCCAATGGTTACACCATGAGTTGTCAGAAACTCGTCGCGCATATTGGCGATGCGTACCTGCAATCCGGCGAAATCGCGCAGCGCGGCAGCGAGGATAAATCGCGGCTCGCGGGCGGCCCCGCCGCGATCGCCAATGTGCAAACCTTCGATCCCAGGGACGACGCGCAAGTGGTGTGGCAGCGGGGAGATTTGAAGGTAAGCGCCATCCGTTCCGCGCACATCGCGGGGCACGCCTCGTATCGCGTGGATACGCCCGCCGGCAGCGTGGTGATCGGCGGCGACGCAGGCAATGACACGCCAGCGCCGCCGCGTACGGCATCGACATCCACGCAAGTGGAAAAACTCGCCATGGGTGCGGACATCATCGTGCACTCGGCGATACACCCCGTGATGGGGCCGGATAAAGACAGCGGCTTTCCCGCGCCAATTTTTCACCGGCAGAGCACGGCCACCGATCTGGGCGCGTTGGCCCGGCGCGCGGGCGCAAAACACTTGATGCTTACCCATTTAATTCCGCCGCTGGGCGCGCGCCAGCAAGGGCCATACAAAGTTCCGGGCGGTGCGTTAAGCGAGGCGGATTACAGAAAAGCCGCCGAGGCCAGCGGCTTTTCTGGGAATGTCGTGGTAGGCACGGATTTAATTAGCGTGCGGCTGCCGGAGAAATAACGCGCCGGCTTTCGTCTGGTTTCGGTTGTTTACCGCGCCTTATTGACGCAGCCCCTCGATGACATTGCGCGCGAACTCACGCACAATAACCACAACGTCTATTACTCGCACGAAAATAAGAAATCATGAGCAAACCAGAGCCGTTGTTCCCGCCCGCCGCCAATTGCCCCGAGTGCGGCAAAAAAATACGCATCAAATGGGCCGCGCCGCGCGAAGTGCCAACCGGACTCACCGGACATGGACACATGAAGTGCCTGCATTGCGGCGCCATCCATGTGCGAACCGTCGGCCCGGAAAACGCCATACAGGAAACGGCGCGGATTTACGCGGCACAATTTCATGCGGCCTGCGGGCATGATCATGGGCATGAGGGCCACGATCACAGCCACGGCGTTGCCGTCATTCCCGGCGGCGAAAACTACGCATACATCAAATTGCCGGGGTAGCAGAAAATCGGCCGGGCACTCACCTTTCCCCTCACTGAAAAAACTCGACCTTCGCCTCGCGAAACCAGACAAAATTCGCCGGTACCGCCGAGATCGGCCCGTTGATGGCGAACACGGCGATCTCGAATTTATCGCCGGGCGACACGAGATTGTCGCCGAGCACCAGACGGTTGGGCATGTTGAAACCCTGGATAGTTGCAGGGCTCGGCCGGCCCGCCGTGCGCGGCAGCACACCGTTGATCCAGACTTCCGCGTAATCGTCGACATTGACGCGCAACACGGCCTTGGTGCCGGCAGTGGCAAAGCCCGCCGCGTTTGTTGGAATCGTCAATGTCGTGCGGAACCAGAAGAACGACACCATGCCGCCGCCGCGTTTGCCGCCAAGGTCGGTGGCCGGCACTAATTCCCAGTTGAAGTCATCAAAGCCCGCCAGCTCGGCATGGGGTTCGATGTCGTAGGTGGTTTTGAATTCCGGTCGCGAGTCGATCAGCGCGGGGCACTCGACGAGTTTCGCTTCCTTCGCGCGCCACACCGCGCCGAACACGGCCGACCCGGCATCCGTCATCAAATCGATGACATGCACCGGCGGCAACAATGGCGCGAGCGGCAACTGCGGTTGCAGCAGCGGCGGTATCGCCGGAGCCATGGACTGCGTGGGGCGGACAAATTTGTTCGGGGGCATCTGTATATCCTTTTTGTTGTACTACCCGCGTTTTATGGGGACAGGCTAAATTCCCTGCACTTCCAAAGCGCTACGTGCGCGCATCACTGCGCCGGCTTCGCAAACGCTCCTACATCGGCGAAGAAATCCTTGTATTCCTGCACGCGCTGCACGAGAAACTTCAAGTACTCCGCGCTGCCGAGGTAGCGATCCTCATAGTAGTAACGCCGCGCATGATCTTTCCATATCTGCGTCTTGTGCGCGCGCTCGAGCACGTTTTCCATCATCGCCGCGGTCTCCTTCGGCACCCCTGCCGTGAATGCAAAGCCGCGGATGGTCCCCGCCTCGACCTTGTAGCCCGCCTCCGTTGCGGTCGGCAGATCCGGCAGTTGCGGCATGCGTTTGAGCGAGGTGATGGCAAGCGTGCGCAGTTTCTTCGCTTCGAGCAGCGCCAGGCCTTCGCTCAGATTCTCGGTGGTGAAATGCGTGTGCCCTCCCGCGACAGACAGCACCGCTTCGCCACCACCCTTGAAGGTGACGTACTTGAACTTCGCGCCCGGCACAAGCTTCTTCAGCATATGTATGACCATGCGCCCGGTACCGAGCGGATTAGTGATGGCACAGACGATGGTGTCGGGCTGCTTACGCGCCGCTTCCACGAGATCGCGCAGCGTCTTGTAGGGCGTATCCGCGCCCACCATGATGGCTTGCGGATCGATGGCGAACAGCGCGAGCGGCGTGTAATTTTCGAGCCCGATGTTAACGTCGGGCCGCGCCGCCATGATCGCGACGGTGCCGGTGGCGGCGAGCATCACGTAGGGATCACCGCGCTTGCTATGAAAGTAGTTGTAGGCAACGAGGCTGCCGCCGCCCGTGCGGTTCTGCACCACGAACGGCTGTGGCAGCAGCTTCTCGCGCTGGACGATATCGGCGAGCGCACGGGCATAAATATCAGTGCCGCTGCCCGCCGAGGTCGGCGAGATGAGCTCGATTGGGCGCGTGGGATACGACTGGCCATTCGCCGTTGCGCAAATGCCCGCGGAAAGCGCACCAGTCAGCAGAAATGCAAGTACAGCGGGGATCTTCGCCATGTTGATTTCCTCCGTAACGATTTAATCTTACCATGTAAAGTTTGCAGTTTCGCCCGTTTGCTTTCATCCTTCATCCTTTGCTTCCTTTCATTACTTTGCCCCCAACCTTTCCATGACTTCCACCCCGAATCCCGTCCCCCTGCCCGCGCCCTTTAAAAACCACGTCATCGAAGCCAACGGTGTGCGGCTCAATTACCTCGACTATGGCGCCACCGGCCGCACACCCATGCTGTGCTTGCACGGCGGAGCGGTGAACGCGCACTGGTTCGATTTCGTCGCCGCCAGTTTCACCGCCAACTACCACGTACGCTCGCTTGATCAACGCGGCCACGGCGACAGCGCCTGGGCTCGGCCGCCGGACTACAGCTACGCGCGCTACGCGGCAGACGTGGACGAGGTGGTGCGCAAACTCGATCTGCGCGATTTCGTGATGGTGGGCCATTCGATGGGCGGGCTGGTGTCGCTGGTCTATGCGGCGACCTATCCCGGGCGGGTGAAAAAAATCGTCATCGTCGATTCCACGCTCGTCGCCACACCCGACCGCGTCACGGCGCTGCACCAGATTGGTGGGCGCGAGGGCAAGAGCTATGCAACGCATGACGATTTCGTAAACAATTTTCGCGTGCGCCCGGCGGGCACGACAGCCGCACCGGAAATCCTGCGTTACCTCGCCGAGCGCAGCGGGCGGCAGGGGGCGGATGGTGTGTGGCGCCACAAATTCGACCGCAACGTATATGCAAAGCGTGTGCTGCTAGACATCCCGCCACACTGGAACCGGATCGGCATACCCGCGCTGCTGGTCAAAGGCGGCTGCAGCGACCGCATCACACCCGAAATCGTGGCCGACGCGAAATCACGCTGCGCGCACGTTGATCTCGCCGAGGTGACCGGCGCCGATCATCACGTCACGCTGGATAACCCCAGCGGCTTCGTCGCTGCGGTGAATGGCTGGCTGGGGCATCTATAAAGCCGGCATGGGTTCGGCCCGCATGGCTATATAATGGACAAACAGTTCAAAATGTGTCATCTCACAATAATAACAACACACCACACCACCGTAACCACGAGGAGGAATGGCATGAGAGCAATTCGTTTGTTCGCTGCATTCGGTATTGGCGTGCTGTGCATTTCGGGCGTCGCCTGGTCACAGGCTTATCCGGCCAAATCCGTACGCGTGATCGTTCCGTTTCCGCCGGGCGGGGCGAACGATATCGTGGCGCGCATTCTCTTGCCCAAGCTCTCGGAACAGATGGGCCAATCGTTCTTTGTCGACAACCGCACGGGCGCGGGGGGCACGATAGGCTCGGCCATCGTGGCGCAAAGCAAGCCCGATGGTTACACCTTGCTGATTCAATCCGTTGCCTCCCACGTCTCCAACCCGCATCTCTACAAGAAGCTGCCGTACGACGCACTCGGTGATTTCGTCGGCATAGCATCTCTCGGCAGGCTGGCGGGCGTGTTGACCGTGCATCCCTCGCTGCCGCCGCGCTCGGTGAAGGAATTCATCGCGCTCGCAAAGAGTCGCCCGAAAGAAATCCTCTTCGGCCACGCCGGATTCGGCAGCTTTATTCATCTGAACACGGTGATACTGGAATCGGCGGCGGGCATCCGCATCACGCAGGTGCCGTTCAAAGGCGGCGGCCCCGCCGTGGTGGGCCTGATGTCGGGCGAAACCCACGCCATGGCCGCGGGCATCGGCGACATCATCGAGTACATCAAATCCAATCGCGCGCGTGCCTTGGGGGTCACAACCCTGGAGCGTGTATCGCAATTGCCGGGCGTACCAACGATAGCGGAAACCATCCCCGGTTTCGAATCCTTCACCTGGGTCAGCCTCTTTGCGCCGGCGGGGACGCCAAAAACAATCATCGATCAACTGAACGCAGAAGCCGGCAACGCGCTGCGCGATCCTGCTATTGCCGCAAGGCTGAGTAGCGTGACGTACGATGCCGTACTCAAGTCGCCGGAAGAGTTCGCCCAACGCATGAAATCGGATTACGAGAGGATAGGCAAGCTGTTCCGCCAGTCCGGCGCAAAGCTCGAATAGATCGGACTATTCATCAAGAACCACCTTTAACCGCGGTTGCACCCCCCCCTTGGCGGGCAAGGGAACACTTGTAGCACGTAGGGCGCAATCGAAGCGAAGCGCATTGCGCCGTTTCGCACGCGGCAAACCACCACACCCACACCTTACAGACCCTGGTGTGTTTCCATTTTTCCGCAAGTACCAAGACCGTTCGGCGCAATGCCTTCGGCGATTACGCCCTACAAAACCACAAAACTATCCAGCGGAGCAGAAGGTTTGGGATTGTTGGGTGGGCCGAGTCAGAGAGTTGAGATTCCTGCAGGACTGCTGGATAAAAGCAAAATCATACAAGGCTAGCGGCAGACACAAACGAGTCTTTCTTTCAGGCGCGCTTGTGCCAAATTCTGGGGGACTCATTGTTGGCAAAAGATCCCACAGACTCCACTGGGCAAGCAGAGCTTCAATTGCAGAATGCGCTACAAATTTCTAATTCACAGAGCGCAAGATCTTGGGAACTGCGAGCCACAACAAGCTTGGCGCGACTGCGGGCATCCCGATCCAAATTCAGACAAGCCCACAACCTGCTTTACCCTGTTTACAGCTCGTTTACTGAGGGATTTGACACCTTTGACCTGACCGCCGCAAAGCAGCTACTCGAGAGAATTGCTAGTGAGTCAAATATCTCACGATAGGTGAAAAAACCTTGGTCCTCAGGCAATCCGTCCCTCGCTCAACGGTATAGGGAACGACAGTCCCCCACTGGCGCACCGGCACGTGCGGCAGGATGTACTACACCAGATACGCCGCTGTCTCGGCCACTCTGCGCGTGCCGCACGAGGGACAGCCCCGCCGCTTGCAGATGAACGCCACCAGAGTGGCGCGCATACAGGTGTCACAACGCAAGCGCAGGAATCCGTGGGCAAGAATGCCGCTCTCCAGATAGGAGGTGAATTCGTCTTTGACGAACTGCGGCAGATTCGTGCTGCGCGCGTCTACCTCGGTGGCAAACGTCTCATGGTGCGCCCGCACCAGCTGGTGGAGCGGCGTTTGCTCCGGGCGGCGGCGTTCGTAACGCAAATGATTTACACCACACCATCTTGAATGATATTCGAACTATATCGCCCAGAATTTCCGAGACAATGCCATCCTAATTATTATAAGAATCAATAACTTATGTCAACGCCTCCGCCCAAATATTGCGCGCCCACCCCCAAGCATACTGCCCCTCAAGATCGCTGGGCACAGTAGACAACCCACCAGACCCTTTGACCACGCTCATGGTTTTCTCCGCAGCGTTGTACGCGTGCACCGACGCCACATGCACGACCTGTTTGGCATCGACAAAGCTGTAGCAGGTGTTCATCATCATCGGCGCCGGATTGACGGGCTGATTCTTGATGAGCGATATCACTGCCGCGGCGCAGACTTTCGCCTGCTGATTTGCCATGCTTGCGGATTTGGGCATCAAAGCCGCGGATAACGTTGCGTCGCCAAGAATGTGTACGCCGGGAACCTTGACCGATTCACAGGTCAGCCAATCGACGCCACACCAGCGGTTGTTAACGGTGATAAGGCCGGATGCAATCGCCCCCGCGCGTTGCGGCGGCACCACGTTGAGCACGTCGCCCTTGACGTCGCCGAACTGGAGCTTGATGGTCATGCCTTTCACGTCCACGTCGGCGATTTCGCTGTTGCCGCGATAGTCGATCATGCCCGGATAGAGGTTCTTCCATGCGCCCCTGAACAGGCCCGCCTTGGAGACGAGATCGGGATTGCTGTCGAGCACGATGATTTTTGATTTGGGTTTCGCGCGCTTGAAGTAATCCGCCACCTGACAGATGCGCTCGTACGGCCCCGGCGGGCAGCGGTACGGCGCCAGCGGTATGTGCATCACGAACACGCCGCCGTCCTTCATCGATTCGAGCTGTTTGCGCAGCAGCAGCGTCTGCGGCCCTGCCTTCCACGCGTGCGGCACGCGCTCTTGCGCGGCGGTATTGTTCAGCCCCGGTATGGTGTCGTACATAAAGTCAACGCCGGGTGACACAATCAGCCGGTCGTACTGCAATGTGTTGCCGCCGGCCAGTCGCACGGTTTTCGCACCCGCGTCGATGCCCACCGCGTTGTCGCGCACGATCTGGATGCCGCGGTCGGCCAACCCGCCGTAACCGCGGGATATTTCGTTGATGGTGGTGGTGCCCGCGAGCACAAGATTGCTGATCGGGCACGAGACAAAGTTCGTGTCGCGCTCGACCAGAATCACTTCAATGTCGGGCGACCACATTTTTACGTATTTGGCCGCGGTGGCGCCGCCAAAGCCGCCGCCGATCACTACCACGCGTCCGGCGCTGCCGCCGCCCGTGGTCGCGCAACTTGAAAGCGCGGCAACACCCGCGGATGCCGACGCCCATTTGAGAAACTCACGTCTATCGAATGTCATGATGTTCTCCTTAATAGCCGCCGCTGCGCGCGGGCGCGCTGGCCGCCGGTTTTACATTCGCAAAATAACCAGCGATCTCATCAAGCTGCGCATCGGTATAACCCTTGGCGTGCTGATGCATGATGGTCGCCGGGCGCTTGCCGTCGCGAAAATCTTTCATCGCTTGCAGCAGCGCCGCCTTGCTTTGGCCTGCAATACTCGGCGGCACGCCACCCACGCTGCGCCCGTCGGTGCCGTGGCAGGTTGCGCACGTTGCCGCCAGTGCGCGCGCGCTGTTTGGATCGGCTGCGTGCAGCGGCGCGCATGCGCCCGCTGCGATTGCCATTGCGATCAATCGCTTGCCATGTCTCATAGGATTCCCCTTGTTTGATCTGCTGCCGGCGGATGCCGCAGCGCGAACAATACGTTAACTCCACGGCTGAACGAGTGTCAACCGGAATACCGCCTGAATACCGTCTGCTTAGTGCGCGCTGCCCGCGAGATCGCGAATCTCGGCCTTGATTTCGATCTGGCGCACTTTTTTGTCGGCGCCTTCGACCGTCAGCGTGATGGGCACGCTGCCGCCTTTTTTAAGCTGCTCTTTCAGCCCCATCATCATCACATGATAGCCGCCGGGCGCCAGACGGAACGGCTTGCCGGGTTCGAGCGCGATATCCTTCACCGGCGACATGCGCATCACGCCGTTTTCCAGCTTCATGTTGTGAATTTCGACGCTGGCCGCAACCGGAGACGTGGCGGACAACACGCGCGCCGGCGCATCGCTGACAATATCCATGTATGCACCCGTGCCGCGCTGGCCCGCGACCGTGCCGCGCACCCAGGCGTTGGTGATTTGCACGCTGTCGGCGGCAATGGCGGCCACGGGCGCCGCCAGCAGCCACAATGCCGCGCAATATCGCCGCAGGGTTTTACCAGCCAGCATCGCGCGAGCGAAAACTACTCGACCACGCTTTCGGCAGGCTTGGCGGGCGCTTCGGCGAAAACGAGTTTCACCTTGTCGTTGCCGTCGATGTCTATGGTCACGCGGCCGCCGCCCGCGAGCTTGCCGAACAACAGTTCGTCGGCAAGCGCGCTGCGTATGGTGTCCTGGATAAGCCGCGCCATCGGGCGGGCGCCCATCGCCGGGTCGAAGCCTTTCTTCGCAAGATAATCCTTGAGCGGCTGGGTGAAGGTGACTTCGACTTTCTTCTCGTGCAACTGGTCTTCGAGTTGCATGAGGAATTTATCCACCACGCGCAGGATGACTTCGCGGTCCAGTGCCGCAAACGAAATGATCGCATCAAGCCGGTTGCGGAATTCCGGCGTGAACATGCGCTTGATCTCGCCCATTTCGTCGCCCGCCTGCTTGCTTTGCGTGAAGCCCATTGAAGTTTTCGACAACTCCGCGGCGCCCGCGTTGGTGGTCATGATGATCACCACGTTGCGGAAATCAGCCTTGCGGCCGTTGTTGTCGGTCAGCGTGCCGTGATCCATCACCTGCAACAGAATGTTGAACACATCCGGGTGCGCTTTTTCGATTTCGTCGAGCAGCAGCACCGAGTACGGTTGCTTGGTGATTTGCTCGGTGAGCAACCCGCCCTGATCGAAGCCCACGTAGCCCGGCGGCGCACCGATCAAGCGCGATACCGCGTGCCGCTCCATGTATTCGGACATATCGAAGCGTATGAGTTCGACGCCCATAACGTAAGCCAACTGGCGCGCGACTTCGGTCTTGCCCACGCCGGTCGGACCGGAGAACAGGAAGCAGCCTATGGGTTTTTGCGGATTACCCAAACCGCTGCGCGCCATTTTAATAGCGGCGGCCAGCGCGTCTATCGATTTATCCTGCCCAAACACCACTGCCTTCAAATTGCGGTCGAGGTTTTTCAGCGAGTTGCGGTCATCACTGGACACGGTCTGCGCCGGTATGCGCGTGATCTTGGCGATGATGTCCTCGATCTCGTGTTTGCTGATGACTTTTTTCTGTTTCGATTTCGGCTGTATGCGTTGTGCCGCACCCGCTTCGTCGATTACGTCGATCGCCTTGTCGGGCAAGTGGCGGTCGTTGATAAAGCGCGCGGACAACTCGGCCGCCGCGGTTAAAGCCGAGGCCATGTATTTGACACCGTGGTGCTCCTCGAAGCGCGACTTGAGGCCCTTGAGTATCAGCACGGTCTCATCGACGCTCGGCTCAAGCACGTCGATTTTCTGGAAGCGCCGCGCCAGCGCGTGATCTTTCTCGAACACGCCGCGATACTCGGTGTAGGTGGTGGCGCCGATGCATTTCAATTGCCCGGTCGATAACGCGGGCTTCAACAAATTTGACGCATCCAGCGTGCCGCCCGAGGCCGCGCCCGCGCCGATCAGCGTGTGAATTTCGTCAATGAACAACACCGCGTTGGTGTCGTCCTTCAATTGCTTGAGCACCGCTTTCAACCGCTGCTCGAAATCGCCGCGATACTTGGTGCCCGCGAGCAACGCACCCATGTCGAGCGCGTATACCGTGCTCTTTTTCAGAATGTCGGGCACGGTGTCCTCGACGATGCGGCGCGCGAGGCCTTCGGCGATCGCGGTCTTGCCCACGCCGGCTTCGCCCACCAGCAGCGGGTTATTCTTGCGCCGCCGGCACAGCGTTTGGATCACACGCTCGACTTCCTTGTCGCGGCCGATCAGCGGATCGATCTTGCCCTGACTTGCGAGTTGATTAAGATTCAGCGTGTAGGTTTCAAGCGCGCCGCCCGGCTGGGCTTCCTGCTCGTTGTCGCTTTCCGCCTCCTGCTTGGCGGGTGCTGCCTGCGGCGTCTTGCTGATGCCGTGCGAAATAAAGTTCACCACGTCAAGGCGGGTGACGCCCTTCTGATGCAGAAAATAAACCGCGTGCGAGTCCTTTTCGCCGAAGATCGCCACCAGCACGTTGGCACCCGTGACTTCTTTTTTGCCGGATGACTGCACGTGCAAAATGGCGCGCTGGATCACGCGCTGAAAACCCAGCGTGGGCTGCGTGTCCACGTCCTCGCCCGCGAGTATCGGCGTGTGCTCGGTCACGAATTCGGACACGAGTTTGCGCATATCCTCGATATCGGCGGCGCAGGCTTTCAGCACATCCGAGGCCGACGGGTTGTCGAACAACGCAAGCAGCAGATGCTCCACGGTAATGAACTCGTGACGCTTTTGCCGCGCCTCCATGAAGGCCATGTGCAGACTGACTTCGAGCTCTTGAGCGATCATCGTGTTCCTATCCTTGGAGTTTTAGTTAACTTCCAGCGCACATCGTACCACTAAACGTTGTAACGGATGTTGGTGCTCTTTGGCGTACGTCCTGACCTGCTCGGCCTTGCCTACCGCGTCATCCATCCCATAAGGGCCGCAAAGTCCGATACCGTCGCGGTGAACCTTGAGCATTAACTCCCTTGCCTCATCATGGGTATAGGTGAAAATGTTCTGTAACACCTGCTCGCCGACAAGCTTGCGCAACTCGTCGATATCCGCGCCGCAGGCCTTGAGTTCGTGCAAGGCGGACGGGTTGTCAAGCAGCGCCAACAGCAGATGCTCCACGGTGATGAACTCGTGGCGCCGCTCCCTGGCGTCCATGAACGCCATATGCAGACTCACCTCAAGTTCCTGGGCAATCATCGGCGTCTCGTCAGTTCTCTTCCATCATGCACTGTAACGGATGTTGATGCTGTTTGGCGAACGACCGCACTTGCTCGACCTTGGTTGCGGCCACATCCCTTGCGTAAACGCCGCAAACCCCCATTCCTTCGCGATGCACTTTCAGCATCACCTGCGTTGCTTTATCGCGGCTTAACGAAAAAAACTTCTGCAGCACGACGATGACGAAATCCATCGGCGTGTAATCGTCGTTCAAAAGCATGACCTTGAACATGGGCGGAGGCTTGGTCTTAGCCCTCTTCGCCTCAAGTACAGTATCTTCCCGGTTTCTGTCTGCCATACGCGGTATTAACACCCAATCCAGCTTGCTATTTGCTATTTTGGACATTATCGCGGAAATATCAAGTGGCGTACAGACAGACGGTGGTTAAACGCCGTTCGTCACATCCAGCGCGTACTTGACTTTGACAAATTGTTGGCCTAGAAAGCAGGCTGGGTATCTGTCCTCTGGCGTCAGTCGAAGCCGTTCAGGCAGTTTTTGGGGTGAGCGGATTTGCGGGCAGGCAGGGGTGGATAGTCGCGGGCTGGAGGCCCGTATTTCTTCCGAAGGACTGTTATGCCAACAGGTACGGTTAAGTGGTTCAATGACGCCAAGGGCTACGGGTTCATCAAGTCCGACGATGGCAGCGAAGACCTCTTCGCGCATTTCTCGGCGATCCAGATGGGCGGCTTCAAGACCCTGAAAGAGGGTCAGAAGGTTTCCTTTGAGGTCACGCAAGGCCCCAAGGGAAAACAAGCGTCCAACATACAGGCAGCCTGATTTCGCTGGCGGCACGGCGCCGCCGCTCCGATGCCCCATGAGCGCGCGCCTGCGGAAGGCGGCGCGGCGTGCTATTTGTATTTTGCCGTGTGGATATGCGGCGGCCGGAATGCCGGTCGTTTGTGCGCAATTCAATAAATGAGATAATTCCGCCACGGATAAACAGACCCCATCGACATCCAACTCTCAACACACCGATCACATTCGAACGGAGAATCAAAAACATGACCGCAAATCTCGACCTTTTCAAAATCGCCAAGGAAGAACAGGAAGGCGATTTATTCAAACACCTGGATGGTATCTTCAAGCGCTCCAAGATTCAGCCGCGCGGCATCAGTGACGCGGTGATCTGGGAAGGCGGCAACGATGCGGGCGGCGTGAAACCCGTGGCGCATGCGTTTACCGATACCTTTGCGCTGAACGGCACGATCATGGCGCTGGACGTGCTGGGCCTGCCGTTCCTCGGCATCCCGATGATGGCGCAGTATCGTCACGACACCAAGTTAAAGCCGCTGGAGTGGTTCGGCAAGATGGATTACACCTGCCTGAAATGGTCCACCGCGGGTGACTTCATGGTCAACGAAGGCGGCAAAAAAGTCGTGGTGGCGGGTAAATCCGCCAACGCGCCGCTGCGCACCGCCGCCGGCGTGTATTGCAATGTGCGTCCGTATGGCTCGATCACCAACGTGCGCTTCATGCCAGGCCTGCCGTATTCGCAGGACAACAAAAAATTCGCAGTCGATAAAGCCACCGGCAATATTCACTCGCAAATGAATACGCCGGGCGTGCGCATGGCCTACGCCGCGCGCCTGTTCCTGAAACTGGTGCATGACACTGGCCAGATCGGCCGTATCGCCACCAAGCCCACGCAAGCGAAGGAAGACGCGGTCAACGCCGGCATCATGCGCTGGCTGTTGCAAGGCACGAAGTTCAAACTGAAACGCCAGTACGCGGTGGATGCCTACGAAGAGCACAAGGAAAACGTCGATGCCATCGCGGCGCTGCTGCCGAAGGATTTCAAAGCCGGCATGGAAAACTGGGGCGGCGATGTCTACGAGCACATCTCCGACACCAACTTCGGCCTGTTGCTGCACGACATGATGAATCAGCGCGGCTGCGTCGTTTACGCAACCGACCTCGACGGCGACCGTTTGACCGACCTGATGGCGGATGCACCCGATGTGCTGCGCGCGTGGGGCCAACTGGTGCTCGATCACGTCAAGGCCGGCAAGGATATGAAGCAGGTGTGGAAAGACATGGGCTTCACCATGACCAACGGCAAGGACATGACCAGCGTGATGTACCGCATGGAAGGCGCTCCGATATTCGAGCAGACCCTCGGTTCAGCCGACGCCATGCTGATGCGCTTGTTGAATGGCGACGAAACCGTCGGCGGCACCAAGGATCCATACGATCCGCGCATCCACTTCGTGCTGATCAACGAGGCTTACAAGGCCGCAAATCCGGGCAACAGTGCACTCGCCACCTGGCTCGACGCGCAACTCGCCGCCTTCGACAAGATATACTCGTCGGGCAAACGTCCGCGTTACATCGACGGCTACACCCAGTTGAAAGCAGCGATCAAACCTTGGGGCAGCAAGTAATCGGCGTCTATCGTCACCATGACTGATCACAACGCCCGCGCATGCGGGCGTTGTTGTTTTTGCCAGCCCACGTGCGCATGCCTTCGGTAATTCTTTTGCTTCGTGACGGGTATTTGTGGGTGGTTTTTCGGGTTTTTGGGGGAGTCACCTCGGCCAAAAGGTTATCCACGGGGGTGCGGCCCGCCGCCTCTTTCAGGCGGGAGGCGAGCACCCCGGTGGGTAACCTGGGATGAGCATGAGGC